>NZ_JABMCR010000002.1 GCF_013179555.1 Bacillus haikouensis
CCACCATACTCCCGAAAATCTTTGTATACATATATTCTTTCATTTCTTCACCTGCCGCCATCTCTTCTTTGTAGGTATCGCCTCTTCCACTTTCCTCTATATTCTCCAAAATCAGGGGTAACTTTACTTTGATGGCTGGATGCATTTCTTTACTTTATTATGAGTTGTTTCTTCAATGCTTTGAGTGCAATGTTTTTCGCCTCGGATCCGCTTCCATTAATATTGACGGCGAAAACCCATGTGTCTTTTTTCGTCTCAACGTATCCAATGTACCATCCAAGCCCCGCGTCTGACAGTCTTGTACCTGTTTTTCCGTGGAGGGTATAGGAATCCTGTTCGTCTTGAATCATCGTTCTTTTCACAGTTTTTTGATGTTTTTCATCGAATGGCAATGTTTCATTTACGAGTTTTTTCATAAACTGCAACTGATCAAGAGCTGATATTTTCAGTGTGCTGTTCAGCCAGAATGAATCGATTCCTCCAGATATGTCCTGATTTCCGTATCCCATTTCACCCACGTATCCTTGCATTTCAGTTTCCCCGATGTCCCTTGCCATATCCTGATAAAACCATATGGCAGACTCTCTCATCGCAGATGCCAATGTGTGGTCACGGTTCCATGTTTCGAATTCCCTCACGACCCTATCCCAGCGCTTTACCTCGTACTCATCTCTCACTGCGTTCGTTTGTAAACCGATTAATGCGTTAGCCACTTTAAAAGTTGATTCAGGAGTTAGGTTTCGGGTGCTTCTTTTTTCATTGTAGACGTAAGTGTGGTTATTCTTAAGATTTGTCAACACCATCGTCCCCTCATCCCCGTTGAAAAACTCTTCAATCTGCAGTGCCTTTGTCTGCTTGGCACCGGACTCTGCTGTACCCGAAAAAACGAGTGCGAATGCAAATAATAATAGAACTCCTGCTCTCCATAACTTCATCTTTCATCCTCCCCGCATAATAGGAATATCTAATGATGTCCGATTCCTGTTGATACCCTATACTATAAGCAACTACATAGAAGACGGAAAGCGTTGTTATTCCCATCTGTACCCATACAGAACGAAGGAGAGAACCCATTATGCTGACGAAATATGAAGAAGTCATAAAAGAAATCGAAGCCAGAACGGAAGATGGCCGGCTCATGCCTGGGGAAAGACTCCCTTCTGTTCGAGTCCTGTCGAAAGAACTTCAATGCAGTATCAATTCAATCATCAAAGCGTATGCAGAGTTGGAGAGAGAACATAAAGTATATGCGGTTCCAAGGAGCGGTTACTTTCTTGTGGGAACCTCTGCCAAACAACAAAGCCGGCCATCCGGGCTTATCGATTTTTTATCTGCCGGACCTGACCGCAGCAAGATGCCATACCGGGACTATCAGCATTGTATGAATCAGGCGATCGACCTTTATAAAGAAAAAATGTTTCAATACTCCGAACCGCTTGGTCTACTTTCCCTTCGCCACCAGCTCTCCAAACAGATTCAAGATCTTCAGGTGTTCGCAGACCCTGAAAGAATCGCTGTTGTAACAGGATCTCAGCAGGCACTGGACATCCTTGTTTCCCTCCCCTTTCCAAACGGGAAAGAGGAAATCTGTGTGGAACAGCCCACACATTTTAGCTTTATAGATTCGATTACGTCCAGAGGCTTGCCCTTTGTCGGCATCGAGATGACGAATCGGGGCATCAACCTTGATCAATTGGAAGAGATATTCAGGGACCGAAATATAAAATGTTTTTACACGGTGTCAAGATTCCAGAATCCAACCGGCTACTGCTATTCAAACGAGGAGAAAAAGAGAATCGTAGAACTCGCGCAAAGGTATGACGTGTATCTCATTGAGGATGATTATATGGGAGATCTCGATACAAGCAGAAAGGCGGATCCAATGTTTGCTTACGATCCATCCGGCAGGGTGATTTATACAAAAAGCTTCTCTAAAGTGCTCCTTCCCGGCTTAAGGCTCGGCACTGCAGTCCTTCCCGAGACCATGATCGATGACTTCACGAAAGCGAAATTCGCAGCCGATGTGCACACACCTGTTCTCACCCAAGGTGCTTTGGAAATCTATCTGGAAAGCGGCATGTACGAAACGCACATCCATAAGTTAAGACAACAATACAAAAGAAAGGGAACGATCCTAAAGCAGGCGTATCTGGATTACCTGCCCAAAGGGACAACCTTCTCAGGAGCAGAATCAGGTTTCTATTCGACCATCGAACTGCCAGGGCACATAAAAGCAAAACACCTGGCCGAGCACCTCAAGAAAAAAAGAGTCCTGGTCCAAGACGCAGCAAATATGTATCTCCCTCCTTATAAGAAGGAAAACTTAATACGGCTCAGCGTGTCCCAGGTTGCAGATGAGCACATTGGGGAAGGGGTTAGGAAGATAGGTGAAGGGATAGAGGAAGTTTTGGTGAAGTCGGTTTATTTTATGTAGGGAGAGCCTGAAGGACAGGTACCTAAGCTTTATTTTTCCGTACAAAAAAACCACGGGATTCTTGTCCCCGTGGTTTCTCCTTTTAACAAATGTATTAATTTCTAGGATCTACATAATCCGGGTAATCCGTGATAATGGCATCGACGTTCATATCGAATAAAAAGTCTGCCGCTTCTTGACTGCGTACCGTCCATGATCCGATTTGCATGCCTTGGGCGTGAACTTGATCCACTACTTCTTCTGTTACAATTCCATAGCTTGGGTTGAACCATTCCGCATAGGTTGAAAATTCTTTCAACGCCTCTGCTGTTGTATGTGTCCGATTGGATGTTAATACGCCGACTGGCACTTTGGGCAGCAGCTGGTCCGTTTTCTTCATTGATTGAAAGTTAAAGGATTGAATAATGATCTTTTCATTTTGTGGTTGATCAAGATTTCTCTCTTTCAATGCTTCGGCCACTTGTTCTTCGATTCCCGGGTACAGTTCTGGAGCCTTCAATTCGATTAGAATACCGACTTTTCCGTGGTATCGGTCAAGAATCTCTTCAAACGCAGGAATGGTTTCTCCTGCAAATGATTCTTCTTTCCAACTGCCTGCATCAAGTTGTTGAAGCTGTTGAAGTGTTAAATTCCCTACTTTTCCTGTTCCATCTGTTGTCCGATCCACTGTTGTATCATGGATGACGACCAATTCACCATCTTTACTTCTTTGTACGTCGATTTCGATATAATCAGCCTTCATATCAACTGCCAGATCAAAACCGGCAATTGTATTTTCAGGTGCATACCCTGCCGCCCCGCGATGTGCTACATTATCCACTTGCTTTCTTTCCCCCGTTGTCGGCTCCTCTGCAAACGCCTGACTGAAAGAGCTGAATAATAACGAAAAAGCCACTCCTGTACCGATTAATAATTTTTTGCTCATTATTTCATCTCCAATCTAAAATATGTATTCAACTGTATTTTAGATTGGAGATGTTGATCTTGTGTATCGATAGATGTATAGCTTCTTAAAGATTGCGTTAACAAAATTCGTTCTTTTTCCTTACGTATTTTTACAATCTACTTAACAATCTTAGATGTGTAATTGGGGTAGTCTTCCCGTTAATTGACTTGTTTTCATCTTTTACTCGTTAATAAACCATAGGTTAACAGCGTAATCGAAATATGTTAAAGAGAATGCCCAAACAATATAGTTAAGGCACCCTTTTTTTGGAATTAAGAATTGATTAGTAAACCATTCTTGAACGATTCACTCATATTTCTAATGGCTGCGGAAACACATTCGACTTCAACTACAAGATTGGCATTTAAATGTACTGGATGGTTCCCCACACATACACTGTATTTGGCATTTTTGAATAACTCCAGGTCATTTTGATCATTTCCGAATGCAATGAACTCCCCGGGGTGTATACCTAAACCTCTCAGTCCCTCCATCTTATGTATTCCCGACGGACTAATGTCCAACACCCCCTCCTGGCCATGTTCGCAGACTTCCAAGGGTAAACTCTCCAGTTGCTTTTTGATCGATTCATCAGCAGTGAATAATAAACATTTGGCTATCTTCTTCAGATGACTTAATTCCATGTTTACCGCACGTTTTTCAGGGTCAAGATTTCGAAAGATGGGATGTTGTACATCTCCTGTATAGCTGTAATCCCAATCACTGTCTATCAAATAAGTAAGCTGATTTTCTCCAATAATTTCTTGAATTTGTTCCACCAGTTCTGGTTTGAAAGTATGGACGCTGATTTCCTCATCTTTATATGTAAACGCACCATTCCCTCCAACCATTCTAAAATGCCGATACTTCTCAGGCAAAACAGGTAGTAGATCTCGAATCGGCCGGGCTGAAGCAAAAATAACTTCATGCCCCTGGTGCAGACAAAAGTCCAATGCTTCACAAATGTCGTTAGTCAAAGGTTCACCCTTAAAACAAATGGTTCCATCTAAATCAAATACAAAAATCACATGTTTCACCTCTCTGCTGGAAATTCAGGAATGATTACTGTTGAAGCAACGATCAGGTATTAAAGGGTACTTGATCATTTAGTTATTTCTTCTTTTGAATTCTTCTCCTTATGAATGATTACTAATACAATAGACATACTGATAACAGCCACAAAGGATAAGAATATTGATAAGTAGTTAAATAAAGATTGAACATTGACTAGATCAAAGGCGGTTCTGATGAATGAAAAGAATAAAATAAGAAATAAAATCAAATGTGCTTTTGATATGATTTTATCTACCAAAACGATTCATCCCTCCCTTACGTATCACTTCCAAATCATTGTATATTCTGCAATCAATCATTTTTGTTAACAATAAATCCGAAGCCCCCGGTTCATTCGATATGCAAAGATGAACTTACCCTGTTTTTTAACTTGCCTTCCTCCCAAGGTACCTTCCAAACAAATAGCCTGTACCTGTTAAAGCTATTGATACATCATTCACACCAATCCCTATACTGAAAAATTGGTCAATAATCAGCAGCACTAAAGTCACTGCACAGTAAATGAATAGAAACTTTTTTCCTTTAACAATCGTGTATCCCAGAAAGCCTCCGGCAAAATAATTTATAAAATAAGTCCAATTATAAAAGTCATTGTAAAGACTGATACAGTAGAATAATGCAATAGCAGTTAAAAAGATTAGAACAAAAGGTACTAAGGGTAATTTTCTACATTCCACGATCAATCCTCCGCAACACATGGTCTTGTTAATTTATACAACAACAATGACAGGCTGTAGTGTCCGACTCATATTAGAACCAAAGCACCTGTTGAATGAATATAGAAGTAAGCTTACTGTCAGCAGGAAAGTAACTTTGAGAAATCGTTAAACATTGATTTTGCCCAGCACGATCTTTCGATACATCCCCCTGAGCATTAGTGACGTGTCTTCTTTGATATATGTAGTATTCTTATTCTTCTCACACAACTCTTCAAAATTGATTCCAATGTCAGTACCCAAAAGCTTGATAAACGGTCTAATTGCTTTTTTAATACGAGAAAGCCCTTTTTCTTTTGGGGCGAATTTGTCAAAGATGACCACTTCTCCGTTCGGCTTTAATACTCTCAGCATTTCTTTAAGGCATCTGTCAGCATCGGGAACAACTGATAATACGAGACTCCCTACAATTACATCAAACTGATTATCTTGTAAACTCATTTCTTGAGCGTCCATCTTAATGAATTGAATAGTCGACCCCTTGAATTTCTCTCTAGCTTTATTAAGCATGTCATCGGAATAATCTATTGCTGTGATCATTAAATTGTTGTGATCAAACAGTTCCAAATCCGCTCCAGTTCCTACCCCAACGAATAGAATCTTTTGATTTTCAGCAAAGTGATATCCGCTGAATATCTCCTTCCGTGCCTTGAGGAATTGCCCGCTGTTAAAAAACTTATCGTAATAAGGAGACCAGACTTTATATATGAATTCATTCCAGCGATTATCTATTTCCTCACCTCATTTTATGCGAGTTGACTGCTCTTCAAACTTAAAGAAAGCCGAATCATATCCCTGCACTGTATCCCATTTTCATAGATTTCTTCAGGGTAATGTCTAATGAAAAAGTCCAGATCGACACCCACGATTCTGAATCCACATTTCTGATAAAGAGCCAATTGTCCAATGCCGGAGTTCCCGGTACCCACTTCGATTGTTTTGCAGCCTTTGGTCCTGGCTGTCTTGATCGCATCCATCACCAGCTGTTTCCCAATACCCCGTCCCTGCTGCTCCTCTGCAACAGCAACGTTCACCAACTCGATTGTTTCCGGTCTTGTTGGCAGCAGAACATACACCCCGACAAAATTCTGCTCCTGTTCCACAACGAAACATTCTCCCCTGTTCACATATTCCATAACAATTTCTTCTGAAGGATCGGCCAATAACAATAATTCCATCGGAAGTTTTTCACCTTGGGTTAGTTTTCTGATATTCATTTTTTAACCTCATTTTTACTTTTGATGTGCTTTAAAAGAGTACCATCAAATGTTGCGAGAGAATAATTTAGCAGTTCTTTTGCTTCAATGGTATACATTATTCAGTCGGACCTCCGCCGCCACCTGGTTGATTAGTAGCATTCATGGCTTGTTGGGAATGTTGAGCAGACTTTTCGTATGCTTGGTCCCTCCTATTGTTAGATGTTTTCTTAATGCTGTCACCGTAAAACTCTATTTTCCTTGAACCGATCCAAATTCTGATTCCAAAGTATAAAACTAAAACCCCTGCAAAAATAAAGAAGTACATCATTTTCATTTCCCCTCCCAATCTCATACCGGAAGGTACATATTACCTGCCAAAAAATTTTGGAAAAGGTACACCCATATCAAACAAAGCACTAGTGATTATAAAGAAAAACAAAATGATCACACAGATGCTCACAATAATCTTCCACATTCCATTATTGTTTACAGCTGCCTTCTTGTGGTACTTTTGCCTTCTATATACGCCTTGCACTTTCCTTAGACTATCCTTTTTATTTGGATTCACCGATATCACCTCTGTTCCAAGAGTGAATTTCATCCTAAGGAATTCCATATAGTGAGCACTAAACTTAATACCAATTATTTCACAATGCCACAGCTAATCATCTTTTCTTTTTACTTGTTCGTAGATCAAATCTACTTTCCTCTCAATTGTTTCGAGCTGTTTCCTGCGTTTAGACAAAGAACGAAAATGGTTCACAATGAGGAAATAATCAGTGCCATACATGCAAAACAAAAAATTTGATACTACATGTCACCGATGAAATATCCATTCGTACTAAACACCTCCTCACGTTTCCCTAAAGAACTTGCTGTTTATATTAGTCGAGCTCTCACAAAAATTCTTCAATCATTCTATTATATATTTCCGGCTGGTCTATATTTGCCGTATGACCTGCATAAGGAACCAATCCAATATTCACTTCATGATTCATTTTCTTGATATAAGCAGCTGCTTCGACTTCATGTAATTCATTACCGCCATTCAGAATGAGTGTTGGAACTTTAAGGTTTTGAATGTCCTCTTGAGCAGCAGCAGGATAACGAAAAGTCATTGTTTGAAGAACGTTCTTCATGGTCTTTTTCCACTTATCTCCGTGCAGAGTGTTAAAGTGCTCAGCTGTATTTGGATCGTTTTCTTCAATATTTAAGAAGTATTCATATTGTTTTTTCATTACGTCCTCTAACTCTTCAGGGATGAACGGTGAGTAACCTGTAAGCACAATTCCGTTCACGAGCTCCGGTTCTTCAAATGCAAGATGTATTGCCAGAGAAGCTCCTAATGACAAACCTATTACATACCCTTCTCCTTCTTCCCTGATTTTAGTTGTAACCCAGTTAAGTGCATCTTCAAAATAATGATCAGTTGCCTCCACTAAAGAATTTCCATGCCCAGGTAAATCTAATAGAATGAGTTCATAACGATCCTCCAAGCCAGCTATCTGATTTGAAAAATGCGTTTTAGCTGTACCCATAAAACCATGTAAGAAATAGATTCTCTTTATGGTAATCTCCCCCTTTGTCCTACTTACTTCCATATTAACATATTATTCCATTAAACATCTTTTATAAAATAAAGACGATCACTTACTATTGGTGATCGTCCTTTAAAATGAATGGGGCCAGACCGGCAGTTTCTGATGAAGTGATTCAATTGTTAGTCAAGATCACCCCTTAAACCAGCTGCAGCCCTCTCTTCTCGTTCAATCCTTCTTTTACCTCTTGTAACGTTTTTCTCACGAAATCATTTACTTCATCTGCCTTAAGATAAATAAACTCGTGATCTTCTGAAATCGAGCTGGTTTGATAGAAACTCTTTATGTTCTGGATCTGTTCAAATGTCTGGCCGTTTTTGAAGAAGCTCAAGTACTCTGGAAAGGCTGTGATATGTTGAAATTCCGACCAGAATATATTGTCTTTATGATGCTTGAGGTATAAGAAATCCAACCCGTACCAATCTTTCTTGACGAGTCCAGCGTATTCGGGAGAATTCAATATATCCTGATACACTTTTTCCTTCTTCTTTCTGTCTAAGAGCTTAATCCATTTTTCATCCGTCACCAGATGAATGTAATAGCCAAGATAATATGAGAACTCACGAGACAGGGTCACTTTGTCATCGCGAAGATACTGCTTATAAAAAGAATCCGCGCTGATTCTGCCTTCAACCTCAAAATGTGTAATCTCCTTTGGAGGCTGCGGGACGCCATCCTCTCCAATAAGTCCACAATCCGGACCGATATTGCCAACCAAAAACTCTATTGGTGAAACAGGGATATCTGTTTTTAACAGTTCCTCAGCAATCCTAAAGTGGGTCACCCAAGTAGCCAACTACGCTCACTCCTTTATTTTGTAAGTAACGGATCCTGCAGCTCTTCAAAGATACCTCACTAATACTTTTAATGGCCTGATTGTTTGATTACTGAGCTCCGCGAAACAATCGATTAACTGGTCTGAGGAGATTTCATGTTCAAATAGGGTTGATAAATAGGGGGCTTTGACACTCTCCGGAAAGAACCATCTCGAGTGTTCCTGGTAATCCCAACCGTCACTTGAACATACAATTCTTAATTCTTTTTCGTAAAAATCTTCATTAAGGCAGAAAAGTTCCTTATTGCCATCTGATAAAATGCAAGCTTCCGCGTGATGCTTCAGTGATTTTAGCAAGGTATGAAATGCATTCCCGCTCGCCGAACATTCCAGTCCAAAGTCATAAAAAGCTGTTGGAACCTGTTCTCTATCAGAATAGGAATTGGCTGCACCAAAAGTATATGTCAATGCTCTTCGCGATTCATCTGGCTCCAATACATCGATATGTTTTACATTCATATAATTTTTAAGGAAATGAACGGTTAATAATCCGATAGTCCCTGCACCAGTGACTAGAACTCTATCATCGGGTTCAGGTTGAAGTTTCAACACCCCTTTTCCGGCATCACAAGATAGCGTATTAAGCAGAGCATGCCGATATGGCACAGCATCTGGAACCTTGACCACTTTATTGGCTTTTACTATTTCTGCATTTTTATGCCCGTAGGATGCCAGTACATGATCCCCTGCTTCAATGTCTGTCACACTTTCTCCTATGTCTATGACTCTGCCATAGCTTTCATAGCCTGTCTCCCTTGGGTAATGAGGATTGGAATCAGTAACGTCCGATTCATTATATTGTGGCAATTCTGCACCAATACTGATTGCTCCAGCGATGGTTTGGACTAAAATCTCATCCTTTTCTATGTGCCTTAGCCCGTTTCTTCTCCAGTCTAATTTTTGCTTTCCGAGTAGAACAAGTGAATGTTGAATCATCATTTCAGTCCTTAGTAAAAAAAATTTTTCCTTCGAGTTTATACTTTAATACTTTTCCTGATAAATGAACTTACTACCAATTATTTCAAATAAAGACAGTTAACTCAATCGTTTATTTCAAAAAAAGCCTACCCTGTTACGGATAAGCTCCCTTACGCTGAGTCTCGTTTGTTATTTACTTTCTATGCATCACTAAATGTGATTTGCTAAACTTAAAGTTATTCTTCTCGTAAAACGGGAGCAATTCTTCTTCGCAAAACAGGCTAATAATATCTATGTGTGAAAGTTCGTCTACGAGTTGTGCCAGAAGCTTCGTTCCTGTACCAGAGTTTTGATAGTCTTTATGTATGACAACATCTTCTATGTATGCTCTGAATTTACCGTCTGATACAGCTCTGGCAAACCCTATAAGTTCACCTTTGTTCCAGGCACCAACTGAATCCCCCTGTTTTAGCATCTCTTCAATATCCTCTTCTTTTCTTTCTTCCCACCAACCTTCCCCTTTATAAAGTTTAACAAGTTCAACAGCCTTTATTTGTCTTACTTTATAACTCATAACTTCCACCTTAGATTCCCCACCTTTACTTATATAACGGGATTATTATTGCTACGTCTATGAAATAAAGATTTGCTGAAGAACCACCTGACGTTCTTCAGCAACCTTTATTCATCGCTCTTAGTCATTTTCAGTTATGCCCCAAAATAAATATATCCATTTTCATGAACTGGTACTTGTAATTCCCCGGCGACTGCCTCCAGCAAGTCCTGACAGAAGTAATAAGTTCGTTTTTTAACAATAGCACCAGTATCAAACTCTAATTCTATTAAGCTATACACCGCTTCATTTCCATCTTTTTCAGTCATAACAACAATGGCTGGTTTGCCCCAGAGCATTTGGTAAACAGCTTTCATTGGCATTGGATCATTTGCCCATCCCGCCAGAGAATGATTCCTGATTGTGTCCTTCCCGTATTCAAATGAAGTATGGACAATGTCGTTTACAGCATTTTCATCAAGCATTTCAGCAATTGCATCAGGGTCTCTCCGGTTAAAAGCGTCTAAGTAGGCTTCAACCACCTTATCTGTTGCAATAACACTTTCTTGTTCTATTGCAGAATGGTGCTTCCCTTGATTTAGTTTCTTCAAATTTGTACGGGCTCTATGCAGAAGTGCCTTCACACTCCCTTCCGTTGAACCCATCATTTCTGCCACCTCACTTCCTTTAAATTGAAAAACGTCAAACAGTAAGATAACTGCACGCTGCTTTGGAGACAAATTGGTTACCAGCCTCTCGATCGCTTCTCTAATCTCAAACGGATCCAAGTCTATATGTAACTCATCGTTATGTTCTTCCACTATTATTCTATCTAGCTTTCTTTGTTGATTCAGCCATGTATTCGTAGCGATTCGAAATAAGTAACTTTTCGGAATCAACGGCTGAAATATTCTTGGCAGAGCGCTGTATGCCTTTAAAAGTGTTTCCTGTACTAAATCCTCTGCATCCCAAGGCGAGCTGGTGATCATCCTGCAATATTTCCATAGTGCCGGCCTGTGGGGAATTATAAGCTGATCAAACTTCTGTTTCAGATCCCGCATATCGCTGGATACAGTTTCAAGTTTATCCATTGACACTCCCTCCTTCTATTCTTTCACTTTATAAAACACAGTTAGGAGAATAAAAGATACGGGTAAGTTTTATTTTCAACTAATTAGCAATTACGTTAACTCTAGCATTTTCAAGAATGCTTAAGGAGCAGGCACCTCCCATAACCGTTGAATATCCACTAATTCCTGACCATTGAATTCCATTCTATAAATATCCGGTTTAGATGTATTTTGTAAGAATTTCAAATCAAAGCCGCGATCGTAATGTGCCATCATCAACGTCATAATGGCTCCGTGAGTACCTACTACTACTTTCTTTCCTCTATATATGTCCGATAGATCTGTCAATACATTTATCGCTCTCTTTTGACACTCAGTATTTGACTCTCCACCTTTTAAAGAGTAACGTGGGTCAGAAAAAGATTTTTCCAACAACGAAGCTAATTCCTTGTCAGATACTCGTTCGGGCGCAGATGAAAATACCCTTTCTTTTAAATTTTCCATTACAATCACTTCTTGTCCTATTTGTGCTGCTGCTTTTTCAACTGTTAGTATCGAGCGCAAATATGGACTTGAAACTATAACATCTACGTTTTCTACTTTCAATCTGTCAGTTATTCGTTGAACATCCAGAAGACCTTTCTGAGTTAACCCTCTTGTTCTTTCATTACCCTCTTTAGGTGAATCTCCGTGTCTTACCATATAAACCATTGTAGTCGACATACATTTCCTCCAAAATCAGTTTCTCCTGCTAGTAGGTTTAACATCAAGTTCTTTCCACTGAGTCACACTCACATTCTTAACAGAGGTCTATCAATCTTCTCATTGCATCGATGACCACTTCCGGCTGATCATTCTGAATATAATGGGCACTATTTTCAGCAATGATGAACTCAGCATCTGCAGATAGATCCAGAAGTTCACTCTGCATTTCATTCCATAATTCCTGTGAGGCTTTTGAGTAATGAGCTTTTTGGCCAGCTGAAAGAACGATTAGTGGCATATTCAATTTTGTTTTTGAGTCTTTTATCTGTTTTAAACTTTCCATAAATTCATCATAGTTGCCTTCGTGAACGAATTGCTTGTTGTATAATCTTTGAAACTCTTCTGACATTGCAGGCAGAAATCTCTCTCTATAATTTTCAGGAGTTGAATCTATCAAAACCATGCCGCAGACTTCCCTCTGAAATTCAGTTGCATATAATCGTGCATTTACTCCCCCAAATGAGTGACCGACTAATATGTATGGAGGCTTTACCTTAGTTTCTTTAAGAAGCTGGTTCAATTCTTTTACCATCTCTCTACTGGTTCTTGGGGCATTACTTGGTTCACTCTTTCCAAGACCTGCGCGATCATAAATGAGAACATTAGACATTTCTGATAAATGATCGATTACTTTATCCCACGCCTTCGAGTAGTCTCCATATCCCGCGTCCATTACAATAGTAGGTTTGCCGGTTTTATTGCCAACTAATTTAGCAAATAGTCTACAATCGTCTATTTTAACCATCATTTCTTTTGCCATTAATGCAGTGCCTCTCTTTCTATTATGCTGCAATTCTAATTGAGCAGTGGTATCTAAAAAACAAATCTCAATTACCAGCTGTCTCGGAAAGTGGTTTCATTCCGAAGCTGCGTTATTTACATCATTTTTTAAACGTCCACTCATATAGAATATCCGGTAGATTTTCTTCATTCTCAGTTCCCCTGCCGATGATAATAAATCCATGCTTTTCATAAAACCGCTGCGCGTTTTTATTTTTTTCAAATGTATATAAGGTCAGGCTGCCGCTTGAATGTTTTTTTGCGATATTAAGCAGTGCTTCACCTATACCGATCCCTTGGTGATCAACATGAATATATAGTTGGTTGATTTCAGTTTTGTTATAAGCAATCAGGCCCACTACTTTTTCATTGATTACCGCTAAATTGATTTGAAACCGTTCGGGTAAAATATGGTTGATAAAATAAACATGATTTTCAAAGGGATGGATTTCTTTTTGATCTATAGCTTGCTCCTTGCTATCCCGCCACATTTTAACTGTCTTTGATGCATACTTGGGATGGTATTCAATGATTGCATATTGTTTGTTCACATTCATTTCCTCCATGGATAATTGATAACACTTGCCGCGATGGTCCCAACGTTCCCGTAAACAGCAGCCCGCCCCGAAATATCTGAAATCCAGATCCAAAACCTTCATTAAAATGCTGAGCCTTACCCTCTGTTTGCATTCATCCATTTAACGGCATATTCCACCATTTGCCTCATTGGTATTAGATAACTTCTTGCATCACCAACTTTGCCCCCTGCTATATAGTTTGTTTCTTTCTGAAAATCAGCAAATATTTTGTCGAAGTCATCTGAGTCATTGTTGATGTCTTGGTACGTTGTCCACCTTTCTTCATTATTTATTTCAACCTTCACATCCCATATTTTTTCTTTACAAAATGTATTTTCCTGTCTGTATTCAGCTAAGTGCAGGGAAGTATTTGAATCTGCCGGCGCACCCAGCATCAGTATGAATCCATTTAATTCGTAAATTTTCCCTAAAGGAGATTGTTCATTTAAAGCAAAATCCATATTATGATTTTCTGTTATATATTCAGCGTTTTTTCCCCACGCAGCAAATGAAGTGTGCGGATGGGAGCTTCGGTGCACCCCATTTTGCTTCCTAAAAGTTTCAGGGATAAAGCCCATATAACAAGTAGGTGTCAGATCCGGGTGGTAAATCGGCATGTGCTCTCTTATGATCTGAATTTCTTCATCTGTATAACCGCTCCCGTAAACTGTCGGATCACAAAGTTGCTCGGTCTGTGTGGGCATGACAATGTTTCCGTCTGTTCCGACAGCTTCCTCTAAAGCTAAGATAACAGAAACCGGACCTCCAATAACTCTTCCTAATGATTTTAATGAAGAATGCACAATGACTGTCATCCCTTTTGTTACACCTAATTTCACCAGATCATCCGTTATATGACTTTTCGTCAGTAGGTTTCCTTGTTTCATTGAACGCCCAGCCTCTCATTCTTTGTTTGAACTCGATATCCGTATCTTTTTCCGATTCCAATTATCCATTAATTTCTATTTTTTCTCAATGCTTATATCTATTAAATGGGCATCAAATAGGAAAACAAATCCATCATTTGTCCAAATAATAAAAAAAGAAAAGCTGGAGATCAGTCTTCTGAACTACAGCTTTTCTTTTCTCACTTTCACCCCTTCAAATAAAGATACACAATAAGGAAAACGATCAACCCCATAAGGAAGACAGGGCCAAGCCCCATACTGTATACGATGTAGACTTTCGCGTAGAGGATGAAACGAATGACATGAATAATAAGTAAGCAAAAGAGTATGAAAATGACTAGATTCACAAGTGAGCTCCGCTTATTCCGATACAAAAAATCAGCCCCAATCCAGAGCTTTAGTAAAGATGCTAGTGCCAAAATCGAACTTGTACCATGAGTCTTTATATATACATATTCCCGTCAGCTCTTATCATTCATGAAAATTTGTCTGTATGGATTTTGGAGGTAAACAAAGGGACTGAAAGTATCTCACCGTACTCAATCATCCATTATTCTTCGGGATAATTATGTACTAACGCCAGAATCACAAAAAATGGTTCCCAACCAAAATGACAATAATTTACACTCACATTCGTGCATACCCACCCCTTCTGTTCAATTTTGCAAAAATACACAAACGAAATCTGCACACTGAAACCCCTTTCATCCCAAACAAATAGCGAATATACTAGATATATAAGATGATCATCGATTAATATAACAATATAATTATGCAAAAATGACATGGTTGAAATAATACAAGGAGGATCCCCATGGTACTGGATAAAAGACGTGCACACCTATTATCCATCATTCAACATTCGCATGAGCCGGTTCCGGCAAAAGATCTGGTTGCCAGAATGAATTTGTCTCAGCGCACCATTTATTATGACCTAGATCACATTAATAGTTGGCTGCGCTCTAAAGAACTAGAACCAATTGAAAGTAAACATGGAAAGGGATTATTTTTGCCTCCTGCATCAAAATCAAGCTTGATGGTCTATCAAGATCAGAGTTTTGAAGATTGGCAGTATCAATTATCAAAGCAGGAGCGCGAAGTACTGATTAAAGCAAAAATATTACTGGAAGAACAAGATGCATCAATGAAAAGGTTTATGGATTTAACAAGTATGAGCCGAGGAACGATCACCAAGGTGATTAAAGTGATCAAGCAAGAGTTCAATGAGGCTGGATTGGAGCTGTATTACAAGAAAGGATCAGGATATCGATTGGGTGGTCCCGAGGATGCAAAACGAACCATGCTTTCAACTATACTGGCAACTATATTCTCTCACCCGGATTGGCAGAACGTCCGGAATGAAGTCTATAAGATGATCCATCCAGAAGCCGCCACATGGTCACACGAAACCGATCAGAGACGCTTGGTGAGAGAGATTCTTTTTGAAGCTGAAAAAGAACTTGGATTGACTCTGACTGACGAAATGGTTGAGATGCTTTCCCTCCAGATCCTAATGGTCATGAACCGTATAGAGCTGCACAAGTATATCCTTGTTCCACGTGCAGAAAAAGAGGTTCTAAAACAAACAAAAGCATACAAGGCAGCCATGCTCATTACCAATAAGCTTGAAAATGCTAAAGGAATTACTTTCCCTGATGATGAGGTTTGCTTCATTACCATGAACCTGCTCGGTTCGAAAGTCCAGCATGATAACTTCGACCGATATACCGAATGGGAATTATCAGGACTTAAGGAAGTCGTTCAACAGATGATTGATGATTTCCAACTCTATTCCTGTGTTGTGTTTGATGATAGAAACGGCCTTGAAGAAAACCTGATTTCCCATATAAAACCGACGTATTATCGCCTAAAGTATGGATTGCAAATCGCGAATGACCTATCTGACAGCATTCAAAGGACTTATCCAGACATCTTTCATTTGACAAAACGGGTGATGAGGCACTTGGAACTGTATGCAGGGAAGACCATTCCAGATGAAGAAGCGGCATACATTACCCTGCACTTCGGAGGATGGCTGACGAAAGAGAAAAAGAAGGTAGAGACGAAGTTCAAAGCCCTTATTGTTTGTGAAAATGGAATCGGAACTTCCAATATGCTGCGCACCCAGTTGGAAAACTTGATTGCCGGGCTGAATGTCGTCACTACTATATCGATGAGAGAATATCGAATGAATGAACACGTAGCAGATGTAATCTTTTCAACGAATTATATCAAGGCGAAAGAAGTTCCCGTTATCCACGTTCCCGCCATCTTAACGAATCCCGAAAAGGAACGAGTCATACAACGCATGAATGAACTTTTCGATTCGAAACCACCGGAAAAGAATGAAGCCGATCGTCTGATGGAAGTGATCAAACGCCATTCTACGATTCATCAAGAAGACGAACTGAAAAAAGAGTTGATCCACCTGTTAGAACAAAATACTCCCCGAACAAAGGAGCTCAGAAAGCCTATGCTCAATGAATTATTGACAGAACAAACGATACAGCTCAAAGATCAGGTAAGCAGTTGGGAGGATGCAATCAAAGTGGCTGCTCAGCCATTGATCGAACAGCAATCGATTCGCCCGGGTTACGTTGAGGCAATGATTACTAACGTGAAGGAGTTAGGTCCTTATATTGTCATCGCCCCGGGAATCGCCATCCCCCATGCGCGTCCAGAGACTGGAGTCGAACAACTGGGGATGAGTTTCTTACGACTCAAAGAACCCGTTAATTTCTCAGAAAAAGAAAAACATCGTGCTCAGTTAGTCATCGTGCTGGCAGCGATTGATAATCAAACCCACTTAAAAGCATTAGCCCAGCTCACAGAAATGTTATCCAATGAAGACAACGTGGAGCAGTTAATCTCAGCGAAGGATAAAAAAACCGTAATTGAATTAATCAACCAAACAATCGAAGGTTAAATTAGAGGAGGAAACAAAGATGAAAAAAGTATTAGTTGTATGTGGAAACGGTTTAGGCAGCAGTATGATTGTAGAAATGAATGTGAAAGCAGCACTTAAGGAAATGGGGAAAGAAGCGGAAGTTTCCCACACAGATTTAACAACAGCCAAGACGGAACAGGCTGATATTTTCATAGGTTCTGAGGATATTGTCGAAAGCCTGGAAGACGGCCATAAACATATTGTGAAATTGAAGAATTTAATGGATAAGAACGAACTCCGCGAAGCGCTAGAACAAAATATGTAGACCACTATAATTCGAAGGAGCGATAAAAATGGTTGATATAATAATGAAGGATATCTTAGGAACACCTGCAATCCTTGTCGGTCTATTCGCCTTAATAGGGCTCCTTGTGCAGCGCAAAAATTCAGGAGATGTCGTTTCCGGAACACTTAAAACAGTAATGGGCTTCGTCATCCTTGGGGCAGGAGCGAATGTACTCGTCCAGTCGCTGGGGCAATTCAGCAGCATGTTCAATAAAGCCTTTGCCGTCGACGGAGTGATTCCGAATAATGAAGCAATCGTTGCCCTGGCACAGGAAAGCTTCGGTACAGAGACAGCAATGATCATGCTGTTCGGTATGATTGTCAATATTCTGATAGCACGTTTCAGCCCTTTTAAATATATCTTTTTAACCGGGCATCATACCATGTTCATGGCCTGTTTAATCGCTGTCATCTTAACTACTGGAGGATTTTCCGGTCTGACACTGATCATTCTTGGTTCGATTATTCTTGGGGCATTGATGGTGCTTTCACCGGCAATGCTTCAGCCTTTCACACGCAAAGTCACCGGGTCGGATGACTTTGCCATCGGCCACTTTGGATCAATTGGTTATTTGGCTTCTGCCCTGGTCGGTAAAGCTGTCGGCAAAGGGTCAAAGTCAACAGAGGAAATCAAAGTCCCAAAATCACTCGGTTTTCTAAGAGACACATCCGTCTCAGTATCGTTAACCATGGTCATCTTGTTCTTTATCGTCGCAGGGGCAGCAGGTCCGGCATTTGTTGAAGCAGAATTAAGCGGCGGACAGAACTTCCTTGTGTTTGCCTTTATGCAGGGGATTACTTTTGCCGCTGGTGTTTATATCATTTTAGCAGGTGTACGTATGCTTCTTGGCGAAATTGTCCCTGCCTTCAAAGGAATTGCGGATAAAATCGTCCCGCATGCTAAACCGGCACTAGACTGTCCAGCCATTTTCCCATTCGCAGGTAACGCCGTCATCATCGGTTTCTTGTTCAGTTTTACCGCTGGTCTTGTCAGCATGCTATTTTTACCTTTATTAGGGTTGAAAGTAATCGTACCAGGACTTGTTCCTCACTTCTTCACTGGTGCAGCTGCCGGGGTCTTCGGCAATGCAACCGGCGGGCGGAGAGGGGCCGTCATCGGTTCCATGGCGAATGGTGTGATGATCAGCTTCCTGCCAGCCCTCTTGCTGCCGGTTTTAGGCTCATTAGGGTTCCAGGGAACAACGTTTGGAGATGCAGACTTCGGTTTAGTCGGAATCGTGCTTGGTAACCTCATCAAAATTGTCGATTCAAATATTATCGTGTTCGCATCCATCATTCTCATCCTGGCCATCTTGTTTTTCATCGGTTTCAAATCAAAAGCAAACCAACAAAAAAAAGAAACAGATGCTGCATAGTCCAACTCAAAAACTCGCTTTCTGATTCAAGGAAGCGAGTTTTTGACGATATAAATGAACATCAAGATCTGATTTCTGTGATTTGGCACTTTTATTTATTCCAAATCCATCAGATAAACTGAAAGCCGGCGTGCTTGTAAAAAGAGCACACCGGCATATTCTAAACTATTCGTTGTTGCAGGTTCCTCTTACCCCGCGAACTCCACAGCCTGGCGAATCGCTTCCATCAAACTTTTCTCATCTGCAATTCCTTTACCAGCAATATCAAATGCTGTTCCATGATCTACACTTGTACGAATGATCGGCAATCCTACTGTAATGTTCACTCCTGCATCCAAGCCAAGAACTTTAACCGGGCCATGTCCCTGATCGTGGTACATCGCTACAACGATATCAAAGTCTCCGCGAACAGTACGGAAGAATAAAGTATCTGCAGGAAGTGGACCAACAACATCCATTCCTTCACCTTGTGCTTTTTCTACACCAGGAATGACTTTTTCTTCTTCTTCTCCGTATCCGAATAGTCCATTTTCCCCTGCATGGGGGTTTATCCCGCAAACAGCTATTTTTGGAGAAGTAATGCCTGATTTTTTCAGCGTATCATGAGCAAGTTTTATTACATGATAGACACGTTCAGGGTTAATCATTTTCACTGCGTCAATAATTCCCACATGTGTGGTTACATGAATAACTTTTAAGTCAGGGGCAGATAACATCATTGAGAAGTCCTCAGTATCTGTTAGATCAGCAAGAATTTCCGTATGTCCGGGATATTTATGTCCGCCTTTGTGTAAGGCTTCCTTATTTAATGGAGCTGTACAAATCGCATCAATTTTGTTTTCCTTCGCTAATTCAATCGCTGCCGCTAAATATTCAAATGCTGCATGACCGGCTTCTGGCGACACTTGCCCAATTGGCAGACTTGCATCTAATAGATTCAAATCCAAACAGTAAACGGTTCCTAATTTGTAAGGAAGATCTTGAATACGATCAGCTGATACAGATTCAATGTTAAGCTCACTGTTTACAAAACTCTTTGCTCTTTCAAGAATTTTGCTGTCTCCGATAACAAGCGGACGACTCATATCATATATCTCTTTTACGGCTAAGCTTTTTAATATAATTTCAGGACCAACGCCCGCCGCGTCTCCCATTGTAATCCCAACGATAGGTTTCAGTTGATTCATGCTCTCACCTTTCTCTTGTTTGTCATATAGTTCACAACGTTTACTAATGATTGCTCATGTCCAAAGCCACCGGCTTTTGTCACTGCCCAATAGGTGCGCTCCGGACTGCGTAAGCGGCCGAACGGCAGACCTGGTTCGACCTCAGAGTATAGCTCCATTTCGGAAATGTTTAATTCTGAGCAAACCGCCTTTGCTGTATCTCCACCTGTAAGGACTAACCCTTGGATAGACGTAAACTTTTCTAAAAGCCCTTTTGCAATCCGGCCTAAACCTCTTGATATTACTTCGCTTATCTCAGTAAATGTTAATCCAAGCTCATCTCCCGCTTCCTTTGCAGATAAGCGGTTTTTCTCCGACGCTTCCACATATAACACATAGTGTGATGAATGCGCATTCTGTTTTAATTGTGCAATATAGGAATCAAGTTCAAATGCATCTTTCACTAAAATGGCAGGATCTACTTCCATAAAGTAAGAATTCTGTAATGAATCCACCTGACAAAGCTGTTGTCTCGTGACCTCAGATAAACTTCCAGATACGATCAACGTCTTATCAATACTGGTTTCTTCCTGATATGCCTTAGTTGAATTTGTTAATTGAAGTGCTTCGGGCAGATATTCAATCAACCCTGCTGAACCAGCCCAGACTGTTTTTTTGTTAAGGCTTGAAAACAAGCTGCATATTCTTTGAAGATCTTCTTCTGTTTCACTATCGCACACAAACCATGTTACCCCTTCATTTAGGAAACTATTAATGGTTTGTTTTATTTCTTTTTCATTTTGGTCCAACATATTCTTTTCCACTAAAGCAATTTCTCTGTCTTGATATTGCTTTAATAGTTCTGGTATAAACGCCTCTGTTACCGGCGTTTTTGGATCCTGTGAAAATTCGGTATCGGTGATTAACTCGCCATTCACATAGTGATTTCCATGTATCGTTTGACGCTTCATTTTTGGAAATGCCGGAGCAATCACAACGATCTCAGGTTGATACACCTGTTCAACCGCAGTTAATTCTGCTGCGATATTCCCTCTCAATGTTGAATCAACCTTTTTATATAGATGATGATAGCCTTCACTTTTAAGGAATAAAGCAGCTTGGGAGGCTGCTTTATACGCTTCTTCATCCTCCTTGGCCCGGCTATCCGTATCAACGATTAATACGTCAGGCTTTATTGGAACAGATGCTGTTTCATAATCAAACACTACTATTGAAGATAGATGTTTCTTTGCTAATTGTACACCTGAGTCATTTGCACCTGTTAAATCATCCGAAATAATGCCTATTCTTCTCTCCACTCTAATCACACACCCTTAGACGTTTGCTTCTTTTACGTCTTGTTCAAATTTATATCCTTTTTTCTCCAGTCGTTTTACCAAAAATCCAACATAAATCGGGAGTAAAATAGCTGTTGTCACAGTTGATGCAGCAACTTGTACAGTTGCAATGTCTACAACTGATGCAAAGCTTGCATTCGCGGCTGCAATCGCAGCTGGTGTTGCGACTGCGTTTCCAGCTGTTGAACCTTCCGCAGCTCCAACAATCGGGTTCCATTTCAATGCTTTAAATACGAAATAACCGGCAGTACCAGTTACAAACACCGTCAATAACCCAAGAATAATACCTGCCAATCCACCTTCAAGGATTGCTCCAAAATCAATCCCCATACCAAGTGCAAACGCGAAGAATGGAATTAACATTGAGCTCCCTTTGTCTAAGAAAGAACGCATATCTTCATCAAGGTTACCTAATACCATACCAACAACGATTGGAAGTAACACAGAAATAAATGAAGTGATTGAGAACATACCGTCAACAAAGCCCATTGCTCCGAAAATAGATAACGCAATCATCGTTAAGAATGGACCATCATTAAGTGCTAAAAGTGAATAAGCTGCACGGTCTTCTTTGCTTCCGTATTGACCCACTAATGCAACAAATAAACCGCCGTTACTATTCGTCATGGCTGCAATAACTGCAATTGGAGCTAATCCTAACCATAAACCATTGTCACCTGCAAGCATGTAAGCGATCAATCCAAACACCGCACCTACTGCCCATTTTGTCGCTAAAAGAGTTGCTCCTTTACCAACGGAAACACCAAAAGATTTCACATTAATTTGCGCTCCTGTACATAATAGGAAAAGTGAAATCAGTGTGCCTGCACCATCTACAAACAACGCTTGAGTAAAATTACCAATTCGTAATATATCCGGGAAGAATGTATTAATTAATGCTGCAATCAGCAACGGCACAACCATCATACCGCCAGGAATCCAATCTAAAGTTGCTTTAATCTTCATAATTGTAACACTCCTTTTATATTTGTTTCAATATTAAACACTAAATAAAATAAGTAACCGGTTTCAAGGATTATTGTAATGGCTTACATGATATTTTGCAACACTTTGATTTAAAGTTGTTTAATTTTGCAACAAAAATAAAAAAACAAGCTGAAACATTTTACTGTTTCAGCTTGCGCCATAAAGTGGAGCGGTTAATACCTAATCGATCCGCAGCTCTTGTTTGATTATAATTCTCCTCTTGCATAATATGCTCAATAACTCTTTTTTCTATTTCCTCCAGTGTGCCGGAAAGAAATTCTTTATCTGCAGTTATTGTTTCTGCATCCTTTTCTTCCTCTAATTGTTGTTGAATAAGCCTTTTACCGATGACATATCCTCTTTCCCCTAAAACAGCAGCATGAAGAAGTGACTTTAACTGCGCCACATTGCCCGGCCACGAATACTGCTCTAAGAGATCCATCGCCTCTTCCTTCATCTTGATAGCAGAAGTACCGATCTGACCGTGAAAAAACGCGATGAAATAAGTGGCTAACGGTCTAACATCTTCCCTTCTAGCTTTTAATGAAGGAATATGAATCGTTAATATATCTTCATGATAAATGAGAGAATGATAAACCTCCTCTTCATTAGATAAGCCTAATATAACGGTTAAATTCTCTCTTTTCAATTTTTGAACAACGGAAGAAAGTTTTTTTACTTCTTTCATTGATAAAACTTCTACATCATTAATGTATAGAGTACAAATGTCAGGATCAATCCCGTCCTGTATTGCCAGCAAATTCTGGGCCGTTACGTTTGCATAAAGCCCATTACCGGTATGTTTACGATAATGAATATACTGAGAAATCAACTGCTTCCCAGTCCCTTCTGCTCCTAAAAGCAGCCATTGGCTGCTCTTCAAGCTCCTATCAATCATAGAGACACATCTCTTCATTGACTGGCTGTTTGAAATGAGCATTGGCTGCTGGGAGATCGTTTCAACATGAAATCCTTGTTGATGCACTTGTTGGGTGATTATCCCTGAGAACAAAAACAGGTAGTACGTCTGGTTGTTTATCTCTTTCTTCTTAATCCGTTGTTTAATCTGCTGCTTCTCACCAGTCTCTATAATGTTCACTTCATTACTTAAGTCGCTTTCCTCTATCTGCTGGGTAAGTTTAGTTATTGGCAATGGGCACGATTTGAAGTCCGTCCAATTCTGATACACGGTGCGGCCATCCTGTGATAATACAATCATGTTTGATTCAGTTTCTTCTATAAGAGAATGGAGTAAATTTATTTGCAGTTGCTGACTTCGATGCAAGCGATAAATAGACTTCGCTTTTTGAAACGCTTCAAATATCGCTTCCCTGCCAGACTGGATGAGAATTCCTTCGACGTTATGCTTTAGCGCAGCATCCATTGTAATAACATCACCCATGATGAGCTCATAACCCTCAATCTTAAGCTTTTCAACAAGGGAATCCACTTCTTTTGCCTCTTCAACTGTAAACACATCAATTTGGATTTCAAGTAAGTCCTTGATCGCCTTTCCGCCAAGCGTAATGTTTGAGAACCCTACAATCGCCTTCTTACCTGGGAAATCATTCGCTAACGTCAAAACCCTCAGCATATCATAACCTGATACATGAATATCAATGACGGGAATAGTAACCGCTTCTTCAATCAACTTAGAAGTTCCCCCGCGGCTGATGATCACATCAAATCCGCGGTCTTCTGCAGCTTTTGCAACCGGAAGTGCCTCCTGAAGATTCGCAACCTCAATATGTATATCAAGTTCTTTATACTCATGACGGCATTCTTCTAATAAATGAGTCATTGCCGGATAAGGAGCAATGATAAGTGTTTTAATTTTCATTGAATCACACCTGTTTGTTTATTTAACATGATAGCATTAGTATGTTTATGTTTATTTTAACGGTTCGTGGGAGATTAACCAAGCGAGAGCTGGTTTGGTAGAAAATGCAATACATCTCCACTTTGGTAATTTATTGACTGCTTGTCATCATTCATTACTTCAATTAAAAATAATCAGCTATTATGAGGGCAATATCGATTCCCTACTAATGTCTTAAACGAGAAAAGAATCTTATTTGCTCTTGATAAGTCAATCTCTACTTCCAAACATATAATGGTTTGTAGTTGCAGATATATTATTAATAATACTTAAAGCTAATATGGTAGCCAGCACCGAACTCCCTCCGTAACTTAACAAAGGGAGGGGAATTCCTGTGATGGGAACTAATCCGATCACCATCCCGATATTTTCAAAGATATGAAATGTCAGCATTGAAATGACCCCGGCACCGACCAGGATCTCATATTCACCTTTATTTTTCAGAACGATCGTAACAATCTTATAAATTAAAACAAAATATAAGCAAAGAACAAGGGATGAACCGACAAATCCGAATTCTTCCCCTATCACTGTAAAGATAAAGTCTGAATGAGCTTCAGGAACTGCCACTACTCCATCATAAAACCCTTTACCCGTAATGATTCCTGAACCGGAAGCCAATATCGACAACCTCAGTTGATAGCCTATACCCTGCCCATTTTCGAACGGGTTCAGCCAGGAATGGATTCGATCAAGCTGATAATGATCCAGGAATACCAATAATAATTCAGGTTTGTATAAAAAAACGAGGACCAGAGAGGCAATGACCATAATCCCCATAGAAGAAAATAGAAAGAGTATTTTTTTATTTATACCTGAAAGAAATAACATCGCGATCATAATACTCGTGATGACCATTCCAGTCCCGGCATCGGGCTGTTTCAGAATGAATGCCAGCGGGACAAGGGTAAATGAAAACACTTTGAAAAGTAAGAATGTATCTGAGGTTAACGTCCTTTCTCCGTGTTTCTCATTATGGGTTTGGATCACATTTGCTAAAAAGAGAATTAAAAATACTTTCATAAATTCCGAGGGTTGTAAAGAACCAAAGCCAGGAATAGAAAACCATGCTTTCGTTCCTTTAATAACAGGTGCGACACTAGCTGGAGCCAGCATCAATATTGATAGCAGCAGAACACCAAAGCCAAACAAAAATGGTGACAATCTTCTGAGCTGTTCAAAGTCAAAATAGTATACGATGGATGTAAGGGTCATCCCACCAATGAACCATACCGACTGCTTCAGAGCAAAATTCTCCTCATAGGGCAGAAATTTCTGTGCACTATAAATGGATATGCAGCTAATTGCCATAAAAACAAAAACGATAAACATTAAATCAAGATCTAGCTTCTTAAATTTACTAGTTTGCATAAAATCTCCTGTCTATTAAGGTGTGGAAAGTTATGTAGTAATAGTTCGTTTGCTTATAAAAGATAAAGATGGTACTCATTTTCCATTAGGTGGCAATAGGCTCTTCATACTACGCAGCACATGTTGAATGAAACAATAGGATAGGAATAAAAAAGAAAATGCCCAAATAGTTCAAGTTTAATCCTAATCATTATAGTTAGACGATCAATCTAGAGTTTTGGTTTCAAGTTATTACAGAGTTTTGGGATTCTTATACACTAAAATATGAAGTGTCGCCTCTTTTTCACTTTCCTCTGGACATATAAAAAAGAACCTCACCCTGTTTTAAGAGTGAGGTTTTCGCCGGTCTTGAAGTTGTTAAGTACAGGGCTCTGAAGGACGATCGTCCATTATTGCCTCATTGGATAGAGATCAGTCAGCTGCATGCTCCCGTCAATGGAAAAATGCCTTAAACGAATCGTTCACCTATTCACTCCATTGGACAATTTCTATTTCTTCTATATAGTCCAATCTCTCTCAGCTAAATCAAACCAGTTCTTTTGGCATCTATAATCAAGCTGAACTTGCCCCTCAAAGGTAACAAGAGTTGGTGCAGATCTTCAGACAAAATCTGCATACTGAGATGTACCTGCTAGTATAAATTTGCATTTAAAACGCAATATTAATTTAAAGCGCATTATTGCATTACTCAAATGGAGGTGTAACTGAGTTGAATCAAACTTTCGAAAAAAACACCCTTAGATTTCTGTTGGTTTTTGGACTAATAGCTTTTTGTAAATTAATGAAAAAGCCTCCTACAAAGGATTGGATGATGGTTTTTTTATTTAAAGGCTATTTGTCATCTATTTTGGATAAACTCGTTGTTCGTAAAGGATATATTGCATATCCAGTTAAGTTATTTAAATCATTTGATATCAGCTTTATTTTTGATTATTTACTTTATCCAATATCCTGTGTCTACTATAATCAAGTTACGAGAAGTTCAAATATTTTTGGAATCATATTAAAATCATTTTACTTTAGTATCCCCATGGCGCTCGTTGAACATTTTTTTGAAAAAAAGACTAGCTTAATCAAATTCAAAAAAGGGTGGAATACATACACAAGTTTAATTTCATTGACGATCACATTTCTTATATCCCGCGGGTTTATCGCTATAATAAGAAAAGCAAACAACAAGCCTGTTCCTGAGAATAGTTAACGCAGATTTCCATTGGATGATCTGATGTCCCAGGGTACCGTCCTCTCCCTCAGGTGTCATTACAGAGAAAAGAAATTTAGCGAGGCGGATAACTATTCTCCACCATCATGGTGGTATCCGGCAAAACCGTCACTGCCTCCATCATTACCCTCACCATGAAAAATATCATTTATAGTCTCAATTAGGTTCTTTTTCTGGCGTTCATCTTCTAGATATCGAGTATTTATAAAACTCTCTAACGTCATCACTTGTATTGCTTTTTGTTTGTATTTGAAAATAAAGTAGAGACAAAACATTATAATTACAATAACAAGAAACACGATAGACAATACAACAAACCCTATTCACATAAATCTCCCCTTACTTGTCCTGCTGTATAAATATGAGAAGATCAAAGTTAAAATCACAAATTTTAACAAGAAAAAAAATAGAGTCAGCATTAAAAAACAGCGGTTTCTACTTTTCACAGGGAGTGCAATATATCCGAACCTTGTCAACTTATCATCAAACTATACTAAATGTTCAAATTTAGAAAATGAAGAAATATCAACAAATTTGCCCGAATACCAGCGGATACATATGGCTGACCTGCCTCCTTCTTCGTTGTAATCTGCAAAATAAGGGTGTACATACTTTCCCTTTCGTTAGGTGTTCAGTCTCCATTGCTATTCGTTGAGTAAGGGAGACTGTCATAAATCATAAGGTGAGCCAAGGGTCTTTACCCTTGGCTCACCTTGCACAAAAGCGGGACAAGGGACCTGTCCCCCTGTCTCACCCGATATTCCGGTACTCTTCCGCCATTTTCCCGCTTTTTTGCCGGGTGATGGCGCTGATTGCGACGACGATGATGATGTTGCAGATCAGGCCGAGGATACCGGCGTGGATGTCGAATGGCGTTGTTTCAGCGACGAGCTGGTAGTAGTAGTTGACGAATGTGCCGACGATGAGGCCGGTGATGACAGCCGGGCCTGTTACTTTTTTCGAGTAAAGGGCTCCGTAGACACCAGGGGCGAATTGAACGATCGACCCGTATGCTCCGAGCAGGAGGGAAATGAGCCCCTGGCCGCCGAAGACGGTAATGACGTAGGCAAGTCCGCCGACTACGAATACACCGGCTCTCATAAGGAATAACGTCGTTTTATCCGGAAGATCCGGTTTCATGTTCTTGATGACGCCGTCCGTGAACTCGAGGGATGCACTGTGCGTGATGGCATCGGCTGTCGACATCGCTGCGGCCAACGCCCCCGCACCGACGAGTCCGTATACCCAGCCCGGCAGACTGAGGACGGTGGTGATCAGATAAGGAAGGATTTCATCCGGTGCCCCGACATCCGCCGGGTTGACCACATTTACTGCGGAATAACCGACGAACAACAGCGGGATCAGAAACAGGGCAAAGATCGGATAGACCAGCACCGTCTTCTTAATTGTACGGGCATTGGACGCATACGATTTCGAGAACAGATGCGGCCACATCAGGAATCCGATCAGGGATACAAGGATCGTTGTCGTATAGGCCGTTCCTGACATCGTCGAGCCTTCATTCCCTATTTCAAGGAATTGAGGGTTGTCCCGGACGAGATTTGAGAACATTTCTCCAACGCTCCCATGCATCTGGTTGACGATGGCGAGACCGACGACCCAGGAGATGATAATCATCAGCAGCCCCTGGAAGACGTCTGACCAGGCTGCTGCCCTGAGTCCCCCTGTTGCAACGTACACGACGACGATTCCATATGCGAGCAGGGCACCAAGCCATAGCGGAATCCGTCCCTCCGTCATGATATTGAATATGTACGCCATGCCTTTCATCTGTGTGGCAAGGTATTGAATCGAAGCAAGCAGCGCGATGACTCCGATCAGGACCGGCAGCGTCTTGCCGCCGTATCGTTTTTTCATGAAGCCTGCAACGGTGTAAATATTGAACTTGCGGCCGATTTTCCCGATCTTTGGGCCAATGATATACCATGGGAGAATTGCAAAAGCAGTATAAGTTAAAATATAAAGTGCAGGGGCGCCTTTCGAGTATGCCCAACCGGGAGCTCCTAGGAATGAAAAGGCACTGAACACAGCCCCTCCCATCAAGAACCACATCACAACCAGGCCGAGCCCTCCGCCCGCAACCGTAAACTCATCCAGCGAATTTTTGTCATGACCTCTTCCTGCCATCACACCCACGATGAGTGCGATCACCAGGTAGCCGATCATCATGATCATTGCAATCTGCCAATCTGCCATCAGTTTACCTCCTCTTCATCTTTATCGGGATCGATTCGATAGAGTGCCAGTACGATCAGAAAGGTAATGATAATCCACACTATTACCCAGAACACTGAGAATGGCATGCCCATCACGACCGGCGTTGCCCTGTTCCCGATCGAAAACAATGGGAAAATCAGTAACAGAAACGGAATTCCCAGAGAAATGCAATACAATTTGGTAAACGTACTTTTACTCATGTGACGCCCTCCTTTTTGGCTGCGTATTCAATTTCCCCATCTAAAATCGTGCACTCCACCTTTAACTCTCGCAATCTATCAAGTTCACAAGTCAGTATGGAACCATTCAAGATGACCAGGTCAGCAAGCTTTCCCGGCTCGATGCTGCCTTTCACGTGTTCTTCGAAACTGGCATACGCCCCATTCCATGTATATGCCTTGATCGCTTCCTGGACGGTGATCCGCTGTCCGGCCCCGATGATGTTACCGGAATTACTTCTCCTGGTGACTGCCGTGTAGATGCCATGAATCGGGTCCACCGAAGTGATGGGACTGTCAGATCCAATGGCAAAAGGGACGCCGTATTCTGAAAAGCTCCTCAACGGAAAGATACTGTTTACCCGGCCGCCATAGTCTCTGATATATCCGTCCCCGAATTCATAAATAAAAGCAGGATTCGGGATCGGGATTACCTCAAGATCTTTCATTCTTTGAAGAAGATCCGGTGGTGTGATGCCCGAATGTTCGATCCGGTGGCGGTGATCTTGCCTCGGCTCCACCTCAAGCGCGGTTCGGATTGCTTCAATCATCATTTCGACGGCTTCATCCCCGATCGCATGAGCCGTAATCTGCCAGCCGTCCTTGTGCGCTTTTCCGAGCGACTCGTTCAGTTGTTGTTTATTCAAGTAGAGAATTCCCGAATCATCCGGGTTATTTGTATAAGGTTCCCGGGTTTTGGCGGTCGGTCCGCTGCTGCTTCCGTCAATGAAGACCTTGGCAGGGCCGATTTTCATCCAATCGTCGCCGAGGCCGGTCCGTATCCCGCTTTCAAGTCCTTTTGCTACCATTCCGGGGGAATCATGAAGCGAACCGTACAGGGCATAGATTCGTTGTTTGATCCGTCTTGCCGAGACGGCCTCTTGAAGAAAACGGATATGGTCGGGACCGTAGCCGCCTGCATCATGCACACTCGTGATCCCTTTTTCCAAATAGTCTTCTGAAGCGAGTGCAAGCCCTTGCTGAACCTCCTCCTTTGAGTAATTCGCAAACAAGAACATGTTCATATGCGCAGATTCCATTAGAAGTCCTGTCATCTCGCCGTTCTCCCGTACATATTTACCGCCGTTCGGGTCTTCCGCTTGCGGGTCAATCCCCGCAAGTTCCAGAGCTTTGCTGTTCACGCAGGAGATATGCCCGCACGTCCGGACAACGATGATCGGATGATCGGTGGACACCTGATCGAGATCCCAGCGAGTCAGATGCCGGCCTTCTTCATAGTGATTCTGGTTATAGCCCCATCCCCTGATCCATTCACCAGCCGGCGTCGTTTTCACTTTCTCTTTCAGTTTCACGAGAAGTTCCTTGATACTGCCCGCTTCCTTGCCGTTCACCCCGAGCTTGTTCGTACCATAAAGCTCAAGGTGGGCATGTGCATCGATGAAGCCGGGAAGGATACTTCTGCCCTCCAAATTGATGATGGTAGACCCTTCACTTCCCTGCGCAAGAATTTCTTCATTCGTTCCCACTGCAATAATCTTGTTCTCCTCAATCGCCACCGCTTCTCTTACAGAAAATTCAGAATCAACAGTGACCACTTCTCCGTTTATAAAGAGCATTGCTGCGCTCATATCAACACCTCCTGGTATATATAGTTGACGTGCCATTGAGATAGCTTATCGATAAGGCAAATTGAATCGGATGCCTTGGCGGGAATCGCTGTCCAAAGAGTTGAGCCCCCTGGCTTATGCTTGGCTGATTCGTACCGCCGTTCTATAAAGCAGCTGGACTCCTTTTTCAATATCCTCCATTTCAGCGAATTCGAGCGGATTATGGCTGATTCCTTTTTCGCAGCGGACGAAGATCATACCGTAATCGCTGATATAAGACATGATCAGCGCATCATGAAACGGACCGCTCATCAAGGTCGGGGAATCAAGGCCGAGCTTCCCATCTTCCTCTTTCATGATGTCCTTTATCCAATCCGCACAATATCTCGGCTCGCTGCGCGTGTCCTCTTTGATTTCATACTTCAGTTTGTATTCCGCTGCAGATTCTTCAATGATGTTATACATCTTTTCTTCAAGACGTGTGCGCGCTTTGAGGTCGATATCACGCAGATCGACTGTGAACTCCACTTTTTCTGCAATGATATTCCGGGAGTTAGGGAATACCTGCATGCTTCCGACCGTCCCGACTGTCGTTTCGGTCCCTTCCTTTTTAACGAGATCATCGAATTTACGAATGATGTCGGATGCACCGAGAAGGGCGTCCTGCCTCATAGGCATCGGCACCGACCCTGCATGACCGGCGAAACCTTCAAGCGTGACAGTCAGCCAGATCGGACCCGAAATGCCGGACACGATCCCCACCGGTTTCTTCTTCTGCTCAAGGACTGGCCCCTGTTCGATATGCAGCTCCAGAAACGCAGCGATATCCCCTTTTTGATAGACCGGGCTTTGAGAAAGATCAGGCTCGACGCCGAATTCCTTCAATGCCTCCCTTCTCGTCACCCCTTGTTTATCCTTGCGATCAAGTTCGCCTTCCTCCAGCATACCTGCCAGTCCCCGGACCCCGAAGATCCCCTTATTGAAACGGCACCCCTCTTCGTCGGAGAAGCAGATCACTTCGATGGTACGCTGTGGCGTGATCCCATTCTCCTTCATGCTGTGGACGACCTCAATCGCCCCGAGTGCACCGGCTGTACCATCGAATCGTCCGCCATATGGCTGGGAGTCGATATGGGAACCGAGAATGAGGATCGGTTTTTCTGGCTGAGAGCCTTCAATTCTTCCAATCAAGTTTCCGAACCCATCGATCTTAGTCGTCAGGCCGGCTTCTTCCATCCAGCCTTTAACAACTTCTACCGCCTTGCGGTCTTCCTTCGAATGAGCCAGACGGCATACCCCTGTCTCGCCTATTTTCCCGATCTCGGCCAACTCCTCGAGATGCCGTTTTAAACGTTCTCCATTGATTGACATAGTGTGAATCCCCCTTGGTTTTGTTGGACAGTTTGGTGATTTTTTTCATGAATGGTCCTGGTGGCTGGATAGATTTAGTGGTTGTTTGGGCGCTGATTAGGTATATGCGAAAGGTTTGTTTTTAACAGGGAAGATCCAGTCTGCGCCACGAATGGTTTGATTTATCATTTAGTTTATTTTGAAAAAGCTTATTATTCATTAGACACTTTGTCTATGAAATTGTGAATAACCCTTACATAACGTAAAAAAGATGGAATATTCGGAAAATAAATAATGCAGTTCATTTAACGTTTTGTCTGCCGACACCCCCCTTTTCATTTTGAAGAGCTCTTGCCCTCGTCATGTTAGGTTCTAGACCGGGTGGAATTAGTCCTGCCTGGTTGTCGAAAATGAAACAATGGACTCAAAATGGAGCGGTTTTTGTAGAAGGGTCGGGGAATAATGATGAGACTCGGGCATTATTTTGGATGCGTCGTATTTTATTATATGAGTTTTGAGCACTATACTATGAGTTTGAGCATTATACTATGAGTTTTTGCTGTTATTCTATGAGTTCCGGGATTAATCTCCCGTTTTTTCCAATCGTCTCTTAATCCGGCAGCATATATCCCTGTTAATAAATATAACCTCTCACTACGAGCATTGGCTCTGCAGTAAAAGGCTGATCCAGTCGTACATCGGGCAATATCCTGCAGGACTGTTCACTTCAACTTCCTCAACTCTACTTTACCTACAGTAAAGTAGAATGGCGAAGGAAACGGAGGTACTTTCCGTTTTTTCATGCGGTCAACGGCTATCGAAAGCCAGTTGCGTTTCTGATGGAGCCCGGTGAAATACATGTACAGGGTACCTTCATCGTCTACCGATTCACCGTAATGACCGCACGGACTTCCGATTCCGTTCCGGTACCATTCTTCACCTTCATCTGCATCGAGGATACATAGCGGGGACGGCGACCAGTTATCCCGCAATCCGTTCGGCTCTGTTCCTTCAAGCAGCCACAAACCTTGCTTGGGGAAATCTTTCCTTCCATATAAATTCGTGCTTCTGCAGACAGCCATTTCATAGCCCGGACCAATGGAAGGATGAACGGATGCATCATAGTAATTTTCATTTTCATCAAACAAAGTAACCGGTTTTGACCAGTGATGGATCCCATCCTTGCTTTCAGTATATTGAATCCGGTAACTTGGATATCCTGTTTTGCCTGTTTCCTGCTTAGTGGTCACATACCAAATCCGCCACAGGCCATCGAAGTATCTCGCTTTCGGTTCTAGCACATTGAGACTGTCTTCCGTGCCTGTCAATATAGGAGCAGGATGACGCCTCCAGCCCTTTGGTGTCTTTTCGATCACGCCGATCGAATAGGGTGCCTGGTTATCGACCACCTTGTTCGAAGCCCTGCCAGTATAATAGATCCGTTCAACTTCCCGTCCATCCGTATCCCTTCCGGCGACATAGCAGGGTGTATGATAACCGAAGGAATCCCAGCTTCCCTTCCCCGAATTGGAAATGATCGGCATGGCTTTATTCGAATGACCCTCCCTGGTTGTGATCGTCCAACGGTCACTCCTTAGAGTCTCCCCCACAGGGAGTGTCGCGGTAAAGATATTATTCTTAAAATTTGTCTGGAACCCGCCGATGAACATCGTCCATTGATCCCGGATCTTCACGACATGAGGATCCCCAATCCCGAGAACATTATTGATGGTGCCGTAACCCTGGATTTGATCAAATAGTTTTACAGGCTTGCCGATATGGAATTCCATTTCATGATCATCCCTCTCTCTCTTCATGGGTCTATTCTTCCCAATTTTTACTTGTTGTAAAAAGCAGGATGTAAGCTGTATTCAGTTATACCACTCATTCCTTCACGAGCATTGGTCCCGCCACATGCAGAACTACATCTGCTGTAAAGTGGGCGATGATGGCAAATTCAAGTCCCATGAAGATAAAGAGTGCACCGAATACGAAACCGCCGATGCCGTTGATGATGAGCATGCTGAAGAAGATACCCGTCGTCATATCGAAATTGGATGAAGCAACACCATGGTGCATGAGGCCGAATACCAGTGAGGAATGCACGATTGCCGTCCATTTCTTGGGTGGTAAAGACCTTTCATCTATGGCTATCCCAAGATAATCAAGGATATATCCAAAGCCTTTTGCCCGGTGAAGACACACATTCCTATACCTATGAATTGAGCGGGCTATCCGCAGCGGGATTAAAGAGCACTCTTCAGGAGATAAACGAAAACCTTGAACTCCCAGCAAAAATTGAATTTGAATAAGAATAAAAGGAGGAATGATCATGATTTGGCTGTATATTCTAATCCCCGTACTTATTGTCTCGGCAGTTGCAATCTATTTTGACAAGAAATCGGGAATGAAGATGCCTGACTCCCCGGAGAATGCGATAAAGGTCGACCAGGCGGAGAAGCAGAATCGGTTGAATACCTATGGGAATGATTGATAGCGTCAATTAGAATATTATGTAAATTAACTAAATTAGCTGTGGATTTGGCAAGAATAGTGACGGATTTGGCAAGATTAATACTCTTTACGGCAAGAACATTCCTCATTTCCGCAACAATATCACTTAAATTAGCAAGAACAATTGACTTATCCGATCAAGACCTTCAGTTGTCTGCTTAAAGACCGGTCTTATTTGGGGACAGAGATCCGTTTGTACAGGGGGAGGGAGTCAATCCTGCCGGAATCACCGCTAATCCTGCCGATTTGGTCGTTATTCCTGTCTAAATCAGTGTTAATCCTGCCGATATTGAGGATAATCCTGCCATTTGACAGAAAATGCAAATTATCACCCAGGTAATTTTGTTTTCAAATTGGGAATTGTCCAACAGAATAATATCCAAACCGTCCAACTATATATTTCTTCACACTGTTTCTCCCTTACTTTCGTTACTACCTTCATTGCATCAAGGTCTTCGGCTGAAATATCGTTTTGTATTTCCAACTTCATTCAAACACCACCTCTGATCACCACCGATAGATTATCAGCAGGAAATGTATAGTCGAAACTACGATAATGAAGATAGCTGCCCCTAAGGTCCAATGTCCATTTATCCGTCATCCTCTTTAGTATTCATCTATTGCTATAACGAAAGAAAATAACCCCGTTAAAAAACTGCTAAAAGCAATCCAAACAATATTTCCTGTCTTCAAAATATAAATCCAAACCAATATAATCACGGACGCCAGAAAAATCTTTGTTAAATGAAACCGATTCAAACTCATCTTGCTTTTTTTACGAACGGGCTTATCGCTGTCCCTATTGAAATCCCGAATAGCGCTGAAAGGGAATAAAAACCTATTGCCATCCCTTCCCATCGCCCAATACCAAAGATGCTGTAGATGAATGTACAAATACACAGCAGCCCCAGAATCGCTGAAACGGTAAAGAACATAGTCAACTTCATTACTTTCGACATTACCAATACAACTACCGCCGAAAAGGCGCAAAGCAAGATCAATGGTAACCATCCCTCTAAGTACAATGTAAAATCCCCTTCACTTCTATTTAAGAATTAGACGTAAGTAGAGATAAGGATGTTTGATAGAAAGAATTTATTGTACACGCCTATAAATCAACCTTGATGTTTCCCATCATCTTTTCAATCCGGTTAAAACTTTCCTTCAACCAAGGCGGGGCATCCGGGTGTTGTCGAACCTCATCACTCGTCATCCAATAGACACACTCAACCTCTTCATTGCTTTTGTTATAGGCTGTTCCCTCACGGTGTTGACAAAGAAATACGACATCAACAACCGGACTCCCCTTGTCAGTGACGAAACTTGAGCTGTGAACATAGTGCATCTCGTCTTCGATTTCCACCCCAACTTCTTCATCGATTTCTCTTTTCAGTGTATCTTCCAGCACATCATAAGAGGCACCCGTCCAATCAACTTTGCCTCCCACTAATGCCATTGTCCCTGGTGCATGCTCTTCATTGGCGTCTCTTTTTATAAGCAGAAACTTGCCATCTTTCATGATTGCGGCTTGTACATTAACGATAAACATATGAATCACCCCAAAATTAGTTATTTTTAAGTTTTTATCCTGGGAGCAGGCAGTTCTTGCTTCTCCCTTGGCTTGTTACAGACAAACCAAACGAATCCAGTCGGTACGTGGGGTAATACTGCAGGAATCACTGTTTCCCCTGCCTATTAAGGAATTTTTCTGTCGAAATATTGTTCATCCTGCCAAAACCAAGGTTACATTAAATGTAAAAACCCCGCTTCAAACCGCCGCCTCTTCAACATTCACTACTCACAAAATCCGCTCTCCAACCGTCTTCATAATCGCAAAATACTCCCTGATAAAATAATTCACCCTTACGATGAACGGGGAACCTCCGCCAAGCCCTTCACTATCAAGGCCAAGTTCGTCAGCGAGCATCATCGCGCGGACGACGTGATAGTCGCTTGTTACGATGAGGATGTTGGGATCTTTGAAACCCTTCTGGTTTAGGATTTTCTTAGAATTCAGCAGATTTTCAAAGGTGGTGGTGGAGGTTTTCTCGTAGATGATACGGTCCTCTGAAATACCGTGTTCCATCAGGTATATCCCCATCGCTTCGGCTTCCGGTATCGATTCCCCTTCGCCCTGACCTCCAGACACCACCACAGGCAGGTCTTTGTTTTCCAGCAAAACTGTTTTTCCAGCTTCCAGTCTTGATAGCAGTGTTTTTGACGGGATGTCGCCTTTCAGTCCTGCCCCAAGAATAATGACCGCATCGATTTCTTCCACATCGACATCCTTTGACTTCTCAAGCTCGTAAAAAATGAATCCTTCGACCGCTATGAAGGATAGCAGGAACAGACCGTAGACAGCCATTAAAAACCTGGCCGTATAACTGAGCGGTTTCTTCAATGTGGCTCTGTACTTTTTTTGAAGAATAACGATCATAAGGATGAAGACAAGATTGGCTGCAATGAACAGTACACCGAACGTACGGCCGAACAGGACTAACAATAATCCGATGATCAGAATCGGGAATATGTAAATGGGTTGCAGATTTTTCATGTCTTTCTATCCCCTCTCTGGTGCAGCAATGATACTTCAGCTACTTCACTTACTTTCTATTAAAAGGGAAAGAATTCCTTTTTTTCAGGTAAAAAGAACGTGGATGAGTTTGATCTCCCCAACAAATAATTTATTTGTTTATATTTATACAGACAATTCACCTGAGTGTTTATCTATAAAACGTTGACACTTAACAAACTTTATAATAATATGTTTACAATAAAGCAAACGTAAATTATTTTTGTTTGTATTATTTTGAATGACGGGAAGTGAACCACCATGGAACTTTCAACATTGTTTTGGGAAGCCTCTTTGGAGGAACTGAAGAGCGGATATATACAGGAGAACGATTCCTTTACTTGCCTGCTGTGCGGCGAGAAGGTCGAGAAAGGGATTGTGTATCCTTTTGAGGATCGTTTATACGATGCGGAGAGGTATATGAGGATTCATATCGAGATGGCGCACGGAACGGTTTTTGACTATTTGGTCGGGATGGATAAGAAACTTACTGGCATTACCGATCATCAGAAGAGCCTGCTGCGCCTCTTTTACCAGGGAAAAAATGATAAGGAAGTCCAGAAGGAACTGGAGATCGGGAGTACCTCTACCATCCGCCATCATCGTTTTGCTTTGAAAGAGAAAGAACGGCAGGCCAAGACGTTCCTGGCGATGATGGAGCTGCTTAAAGAAAAAGACGAGTATGCACCAGCCTTTTTGCCTGTGCATAAAACGGCCGCCATGGTCGATGACCGCTATAATGTCACGCAAGAAGAACAAGAGAACATTTTGAAGAAATACTATCCAGACGGGACATCTGCCCCTTTGCTGAAATTCCCGCCAAAGGAGAAGCAGCGCCTGGTCGTCCTGCGTGAGATTGCTCAACAACTGAAAGACGGGCACTTGTACGGTGAACGGGAATTAAATGAATTCCTGAAACAATTTTATGAAGATTATGTCATGATCAGAAGATATTTAATTGAATACGGCTTTGTAGACCGCAAGCCGGATGGAAGCCAGTATTGGGTGACAAAGTAATAGAAGGAAGGTGAAAAAGGTGGACTATAAAAAAGAATTGAAACAGCAGTTCAAAGAAGCCCCCGTCGATGCCGGGGTTTACCAGATTAAGAATGAAGGAAACGGGAAGGTATTGGTAGGCAGCACCAAAAACCTAAAGACGCTGAACGGGATCAAATTCATGCTCGCGAACGGCACTTACACCACTCACAAAGAGCTTCAGGAAGAATGGAACCACTTTGGGAAGGACGCATTTGAATTTGAAATATTAGAGAAATTAAAGAAGAAAGATGACCCTTATTTTACCGAGAAAGAGGCACTGCTTGAGCTTGAGGAAAAGTGGCTTGAGGAGCTTCAGCCGTTTGGGGAACGCGGATATAATAAGAGATGAAGCAGTGAGAAACGACTCGTTCCGGGAGAATGAGTCGTTTCGTTTTTTATGGGTCTCTATTCTTTAAGGATCTGTTCACTTTCGCCACTGTCCGGCTCCTTACCATTCAAGATCCGAATCATATAATATGAAACGAAAATCAGGACCATTCCAAATGACAAAAATATGCACCCTGCTGCAAGGAAGGAATCGATGTAGCTCTCCATCATAATATGATACATGTCAGTATCCGCACTGCCTTGCTTTGTGAGCCACTTCTCTGCTGCAGCCATGCCGAAGTTGCTGCTGTTAAACAGCATTACTCCGCCGGCTATCGCTGCAACAAAACCTATGATTACCCTTGCCAGTCTTCTTTATGCATAATGCTCCTCCCTTATATCCACTATCCCATTCCTCGATATATTAGCCATTGGTGAAAGCTGTAAAAAGAACTTCCCTTAAGATAAGTCAGCAACTGCAGATGGTGATGATTTTTTTCTTCATTATCTGCAGCGATTGATGCATCGGCTTATGATTCTACTAACTTCTCAATCTTTCCTTGTAACCGCAATGCTTCTTCTCACTGCGGAGGATTTTGTCTATTTTGAATCGGCCGATTAGTACACGGACATCTTGATCTTTCTGGAAAAAATCTTGATGCTGTATGTATAGTTGATGGAACCACTCCAATGCCAGCAATCGTCGGATGTTTTCATTAATCGTTCCTTCTTCGGGTGTCCGCGCAAAAATATCTGCATGGACATGCCGAAATTGGCAAGAATTTCAATCAGCATGGTTCACCTCTCCTTATTGCAGACTTTAAGTTGGAACTACTAATCCCTGTTCAACTTTTGGGCAATGTCCCATAATAATCCGATTATCACACCCAGGGAGATCGAGACAAAATAATAATCTGTCATATCTGTATCGGTAAGCATATTCAATGAAGTGTTGCTTGTCCAGCCAACCACCCCTCCTGCAAACGCACTGAATGCGGTGAGATTCCCTTTTTTCTTTTCGGTTTCGGTTTGTTCCATGTTTGATTCTCCTTTTCTGTTGTTTTCACTCCTAGCATGATGATGGCAGGAGTATGTTAACTAGTTTGATATTACCATAAAATGTTATTACTTAGTGAGTAGTATAGGGGAAATTTTCCTGATAATTGTGATCCATTATTTGTCTCCAGTCAGTTTTTTAATCCTCTTCAAAACAGAGCATCAGTGGCCAAGTCCCCGGAATAATGAAACACTTCTCCTCCTACCTTAAAACATAAACTTCCTGAACTCTTCTGCCCCTGTCTCCATATTTTTCACTTTAATTTGATTGCTGTTCACTTCCTCTTCTCCGACAATTACAACATACTTCACTTTTTCTTTATTAGCCCTATCCAAAGCCTTTCCTAACTTTTTATTATTCATTTCAAGTTCCACTGTGTGCCCTCCTTCCCTAAGTTTCTGTGCTACCTGGAAGGATTCTTTTAAAGTATTGACGGGAATCACGTAGTAATCGATGTCAGACTCAGCCCAATTCGCCTTGCCGGTTACTTCAAATGCTGAATAGATGACATCCAGTCCAAATGAGATTCCTACGGTGGAAAAGGTTTTCCCGTTTTCAAGCAATCCGCCAATGATATTGTCGTACCTTCCACCGCTGCCGATGCTGGATTTGATTTCTTTATTTCCAAGGAAAATCTCATAAATTGTTCCAGTGTAAATGTCGAGTCCCCTTGCCAGGAACGGATTGAATTCACATTTACTTTCCACTCCAAGAATCTCTAGGAATTCCTGTAGTTCTTTAAGTTCTGTGAGTCCTCTCTTTATTTCTTCATTTTCATCTTCAGCATAAAACGTAAGGTCTTTGGCTTCTTTGATAAAATTTTTAATCTGTTCAATGGTTTCTCCAGAGATTCCTTTTTCATTCAACTCTTCTGTGACAGCCCCGATCCCCTTCTTTTCCAATTTATCCAGGACAAGGATCACTTCGCTGCGTTTCTCTTCAGGTGTCCCGCATTTTTTCAACATTCCGGCAAGCAGGTTTCGGTTGTTGTATTGGATGGTGACGTCCAGCTCCAATTTGTTAAAGATATCTAACGCCATCACCATCATTTCCGCTTCGGCAGCCTGTGATTTAACGCCGACGACATCGACATCACACTGAGTGAACTCTCTGAACCTTCCTGCCTTAATCGGACCGTCCCTGAACACCTTTCCAATCTCATACCGTTTGAAAGGCAGCTTGATTGTCGGATTCATCGCCGCTACTTTGGCAAACGGGATCGTCAGGTCATACCGTAATGAGAGGTCGCGCTCCCCGCGGTCTGACAGAGTGTACATTTCTTCAAGAATTTCAGCTCCACCGGCATACTTAGAAGCAAGAAGACTCGTATAATTCAGGATCGGTGTCTCTAAAGGCTTGCAGCCATACTGAATAAAGGAATCTTCAAGTGTCCTCCTGATCTTCCGTCTAATCATCTCTGCCTCAGGCAGGTAGTCCTGAGTTCCCTTTACATTTTGATAATCCATTTTCTTCATAATGTCTCTCCTCCATTTTTCCGTAAATAAAAAACCGCACTTGAGTTAAGTGTTAAACTTAATCAAATGCGGTTCATGAGAAATAGCCTTCCTATGTTGGATTCTTTTAAAAATCCACCAGCAAAGCTACTTGATATGATGATGCAATTGTGACTGGGTTATGGTCTTACGATATTTGTCCATAGTGGTCACCTCTTCATTTTATGTATAATATCATATAGGTTGAAAGCTTTCAATATTTATCCAATTCATGCGAACGTGTGCCGGTATCCAAGTTTATATTAATAGGCTGAAATCATTGATGTTATCGGCAAGAATGTTGGCCATAACGGCAAATTATTGTTCAATCCGGCAGGAATTTCGCTCAAACTGGCAAGATTTTTAATGAAATCTGCAAGAATCAAAGGGTTAACTTGATCAAACTGTCCGAAGAGCATGTTTTCATCTGTTAAACTCCGTCATCATGGTTTCGTATGACCGGTTAGACCTGACTCGTCGTCTTAATCCTGCCGATTTGAGGGATAATTCTGCCGGTATCACACGTATTCCTGCCGATTCCGCTTATGATTCTGCCGGAATCATACATAATCCTGCCACAATGACTGCGAATCCTGACGATTAACATTAAATCCCAAAACTGCAGCCGATCTACATGAATGCCAAAGCAATCCCTACAAAATCAATCCAGACTTCAAGTCCACCTCTAATACCTGGTCCACAGACCCTCGAAAAAACTTAATTTGTCAACCCAATTTTTCCCCGCCAGATTGAACATACCCTGACGCACAGCACTGTGGAATGTAAATACCCCAGGAGGCAGCCTCCCTAATCCACAAAAAAAGCCCGGCCGCGTCTACGTTGAAATTTCAACGGATCTGGCCAAGCTTTATAATTTCATTTATATCAGATTGCTGCAGGTCAACATCATCAAACTCCGGAATAAGACATAAACCCGCCGTCAACAGGTACCGTTATACCTGTTACAAATCCGGAGGTGTCTTCATCCACCAGCCACAGAAGGGTACCCAGTAAGTCCTCTGGCTTACCGAATCTGCGCATTGGGGTGTGCGAGATGATTTTATTAGATCTTTCTGTTAAACTGCCGTCTTCATTCGTTAAGAGTGCCTTATTTTGCTCGGTCAAAAAGAAACCGGGGGCGATGGCGTTGATTCGAATGCCAGAGTCAGCCATGTGGACTGCGAGCCATTGTGTAAAGTTGTCGATCGCTGCTTTTGCTGCGCTATAGGCGGGAACCTTCGTCATCGGTGACGGAGCGCTCATGGAAGACATATTAATGACCACAGCACCTTTCCGGTTCACCATTTTCTTCGCGAAGACCTGTGTCGGGATCAGGGTACCGAGAATGTTAAGATCAAATACAAACCCGAATCCTTCCGGGGAAAGATCGAAGAATGTCTGGATACTTTCTGTGTCCAGGTCTTCAGCGTTCAAGGTTTCATTCGTAGTGGTACCGCTCGGATGGTTTCCGCCTGCCCCATTGATTAAGATGTCGCAAACGCCCAGTTTCCCGATGATCTGCTTTTCAGCTGTGATCACACTTTCACGATCGAGGACGTTACATGAGATGGAGATGGCTTCGCCGCCTTCCTCTCTTATTTCCTTCGCAACAGCTTCGCCTTTCTCTGCCGTCCGATTAAGGATCGCCACCTTCACTCCCTGCCTGGCTAGTTCCTTTGCCATCGAACTGCAGAGGACTCCGCTGCCTCCTGTGACTACAGCAACTTTCCCCTTCAAGCTTTCATGATTCGGCAACATTATGAATTCCTCCCGATGCGTTCCAATGAATCCCAGATTCCCCATAAGTACATGATTCCGAGTCCTCGATCATACAAGCCATATCCCGGTCTGCATTCTTCTCCCCAAATATGCCGCCCATGGTCAGGTCTCACGTATCCCGTAAAGCCTGAGTCATGGTACGCTTTCATGATTTCAAGGATATCAACCGTTCCATCGCTTGATCTGTGGGAAGTCTCAATGAAATCACCATTTTCATAGACTTTCACATTGCGGATATGGGCAAACGGGATGCGATCGGCGAATTCCCGGACCATTTCCGCCACATTGTTATCAGGATTTGCCCCAAGCGAACCGCTGCACAGGGTCACTCCATTAGAAGGACTGTCCACCAGAGAAAGAACTCTCCTGATGTTCTGTTGATTGGTCATGATCCTTGGCAAGCCGAATATGGAGAACGGGGGATCATCCGGATGGATGCCCATTTTGATATTGTTTTCCTCAGCAACCGGGATGATCTCTTTTAAAAAGTATTCGAGATTCTGGAATAAGTCTTCTTCTGACACATCTTTGTAGGCTTCGAACAATTCCTTGAGCTTCGATAATCTCTCCTCTTCCCAGCCGGGCATGGTAAAAGCAGAGTTGCTTGAGATTTTATCAACCAGTTCAAATGGGTCCATGTCTTCCACTCTGGCTTTTTCGAAAAAGAGAGCAGTCGAACCATCTTCCATTTCCTTGAACAGTTCGGTTCTCGTCCAGTCGAATACCGGCATGAAGTTATAGCAGATCACTTTTACACCTGCTTCTGCCAGCTTCACGATCGTGCGTTTATAGTTTTCGATATAGTTATCGCGTGATGGCAAGCCAAGCTTGATATCTTCGTGTACGTTTACGCTTTCGACGACGTCTATGTTTAGACCATATTGCTCAGCCTGATTCTTGACTGTTTCTATTTTGTCTGACGGCCATTCTTCACCGGCAGGTACATCATGGAGTGCCCAGACAATTCCTTCAACACCGGGAATTTGTTTGATTTTTCCCAAAGAAATACTGTCATTTCCCTCTCCATACCATCTGAATGTCATCTTCATCGATAGAACCTCCTTCTTATGTAAGCATTGTTGCTGTTCTTGCTTCTCTCACAATCTCGCAATATTCTTTCGCGAGTTTTGTCACTTCATCATAATTTCCTATGGATGCAGGCTTGGTGAGATCACTGCCGATCCCGATTGCGACCGCCCCGCTTTTGATCCATTCTGCTGCATTTTGAAGGTTGACCCCTCCGGTAGGCATCACAGAGACTTGCGGAAGCGGTCCTTTGATGGATTTGATGATCGAAGGGGCGAATGTGTTGCCAGGGAAGAGCTTCACGACATCAGCTCCGTATTCCATGGCTGTCTTCATTTCTGTGATCGTCATGCAGCCAGGCATATAAGGGATACCGTATCGATTGCAAAGCTTTGCTGTATCTTTATCAAAGCAAGGGCTGACAATATATTCAGCACCTGCCAGTATCGCGATCCTGGCAGTCTCGCTATCCAGCACACTTCCTGCGCCTACGAGTAATTCTTCAGGACTGAACATATTTTTGAGTGAACGAATAACCTCTTCAGCTCCAGGCACTGTCAGGGTGACTTCGATTGCCTGTATCCCGCCCCGGATACAAGCGCTGGAGATTTTCTCAGCATCATCTTTATTTTCCGCACGAACAACGGCCACTACTCCTGACTCAACTATCCGGTTAATACTATCGATTTTTTTTATCATTGTTTTCGCTGCGCAAAGTGCGCATCTTCCCTCCTTCAGTAAAATCTTCAGGTCTTACTGCTCGAATGAAATGACCACTTTTCTGACTTGCTCCGGTGAAGTCTCGATTAATTGAATCGCTTCATGTATTTGTTCCAACTGGAAAACCTGAGTGACCATTCCAGTGGTATCGATTGTCTTGTCGTTGAGCATCTCAATGACCCCGGGGAATTGGTTCGTCTGCAGCCTTGATCCCGTGATCGTTACTTCTTTTTTTGTGATGGGAAGCTGGTTGATGGATGATGGCCGCTCATCAAATCCAAGGACCACTACCCTTCCGGCAGCTGAAGCAATTTCAATCGACTGCTCAAACGTTTGAGGGATGCAAACCGCATCAATGACGACGTTTGCGCCTTCCTGTTTCGTCAGCTCCATTACCTCTTCCTGTACATTTAACCTTGAAGCATCAATGGTGTGATCAGCTCCCCACTCTTTTGCAAAAGCCAGTCGGCTTTCATTTAAATCACTGATGATGACGGTCGCTCCTTTTGTTTTAGCGACTTTTAAACAACAAAGACCAATCGGACCTGCACCCATTATAAAGACCGTATCGCCATTTCTGACATCTCCGCGCCAGGTCGCCTGTGCACCGATCGTAAATGGTTCAGCCAATACAGACTCTTTCCAATCCAACTCAGGATTGACTTTGTGAACGAGTTTCTCCGGCATCACTAGATATTCCTGCATGCCGCCATCCCGGTGGACACCGTATACTTCCAGGTTGCTGCACACATTTCCCCTGCCCGAGCGGCATGCGTAGCAATCGCCGCACGGCTGAATAGGTTCAATGACTACTTTATCCCCTTCAGAAACAGATTCTACTTTTCCCCCGACAGCTTCTACTTCACCTGTTACTTCATGGCCGATGACCCTCGGCAAAGTGGCAAGAGGATTAGTCCCGTGGTAAATATGAATATCCGATCCGCATATTCCGACCATTTTCACTTTGACCAGGACTTCATGTTCATTTGTAATGACAGGCTTCTCTCTTTCCACAATGCTCAACTGATGGGATCCGGTGACTTGAACGGCTTTCATCGATTAGCAACTCCTTTATCATACGTTTGATGTTTCTTATTCAAATAAGCTAGGTAAGAATAGCGTGATCTCTGGAACGAAAGCGACCAGCAGCAGCACGACGAGACTCGCTCCGAGGAACGGCAGCAATGCCTTCGATGTTTTTCCAATTGAGACCTTTCCTATACTGGATGCAACGAATAAACACACACCGACAGGCGGAGTCGATAATCCGATGACCAGGTTCAGCACCATCATCACTCCGAAGTGAACCGGATCCATGCCTACACTCGATGCGACTGGTAATAATACCGGGAATAGAATGACTAGAGCCGCGATCGTTTCCATGAATGTTCCCACAAATAACAGCAGTAGGTTGATTAATAGAATAACGACAATTGGATTCTCTGAAATTCCCAGTATCCCATCTGCCACAAGAATAGGAATTTGCTCACTCACCAGTATCCAGCCGAAAAGGTTCGCAAAACCGACCAGGAACATAATGGAAGCTGTACTGACCATAGAGTCCAAAAGAATCTTCGGGAGATCTTTAAGTTTTAACTCTTTATAGACGAACATACCGACGACCAGGGCATACACAACTGCAACGATTGAAGCCTCGGTCGGGGTAAAGTAACCGCCAAGGATTCCGAATAGGATGACAAATGTCATCAGTAATGCCCAAAAGGCACCTGTAAACGATTTGGCAATCACACCAATCGGCTGCCTTTTGCCTTTGGGATATTTACGTTTTACGGAAATAACATATGTAACGGCCATTAAACTGAGACCCAACAGTACACCAGGAACCGCACCTGCCAGGAACAGATCACCAATCGATACACTCGCCAGTGTCCCGACAATGATCATTGGCAATGACGGCGGAATTATTGGTCCGACTGTCGAGGAAGAGGAGGTGACAGCTGCTGAAAAGTCAGCATCATATCCTTCTTTCTTCATCGCCGGAATCATGACTGCTCCTATACTTGCCGTATCTGCAAGGGCAGTACCGGAAATACCTGCAAACCCCATGGAAGACCCGACATTCGCCAAGCCAAGCCCTCCTCTGATATGGCCGACAAAGTTATTTGTGAACCCGATGATCCGTTCCGTGATTCCCCCGGCATTCATTAAGTTACCTGCCAGAATGAAACCAGGTATACATAACAATACGAAGGAATTCAGCCCTGCAAACATTTTTTGAGGGACGATGGAAAGAGGGATGTCAGCGATAAGCAGATAAATAATAGAAGAGATTCCTAGACTGAAAGCAATTGGAACACTGATAAAAATTAAGATTAAAAAAGAAATAAATAAGATGGCTGCTAACATCAGCTTTCACTCCTTTCTTTTGGACTGCTCAAAATGGTGATGACATGTACAATCGAATAGATTGCAATGAAAATAAACGAAATCGTAATACTTGCGTGAATGATCGACATATCCAGAGCCATTGTGGCTGATGTCTGCCCTCTTCCCACAGAAATGAATGTGTATCCATAAAAGGCAATGACTAAAGATAGAACGACAACCACTAAATAGATGAACGCTTCGTATATCTCTTTTATCTTTTGTGGTAATAACCCCGTTAAAATATCGACACTGATGAACTCTTTATTCTTAAGAGCAAGAGGAGCGCCAAAAGAAATCGAATAGATAAACAGGAATCTGGTCAGTTCTTCTGTCCAAATGGCTGTGTATGGTAAATAACGGGAAAGGATTTGTATCAGCACGACCACGATGACACCCAGAAATGACAGAATTGTTGCTATTTCCAGTGTTCGTGTCAGTATATTGGTCCCCTTCATTCTTCCCCACTCCTTTCTTAAAGGCTGTTTTTATAATTATTGTTTTCGGGCATAATCAAGAAGTTTGAATGGCTCATGTCCCCTTTTTGAACTTAATGTAAAAGAGACAGGGATTTTCTTCTGTAATGCAACAAAGAATGTGAATAGATCCTCTTAAAAGAAGGCATATGCTTCACACATTGAACGTTTCACATATGCCTTCCGTTGTTATTTTACTTCCAGGATTTTCTCATATAGTTCGTATTGTTCTGCTGACAAGCTATCTTTGATCGCCGGTTTCATTGCTTCACGGAAAGCATCTTGATCGACTTCATTGAATTTCATGCCTTCATCTTTTAACTTCTGCTCATACTCTTTGATTTCTTTATCAAAAAGTTCCTTACCGTATTCTTGAGCTTCTTTAGCTGCTTCTTGAACGGCCTTTTTATTTTCATCAGATAAACTTTCAAACTGCTCATTTCCAACTAAGATGTAAATCCATGAATACACATGTTCTGTTTCATTTACATAGTCCTGGACTTCATATAATCCACCACTGTGAATGAGGTCGACCGGGTTTTCCTGTCCATCGATCACGTTTTGCTGCAAGCCGGTGAATACTTCATTAAAGTCCATTACCTGCGGCTTTGCTCCTGCTGCTTTCCATGCATCAAGGAATAGAGGCACGTTCGGCACACGCATACTGAAGCCATTTAAATCTTCAGGCTTGCTGATTGGTTCCTTGGACGTTAAATTTCTCGGTGCACGAGTATGGTAATAAAGAGGTGTCAAACCAACTTTATCTTTTATTTCATCTTCAATTTCTTTCCCGATATCGCCTTCAACCACTTTTTGCAGATGGTCAGCATCCCTAAATGCATAAGGTACCGCCATCAATGCTGCTTTCGGAGACCAGTTGGCCATCGTCTCACCTGAAATGACCATGTCTGCAGTTCCGGCTTTGATGCTGTTAATCGTATCTGTTTCGCCGCCTAATTGATTATTAGGATAGATAGTGATTTCGATCTGGCCATCTGTCTTTTCTTTTACTGAATCCGCAAACTTTTCAGCCGTTTTATGCCAAATATGATTCTCATCCGCCAAATGTCCAAATTTCCACTTTATTTTTTCTCCTCCGCTGCCTCCTGATGAAGATTCTGACCCACAAGCTGAAAGAAGCAACATGATAGCAGAGATCATGGCAATCCATTTGAATTTTTTCAATTTCATTTCCCCCTTGTTTTTCATTTTCACATTAGACCTGAATGGTTAGAATGGTTTCTGCCCCTGAAAAATTCCCCTTGGAATCACTCCTTTCAAGGTAAACGTTTACTAGTTTGATAGATACTGATAAACCGATTCGGTGATCGGGACGCCTTCTCGCAGATGCTTCTCTTCCTTAAGCTGTTCCGGTTCCCCGGGCACGAATACCTGATTGAATCCTTCAGCAGGTTTCACCTGATGAATCTCATTAATCATCTCATCCATCCCTGCAAGGAAATCCTCTTTGTTTGTAAAAAATGACGGATTGATCGCACAGACATAGTGTCCCAGTTTCCTGGATTTGTTGTAGTCTCCGTACATCTTCGAAATATGAGGACCAAACGCAGCTCCGGCCAGTAAGCCTGAGAAGATATCCACCACCATCCCAAGTCCATATCCTTTTGGTCCGGCAAATGGCGTTAAAGCTCTTACTTCGTTTGGATCAGTCGTGGAATTTCCGTCTCCATCCACTCCCCAGCCATCAGGAATTTCCTTCCCCGCTTCTTTTGCGTAAAGGATTTTACCGAGCGCTACATTGCTGGTAGCCATATCCAGAATAATGGGTTTATTCGTTTTTGCAGGGAATCCATACGCAATCGGATTCGTTCCAAGGAATGGTTCCGCGCCGCCGAACGGGACGACGATTTTATCGGTATGTGTCATCGCAACACCAATCAGTCCCTGCTCGGCAGCTTCTTGAACGAAATAGGAGAGCGCCCCGCAATGACTGCTGTTCATGACGGTGATCATTCCGATTCCATTCTCATTCGCAAGTTTTATCGCTTCATTCATTGCCTGCTTCGCAACTACATGACCCAGTCCGTCATCACCGTTGAATATCCCTGAACACGGCCCGGTCTGATTGAAGGAAAATGATGGGCTTTTATTAAGTCCTCCCTCATTTAACCGTCTGACATAATGCTCCGTTCTCAATACCCCGTGCGAACTGACGCCTCTCAAATCAGCATGGACCAATACCTGTGCCGTCATCTCAGCATGGTTCGGATCCAGTCCTGCCTGAACAAGTTTTAATGCTGTTAATTTCTGAAGTTCTTCATGTGATACAACCACTTCTGCCATTTCCCTCACCTCCAAGTTAAATGGATTCTATTCTAAATTAGCATGTCTTTTTTGCAGATCAGCGTTATGATCGTTCTCCTCAAGAAGCGCAATAATGATGGCATCCAGCAATAGATGAACACTTTGATCAAATTGGCTTCCAAGCGGCTGGATGGTTTGCGGTTCACCCTGACGGCGATTTTTGGTCGCTGCTGGTACCAGCAGTTTTCCATCCGGGGATAACTGATTTTCTTTTGAAGCAGTCACCAGGAATGTGAATGCCCTCTTTTCTTTTGCTTTAGAAATATGATTGGCTAATGAATTCGAGGTGCCGGAAGCACTGATTGCAACAAAGAAGTCATCCTTGCCTATACTCGGTGTGATCGTCTCACCAATGACATAAACCTCGTATCCACAATGCATCAATCTCATCGCGAAAGCCTTCCCCATCAAACCTGAACGCCCTTCACCATAAACAAAGATCCGCTTTGCTTCATTGATTTTGTTGACCAGATCATCGGTTTCCCCTGAACTGACCTGAGATAATACAAGTGAATCCTCTTGGAGAACCGCTTCTAGCAATTTTTTCATCATCAAGACAGTCACCCTTTCTCCCGCAAATCAAATCAATTGGATCATCTCTCAATAAATTCCTTCTCGCCAAGTTGAATCAGGACATCTTCCAGATATGGAAGCCCCTCATTATCACCCGATACACTGACGACCATTGAGCCGATTGTATTGGAAAAACGCAGGATCTTTTCTAACGGCCATTCCTGGAGGATCCCATAGATGAAGCCTGAATCGAACCCGTCTCCTGCACCCACTGTATCGACAACCTTCTTGGGCGGGACCGGTGCTGAATGGATCGTTTCCCCGTTGTAGTAGCCCACCGAACCTTCACTGCCTTTTTTTATGGCTGTATAGGAGATCCCCAATACCTTGGATTTCTCGATGATTTCCTTTTCATCTCTTGTATCAAACAGAAGCTCTGCTTCATCCACTCCCGTCAGCAGGATATCCACGAAAGGCAGGATGTCTGATAGGACTTCCTTCGCTCTCTCCTTGCTCCACAATTTCAATCTGATATTCGGATCGAAAGAGATGAGCACATCATTCCTCTTTGCGATGGAAACGGCATGCCTGATGAGGGCTACATTTTTCTCATCGATGGCTGGAAATACACCCGTAATATGTAAGACTCTCGCATTCTGAATATAGGATTCTTCTAAACAACCAGGCGTTAATGTCAATGTAGGAGAATTCAAGCGATAGTAAAACGTTCTCCCGGAACCATCCTCCTGCACTTCTTTAAAATTCACTGAGGTTGGATAACCATCCACAAGCTTCACAAGCGTTGTGTCGATCCCCTCACCCCTTACAAAATGTTGAATATAACGGCCAAATTCATCATTTCCCAATCTGCTGATCCAGCCGGTATTTAACCCCAGGCGAGCACAGCCGATGGCTACATTCAGTTCCGCCCCGCCTACATTGCGTTCAAATGAATGAACGAACCTCATAGGTCCTTTTGATGCTGGATTCATCGTGATCATGGCATCTCCAATAGTAATTACATCTTTCATTCGGCCATCCCCTCTTTCCTTTGCATGACTTAGCATGAATGTCGAACCATTAACTTCGGCTCAAATCGATACACATTCTTTTCTTCGATAAAATCCGGATTTTTAATTTTATTCAGTAATAATTCAGCCGCCTGCTTTCCCATTTCGAATGTCGGCTGGGCAATCGTTGTTAATTCCGGAGTAAATAAACTGGCAAATGATACATCATCTATCCCGATCAGAGCCAAATCTTCCGGCAGGCTGATAGCATTCGATTTTATGTACCTTAAGACCTCGATTAACGTTAAGTCATTCCCTGCAATCAATGCCTGCGGCGGTTCTTCAGAAGACAACATGTCATGAAGACCATCCTGCAGCAATTCAAGCTCCAACGATTTGATATATTCCTCCCTGACAGGTATCCCTTTTTCACCTAAAGCTTTTTTATACCCGGCAATCCGCTCCACACGAGGCGTCACATGTCTTTCCAGAGAGGTCGTCATGATGCCGATTCTTTCATATCCCTTATCTGTAAAATGATCCACCGCCAATTTAACAGCGCTTTCATTATTGAGCATAATTGATGAAGTTGCGAGACCATCGACAATCCGGTCCACAAACACAAGGGGATACTTTTCATTGACCATCCTTTCATACAGGTCAATATTCCCCCCTGTCGGAAAGATGATAAGCCCGTCAACCTGTTTGGCCCTCAGCATCTCGATATATTCCCGCTCCTTCTCAGGGTTATCATCTGCATTGCACACAATAATGTGAAAACCCTGCTCATTACAGATGTCCTCTACAGCCCGAATCGTTTGTGTCGAGAACGTGTGCAGGATATTCGCGACAATCACCCCGATCGTCGAAGTCGACTTTTGCTTTAAACTCCGGGCTACGATATTCGGCTGATAACCAAGCTCTTCAATCGCCTTGCTGATCCGCTCTTTCGTCCTTGGCGCCATATAATCATAGCGCTTATTCAAATATTGAGAGACCGTACTCTTTGATACTTCTGCATGCTGTGCCACATCTGAAATCGTTATTCGTTTCATAAATTCCTTCTCCATACCCTTTTACTAAATCGGTTTAGTAATAAGCAAAAAAGAAAAGACTTTATAAGTCATCTCATCATTCACCATATGAGTAAATCGATTTACTAAACCGGTTTAGTTATTTATTGTTTTCAATTATAAGAAAATTGAAAGCGTTTTACAAGGGGTTTTTATAAATTTTAAAACTTTCTGTTATTCACGAACCATTCATTCATAATAAATACCGGCTTCGCAGTCAGTATTGTGCCTAGGAACGGGAAAAACGACCTGTCCCCTCCGCCTCACCAATTAAACATAGAAACTATGATAAAATAAGGCTAACTTCATCATCTTAGGAGGCAACAAACATGAATAGAAGAATAATCGTATTATCAATCCTGCTGATCTTTCTGGGCATTGGATTAAGTGTGTTATTTATATAAAGTACATAGAAAGTGGCCAGTCCCCTGCGCGGTGAACTCTTGACTTGTTGGTGGGGGCTGTTTTTTTATTTGAGGGTTTTGTGGGGTTTGTGGTGTTGGTTGGGGTTTGTGGCGTTGGTTGGGTTGCGGACGACTGGAATAAAATGTAAAAAGGCTGAATTATTCGTCATTTCGGCTAGATTGCCGGCCAGACCGGCAAGATTAATCTTCATTCCGGCAAGAATAGTCGTCAAACCGGCAAAATTATCGCTGAAATCGACAAGATATCAGCGATAAAAGCCTTTAATTCATGAGAAAGAGGCCGCCATGAACCGCTTAAACCTCCCTTGGTGAACCAATCCTGCCAAAACGAGCAATAATCCTGCCAAAATCACCATTATTCCTGCTAATTAACAAAAAATTCCACAAATCATTCATTCGACCTGAGAATGGATGGAATGCGGATAATATGCTGGCACCTATTAGCAAGGTGACTTATCGGATGAAATTCAAAATCTACTGGATGGTGTATCAGCTGAATGGGAAAGTTATGTAAGGGATTTTAATCAATAGATGCAATAATTCTTGGGTTTCCCCAGACTACAATTCTTCATAATCTTCTTCCTTGTAAGCAATCGAAGACAAAAGGTTGATCCTGATATCTTAGAGTCAACACCAAACTTCTGTAAATACTGCAAAAACCCTTCAAACATTCATCGGTCCAGGTTCAACCAAACCCAACTATAACTGAAACTCATTCATAATCATTTCAGCAGCTTCTTCCGGACTCAATTTGGTATTATCGATTTTCATGTAATTCTTTTTGTCAATTTCTCCTTCTTTCGAGTTTAATCGCAGCCTGTCCAAAGAAGCTAGCAGTCTTTTCTCAGAGTCCTCGACATCCCTTTGGAAGGTTTATGCTCCAATCTGTTTGGGGTTACATTCCTCTTTAATCGCACGTCCAAATCAGACTCTAACTCTACGAAATACACTTCGCCGCCATTGGATTCGAAGATGCTGGTCACTTTTTCCACCCACTTCCAATCCTCCTGCTCATTAAATGCCCACATAAATGTAAAGACCATTCCGTAATGATCCGTTTTCGAATAAGCTTCAAAAATCTCTTCCCTCATCATAGTTGAGATCCTCCACATTTCCTCGGAAAACCCAAAGAACGGCTGAAGCAATTCGATCGTCATATGATTATGAAATAATTTCAGCTCCGTCTTTCTTTCTAACTCCTGTCCAACGGTCATTTTCCCTACTGCTTGCGGACCGAATAATAATACTAGTTTCATGATCTACTCCCCTTCTTTCTTATATCTCTTTGTAACACTACATTTTAAACTACGTTTTTTATATGAATTGGTCACAAGATGTATTCAACTATATGCTGATAGACAAATGGTAATACGGAAGCGACAATAACGCCGATTACAATTGAAGAAGCTGAAAAAAAAATGAGCTTACGAAGAGGTATTTCCTTTCTCTTATAAGCGATAATGAATACCTTCATCATAGAAAAGACAGTAATTAATATAATGATAGCGGAAAAAACACTAGTAAAAATGACTTCCATTTTTGTACTCCTTTTATAAAATGTAACCTATGCTTCAATCCTATCTCTCTTGAAAACCTTTTTCCTCCAATCGCAATAAACGGCTTAAAGCAGGCAATAGCTGCTCCCCAAATAGCAAGTACGGTTCCTGAAATAGTAACAGTCCCTTGCCGGAACCTAAATGGATCGCCTTCTTCAATTTTTCATAAAAACAAGATTGGAAGATTCCTTTATTCCAAAACAAAGCGTTAACACGCCCCTTTTGAAAAAAAAGTATGTAAAAACTCATTCATTTGTCATTTTTGCAAGGAATAATTGGCCAAAAAATGTAAAAATTCAGTAAGACCTGCTTTTAATGATAAGGCTCATCCCTTCTGTGAACGATACAAGCCACTTTCAATGATTTACATGCCAGTTTTGCAAAATTCAAGCCACTTTCCAAATTTCCAAGCCAAATCCGACCTATTCAAGCCACTTTTCCAAAATACGTACCACTTGTCGAATAATCTCGGCCACATGCTAAATATAATCCAGACTAATTGAGTAATGCAGAAGAGTCCCAATCGTAAATAATATCCTTGTTGCAGCAATAAAGTTTAAATTCCCAAGACAGCTTGCTCCCCTCCCTTAAATCGCGGAGGGCACACTCCATTCCGGTCGCAGCCCGAAACTCCCAAGGACCAGCCAGAATTCATTACGCTGATAGTTAGCATGAAAAAACGCTGCTGCAAGGATTGAGGTTTATGATTGTTAGAAAGACTTCGCTTTGTTCAACTTCCAGCAATTTTATCACCAGGGCATGCGAGTGAAGCCGTTCTAAATTATCTCCGTATTTTGCTGAGTGCCTTAACAATCATTCCCGATACCAGTGTCACAATCGTATACAAAAATACCCATATCAAAAACGTTTCATTGAAAATTAGAAACAGGGCAATCATGGCGATGATAAAAACCAGCGCCGGTGAAATAAATATATTCTTAAAGATTATATACCCCACTATACCTATAAGGACTGAAAGTAATGGAAATAAAATCAAAATCATAAAGAAGACATTCATCGGATCTTCACTCCCTTATCGATTTGTCATTCCTTGTCTCCACTTTTAACTTTAGCAATAACACCGTGCTATCTTCTTGAATAATCCTCTTTATAGATTCGGCATCATCAATATCCAGAGGATGAAGAGAATCGCCTGATTCCCTGTAAGCAGCCAATACAATGGTGTCTCCTATCGTTAACGTTTTCTTATCTTTCCCGATGGCATACTCCGAGTTTCTCAGAATAAAAGGGGCAGATTTAGTTTCTTTAATACCGGCCGGCTGCAAATGAACCCCGGGTCCGTAAAGGAATACCATCGTGTCAGTTGAATCCGGAATCAGGAAAGAAGGATGAAAGTACAAGAAAATTAAAGGTTCATAGATTCAAAATGTACTAAAAAGATGCTCATCCATATAGAGCATCAAAATAGTTGCATTTATTTAGATTGCTTTTCAAGCAATTCAATAATTCTATCTAATTTCTTGTTTATTTCATCAGAATTATTAAAATTTAACTTTGTATTAATAAGCAGACTTCGGATGAAACGGGCAAATGAAACAGCTCCCAAAATTAGTAAACAAATTATGAAAGCTAAGTAAAGATAGTCAACAGTAAACATTATTGTCCTCCGCCTTTTTGGATAATTATACCACAATTCAAATTATAGTGTGTGTCGCTGTACGGTGAAAGAATGTCTTTCTTACACAAGATATGCAATGAGAAGGAAACCGAATTGGCTAATACAGAGGAGATGAAAATGAAGATACCAGCGGTTCGTTCGAAATCGAGGCATTGTTTATAATGGAGCCAGTAATTAATACCAATACAGCCAGCATCCTCGTGGTTTTATCCGCTTTTTCATGATGATTGTTGACAATGTCATGAGCAAAGATATTCCGCTTGCTTACTTCAAGCCACCTGCTGATACTGTGGTGAAATACGTATAGAAGCAGGATATAAAACATTATGCATAGCAGGAACTTCAAGAACAATCTCCTCAACCTTTCTAAATCAGTAAATCAAATCTGTAACCGACTGTGATGAAGACGATGAAGCAAAAAAGGCCCAATACTGAAATCAT
>NZ_JABMCR010000020.1 GCF_013179555.1 Bacillus haikouensis
AGCTTTCCGTTACTTCATTCTCAAGCAGCTTCTTCATGGCTTCCTGCTTTGAACTCCCTGAAACGAGCAGCAGGATTTCCCTGCTTTTCATGATGGTTGAGATGCCCATCGTGATTGCCTGACTTGGCACTTCATCGATTGAGGAAAAGTAACGGGCATTCGCTTCCCTCGTCGAGTCGGCAAGATCCACTAGATGCGTGCCTGACTGGAATGATGTTCCCGGTTCATTGAATCCTATATGCCCGTTTTCACCAATTCCAAGAACCTGAAGGTCGATCCCTCCAGCTTGTTCTATCAAGTTCTCATAACGGTTGCATTCTTCCTGAAGGTTTACCGCCATTCCGGATGGAATATGCGTATTTTCCAACGAAATATCAATATGTGAAAAAAGATTAGTGCACATATATTGAAAATAGCTGTTTGGATCCTCCTTTGAAAGTCCGATATATTCGTCCAGATTAAAGGAGTTGACACACTTGTAGGATGTACCGTTCACATGATGATCCTCAATCAGTTCTCCATATAGACCTTTTGGTGTTCCCCCGGTGGCAAGCCCCAGTGTCACACTATCAGCACTCCTTACTTTACCGATCAAGTGCTGAGCCGCTTTTACACTCATCTGCTTATAGTCAGACACTTCAATGATTTTCACACTTCACCATCTCCTCTTTCATAAGCGATCTCCCCTCTGCAAATCGTCATATATACATCCATTTGTTCATCAAGGATCACAAGATCGGCGTCTTTACCAGAAGCGATGCTTCCTTTCCTGCTGAAGACACCAAGTTGTTTCGCAGGGTTTTCAGAAGTGATCTTGATCGCTTGCTCCATCGAGCACCCTGTGAACTCCCGGATATTCTTAAAGGCTGCTTTCATCTCGAGTACACTTCCTGCAAGTGTATCCTCATCTAACAGTGCCATGCCGTCTTTAACTGTGACCATCTGTCCGCCTAAATCATACTGCCCGTTTTTCAGGCATTTTGCCCTCATGGAATCAGTGATGAGAATCATCCTGTCTTCGGTTATCTGTTGAAAGGCAATATCTGCTGCTTCCGGTCTCACATGAATGCCATCAGCGATCAGTTCAACCATCAATTCCCTGCGGTTGAACGCTGCACCAACAATTCCAGGTTCCCGGTGATGAAAGCCTGACATCTGATTGAATAGATGTGTCACATGTGATACACCTTTGTCGATCGCTTCACCCATCTCATCATATGAAGCACTTGAATGACCAGCCGATGCTATGATCCCCTGTTGTTTCAGATGCTGGATAAGGAGATGCTCTTTGTCCATTTCAGGAGCAAGCGTCACTAGTCTGATATGATTTTTCGAAATTTCCTGCCAGCGTTCAAATGTTTCCACACACGGCTCTGCAATATGATGCAATGGCTGTGCACCGGCTTTGCCGCTATTGATGAACGGACCTTCCAAATGGATACCAAGGATTTCTGCCATTCCCGATTTCTGGTGATTATCGATATAATTACCGGTATTAACAAGTGCCTTTTCGATGTTCTCTTTCGACTCCGTCATCGTCGTCGCAAGAAAGCTTGTAGTTCCTTCCTTCGGTAATGCTGCTGTCATCTTATCAAGTGCCTCTGAGGTTGCATCCATCGTATCTGCACCGTTGACACCATGGATGTGGACATCAAGCATGCCTGGTATGACCGATGTGTTCTTCGGCAGTGAAATCTCGACGAACCCTTCATCATTTTGCAAACTATTCATTTCACCAATATCTGAAATGATCCCGTTTTCTATTTTGATAAAACCATTATTAATGACTTTTTTATGTGCATAGATTTTTTGATCTCTAATTATATAGTTAACAGGGCCTGTGAACATATTCCTTCTTCCCTTCCTTTTAACATAATCTAATCTGACTGTATCATTTTGAAGATGCAGTTGTCTATACCAATTACCTTTTTCTTTAAATTATCTTTGTTAATTCTCTTTATTTACAGCAAAAAAATAGTAGCCCACCGGAGACTGGTATAGACATCACATCATTTTGAATGGTAATATGTTTGTGATTAAGAACTCCATATTAAACCGATTTTTCATATAAATATCCTAGGAAGGTGACAGCGAACGTGGTAAATAAACAGTCCCCATTACCTCTGTATTACCAAATTGAAGAACATATAAAAGGATTGATCGACTCTGGAGGGTTAAAACCCGGAGATGTGCTCCCTTCTGAAAGAGAATTTGCCGAATCATTTAACATCAGCCGTATGACCGTAAGACAGGCGATTACAAACCTTGTGAACAAAAACATTCTGTATCGGAAAAAAGGCAGCGGTACATATGTTTCGCCTCATAAGTTCGAGCAATCCCTGCATGGACTGACATCTTTCAGTGAGGATATGAGAAAGCGGGGACTTGAACCCGGTAACAAGCTCATTCACTTCGAACTCTCCAGTCCTACTGAAGAATTGATCGATCATTTCTCCTTACAGGAAGAGGATCTGGTTTATAAAATCAAACGGATCAGGCTGGCAAATGGTGAACCCATGGCCCTCGAAACAAGTTATATACCGGTGAAGCTGATCCCCGGACTCAGCCAGGAGATTCTAACCAGATCCTTGTACCAATATGTAGAAGAACATGTAGGAATAAAGCTTGGCCATGCCGCCCAATCAATCGAAGCATCTGCTGCCACAGAAGATGATGCCAGACATTTGCAGCTTGAGCTTGGAGAGCCGGTTTTATTCATTCAACGGGATACATTCCTGGATGACGGCGCCCCTTTTGAACTGGTGAAGTCAACATACCGCGGCGACAAATATAAATACAAGATGAACATTGACCGGTTAAGATAAAAATTAGGTTAAAGCTCATAACAACTTGTTTCCAGAAGGTTCAGCTGTTAATTGGTCGGCGAGCCGAAGATTTCAGCCGGATATGCGGGACAGGGGAGAATTCCCATGGAAATCAACAACCTTGTTTAACAGAGACAAAATAAAAAACTCACCTGAGGGACAATATGATCCTTCAGGTGAATTTTTTATTCTGGTTTTGTTAAAAACTTGTTCTTTCCCGGTTAAAAATGGTATAGACATCTATACTGATAATTGATATGATACTTTGTAAGCGGATTCATTTTATTACTACATTTATATTAAAAAGGGGAGAATTTTATGCGGAAGGAAGAAAGATTGGCCACAGAAATAACCGAGCTTCTTGGCGGACCGAGCAATATCGCCGCTTTAGAATCGTGTATGACGCGTCTCCGCGTTAAGCCAATTGATGAAAGTAAGGTTGATTTGGCAGGCATCAAAAAGATAGATGGGGTGCTGGGAGTTGTCGAAGCAGAAACACTCCAAATCATCTTGGGACCTGGAATTGTAACGAAAGTTGCTTCTGAAGTATCTGCATTAACAGGAAAATCAGTTTCGTCTGTAGACGAGGATGAAGTCGAGGACTTTTCTTTTGAAGGACTTGCCGACCGGACGAAATCAGACTTAAAGAAAAAGAACGCTACTCCATTTAAGTTGTTCCTGAGAAAAATTGCGAGTATTTTTATTCCCCTGATCCCTGCCATCGTGGCTTCCGGATTAATCGCAGGACTCACGAATGTGATCATCCGTTCAGGTGCAAATCCCGAGTCTACACTCATCCAGATATTAGATTTAATTGGATGGGGCTTATTTGGATATCTAGCCATCTTTGTAGGTATTAATACGGCCAAAGAGTTTGGCGGTTCACCTGCACTCGGTGGTGCTGCCGGGATCTTGATCATCAATCCAGGACTTGCAAACATCACGTTATTCGGGGATGCACTTGTACCGGGACGCGGCGGTTTGATTGGTGTCATGCTTGCTGCTGCATTCATTGCTTTTCTTGAGAAGAGGATCCGTAAAGTGGTTCCATCCGCAGTCGATATCATCGTGACACCGACTGTTTCGCTACTGGTCACAGGATTTGCTACGTTACTTATCCTTCAGCCTGTCGGAGGGTTCGTGTCTGATCTCATTACAGAAGGATTACTCGGACTGATTGATATGGGTGGATTCTTTGCAGGTCTTATCCTTGCAGGGACATTCCTTCCACTTGTTGTAACGGGACTTCATCAAGGATTGACTCCAGTCCATATGGAACTGATCAATACAATCGGTAATGATCCATTACTTCCGATCCTAGCCATGGGTGGTGCCGGCCAGGTCGGTGCTGCATTTGCGATTTACTATAAAACAAAGAATCAAAGACTGAGAAAAGTCATCAAAGGCGGACTTCCCGTTGGGATCCTTGGGATTGGCGAACCTCTTATTTTTGGAGTCACCCTCCCGCTTGGCCGTCCGTTCATCACAGCTTGTCTCGGTGCAGCCGTAGGAGGAGCATTTCAGGCTGTCTTTAAAACGGCAACCATTGCAATCGGAGTATCCGGTATCCCGCTTGCCTTCCTTATGGATGAAGGACAAATCCTTTTATATTTGGCAGGCGTCCTGATTGCCTACGTATTCGGCTTCATCTTCACATGGATGTTTGGATTCAAAGAAGAAATGGCAAAGGATATTTAAGTAGATTCATATAATAGTAAAGAAGGAGGATTTCCCTCCTTCTTTACGTTTTAGTTGGAGGGTGAAATGGATATGCTTGGAATTTCAGTTTATCTAAAAGAAGAATATAGGGAGAAAAATGCAGAATGGATCAGGAAAACTTCATCATACGGTTTTCAATCCATCTTCACATCCCTTCATATACCTGAAGATAATCCGGACACCTATAAGGAATTACTTCAAGAGCTCGGCGCTCTCGCGAAAACGCACGGCATGGAGCTTCTGGCTGACGTATCACCGCTGTCACTGGGACATCTTGGACTCGACTGGAGTACACTCCCACAATTATTGGAGTGGGGCCTGGCCGGAATCAGGGTGGACTACGGCTTTACCGATGATGAAATAGTGAGCCTGACCAAGATTATGAAAACCGGGATCAATGCAAGTACCGTATCTGAATCAGAGCTTGACAGCTGGATTGAAAAAGGATTAAATGTGGAAAACGTCGAAGCCTGGCATAATTTCTATCCCCGTCCTGAAACAGGACTGGACCTTGATTTCTTAATTGAAAGAAACGTTATGCTGAAATCGAAAGGCATCACTACTATGGCGTTCATTCCTGGAAATGATACGCTGCGCGGTCCGCTCTATGAAGGCCTCCCAACCCTGGAAGAGCACCGCAATGCACCCCCTTCTCTTGCAGCAGCACAATTAAAATATTCAGGATTCACCGATAAAATACTCATCGGAGATCCCGCTGTAAATGAGGTTACGCTGAAAGAACTCAGGTTGATAAATAAAGGAATCATTCCGTTAACCATTGATTTACACTCCGGCTCAGATTACACATCGCTGCTGAACGGTATTCATACAAACCGGATGGATCCTGCACGAGATGTTATCCGGTCAGTGGAATCACGCTCATATGCCCAAAACGGGGTCAGTATTTCGCCGTTTAACCAAATCAAGCGATCGATAGGAGCTGTTACCGTCGACAATGAGTACTATGGAAGATACTCAGGAGAACTTCAGATCGTCAAAAAAGAATTACCGGAAGATGATAAAGTGAATGTCATCGGTGAAGTCATACCGGAACACCTTCCTCTGATTCAAGAAATAAAAGCCGGAGGAAAATTTCAATTACTAGTGAGGGATAAGATATGAATCTAACGAAATTAAACACCGAGCAGCAGAACCCCAAGACACTAAACATCGATTTAATGGAGACAGAAGAAATCATCTCGATCATCAATCAGGAAGATCTTCTCGTACCGAATGCGATTGCGAGAGAAATCCCTGCCATCAGTTCTGTAGTCGAACGCATTGTACAAGCCTTCAGAGATGGCGGAAGATTAATTTATACAGGAGCAGGGACATCCGGCCGTTTAGGCATACTGGATGCTTCTGAATGCCCTCCTACATACGGGACGGAACCTGAGATGGTTGTCGGGATCATTGCAGGCGGCAGAGAAGCGACCACTGAAGCGATAGAAGGCGCTGAAGATGACCGTGTTCAGGGCAAACAGGATTTAGTGGATATCGGCTTGACTGCAAAAGATGTCGTGGTCGGGATTGCCGCAAGCGGAAGAACCCCCTATACCATCGGTGCGCTTTCCTATGCGAACGAAATCGGCGCAGCATCGGTCTCCGTCGTATGCAGTAAAGATTCTGAAATGGAGAAAATCTCTGCTTACACGATTGCTCCAATCGTGGGACCTGAAGTGGTGACCGGATCAACCCGCATGAAAGCCGGCACTGCCCAGAAGCTTGTACTGAACATGCTGACCACCGCTTCCATGATCAAAATCGGCAAAGTTTTCGGGAACCTCATGGTTGATGTCCAGATGACGAATGAGAAACTTCGTAAACGGGCAGAAAACATCGTCAAGACAGCAACCGGTGCATCAGATGAAGAAGCAAGTTCTGCTTTGGCCGAGCAACACAACAATACGAAAGCGGCCATCCTGCAAATCATAACAGGGCTCAACGGTACCGACGTCACCGATTTACTTCAAAAACACTCAGGTCATTTAAGAGAAGCTGTAGCTGCTTTTCATCATGATCAATAAATGATTTACAGGGACGGACCTTATCTTGGTACAGGGTCGTCCTTTCTTTCATCCTGGAAAATTCATTTTATAAGGTGGTAATGTAAATGATCACACCCTCCCTGAAGAAACGATTCTCTGACATCGTGGGAGAAGAAAACTACAGAGACAGTTCTGCAGAAAGACTCGTCTATTCCTATGATGCAACACCCAACTTTCAATCGATGCCGGATGCAGTCATCGTTCCCAGCTCGACAGAGGAAGTCTCTGAAATTGTGAAACTATGCAATGAGCACAGAGTTCCAATTGTCCCAAGAGGCTCTGGAACGAATTTATGTGCGGGGACATGTCCTACAGAAGGCGGGCTCGTTCTGCTTTTCACTCATATGAACAACATTATGGAAGTTGATGAAGAAAACTTGACAGTCACCGTCCAGCCCGGGGTTGTCACGCTGGATCTCATACACGAAGTTGAATCCCGCGGTCTTTTCTACCCTCCCGATCCAAGTTCAATGAAAATATCGACGATCGGCGGCAATATCAATGAAAATTCGGGAGGCTTACGAGGATTGAAGTATGGAGTCACCCGCGACTATGTTCTGGCTTTGGAAGCTGTCCTTCCCAACGGGGATATCGTGAGAACTGGTGGTAAACTCGCTAAAGACGTGGCCGGATATGATTTAACCCGGCTTTTTGTCGGGTCGGAGGGAACCCTTTGTGTCATTACGGAAGCTACGCTGAAACTCGTTCCCATACCGGAAACAAAGCAGACGATGCTTGCTCTTTATCAGGATATCGAAGCAGCGGCTCAAACTGTTTCAAGCATTATTTCCAACAGAATCATCCCTGCCACTCTTGAGTTTTTGGATCAACCCACATTAGAAGTTGTGGAGGATTTTGCAAAAATTGGCCTGCCTGTTGACGTGAAAGCCGTACTATTGATTGAACAGGACGGTCCCCCTGAAGTGGTTGCACGTGATATGAAACGCATGGAAGAGGTTTGTGTCGAAAACAAGGCGGTATCCGTACAATTGGCTGCGACTGAAGCGGAAGCCGAGGCTCTCCGGACAGCGCGCCGTTCTGCCCTGTCAGCACTGGCCCGCCTTAAACCGACGACAATTTTAGAAGATGCTACGGTCCCGCGTTCCGAAATCGCCAAGATGGTTAAAGCCATCAACGAGATTGCAGAACGTTATGAATTGAAGATCTGTACTTTCGGCCATGCCGGCGACGGAAATCTACATCCGACGGTTGCAACTGATGCCAGGGACCCGGATGAAATGGAACGGGTAGAGGCCGCTTTTGAAGAAATCTTTGCACAAGCCATTGATCTCGGCGGCACAATTACAGGGGAGCACGGGGTCGGAATGATGAAGGCGCCTTATCTTGAGTGGAAGTTAGGACCGGAGGGAATCGGTGCAATGAAAATGATCAAGCAGTCGTTCGACCCGCATAACATCATGAACCCGAATAAAGTGTTTGCCAAAGAATCAAGAAAACGAGTGGTGATTTCAAGATGACAACTACCAGGGAAAGACACCAAATCCAGCAGGAATTCAAGGAACGGATGGATGAAGATGAACTTCTTAATTGCATGAGGTGCGGATTCTGCCTGCCTTCCTGCCCCACTTATATCGAATCGGGATTTAAGGAATCCCACTCCCCTCGCGGACGAATTGCTCTAATGAAGGCGGTAGTGGATGGTGTGATCGAACCGGATGAAGACGTAGAGCGTTCACTTGACCTTTGTCTGGGCTGCAGGGCATGCGAGCCCGTATGCCCATCAGGTGTGAACTATGGCCATTTATTAGAAGAGGCCCGTGACATCATTAATCAGAATAAGAAGCATTCCCTTCCGGTCCGGGTGCTGAGAAAGACCATTTTCGAAGGAATATTCCCTCATCCAGGAAGAATGAGGATGGTGACTTCGCTTCTTGGGATTTATCAGCGCTCAGGATTGCAGAAGGCCGCTCATGTCTCAGGTGTGATGAAACTGTTCCCTGAAAGTTTGGTAACCATGGAAAGAGTACTTCCACAGGTTCCAAGACTGAAAGACATGAAGAACCGGCCAACCGCATTGTCCTCCATCGGGGAAGTCAGAAAAAAAGTCGCTTTCTTTTCGGGCTGTTTGATGGATACGATGTTTTTAGAAACGAACAATGCCACCACGAAGCTATTGCAGCTGGCAGGCTGCGATATTGTGATTCCGGAACAGCAAACATGCTGCGGCGCCTTACATGGTCACAGTGGAGAGAAAAATGCATCCAAAGAATTAGCAAAGAAAAATATTTCAGCATTCGAGGATTCGAAGGCAGATTACATCATCACAAACGCCGGAGGGTGCGGAGCGTTTCTTGTGGACTATGACCACTTGCTGAAGGATGAACCCGAGTGGAAAGACCGCGCTGTCCGGTTTAAAAATAAAATAAAAGACATCTCTTCCATATTAGTAGAATTGGAGTTTCATAAAAAGGTGAGCCTTCGAACGGATGCTCAGCGCATTACGTATCAGGATTCCTGCCACCTCCGAAACGTACAGCGTACTTTCCTTGAACCACGCCTTCTCCTCCAATCGGTTGAAGGTACGGAATATAAGGAAATGAAACAAGCCGACCATTGCTGCGGCTCGGCCGGAATTTACAATATCGTCGAAACGGAAATGTCCATGAAGATACTCGACCATAAGATGGAAAACGTGGAAGCGACCCAGGCTGTGACGATTGTCACTGCGAATCCCGGTTGCTTGCTGCAAATGAAGCTTGGTATCGAGAGAGAAGGACTTTCCCATAAAATGCGGGCCGTTCATATTGTGGACTTTTTACTCGAAGCGGTTAAAGAATAATCGGAACTGCCCTTAGGGCGGTTCTTTTTATTTGATACTGTTTAGGCGGTGCCATTGAGATGGTGCCCAGTTGAGATGGTGCCAGGCACAAAAAAGCATATTTGTGCCTGGCACCGCAGACATTACGGACGGTTGTATCAGGTCCATTCAACTGTTTTTGTACCTGGTACATTTCCGTTGTTCTGTACCTGGTACACTTCCGTTTATTTGTACCTGGTACAAATAAACAACAGTCTGCAAGGCACCCGCTTGTTTAATATTCGATCAGCAGCCTGAAGCTAATAAACCACGCCATAGACCAAAAACCGCTCGTACACATTATGTTCGAACACCCCGGAAAGATTGATTTCCTTCCTCAATTCGAACAAGGGATGATGATCAAGATAATGTATGTATTCATTCGAGCTGTAGTACAGGACGATTTCAATTTCGCGGGGAGAAGATTCTAAAGAGTACAGAATATTGTTGATGACTTTCATAAAGATTTGAACAGAAAATGGATTAAAGAAATAGAAAACATTGTCACTGGGGTGGATTTCATACTCTTCTGCCAGGCAGCACTGAAATTCAATTTTACTTCTTCTGCCTTTCTTCTTTTTCAAAAAGTTCTCACGGTTCTCTTCGGCTTCCTTATAAAATTGTTCATTCATTTCGATTCCGATGACGGTTGACCCAAATAAGTAATGGATAAAGAAATTGAGACGGCCTTTCCCGCATCCGAAATCCACAACGCGGTCACTTTTCTTCAACTGGTAAAACTGAAACAATTCCTGAAGGGCTCCGTATGGAGTAGGCTCGTACCGGTTATAGTGAATCGACCTGGGCATACCTGCCTGATCCTTACCTGTCTTTATGTTCAGTAACTCATCAAAATAGTCTTCTTTCATATAAATCTCCCTGTCGTGACCCGTCCTGCACAGAGGGACGGGCTTTTACTTTTTGATCGGTTTAAGAATGGTCCTCTGCATGGGTAATCCACCCATGGAAACATTTCGTTCAACGAAGACATATAGTTCACCGTCTATGACAAAATGCCGGTTGCCTTGATAATGAACTTCTTTCCCTTGTTTTTCAAGCTCCGTCATGATTGCCTCGATATATTCGCTCTCCTTGAAATAACGTTCATCAAATTCGATTTGGATATTCCCTTTCCTATATCCCATGAGAAAATTGAACAATAGGAACATCCCAACACCAATCAGTATGGCTAACATGATTTCCATGATGTGTATCTCCCCTTCCCCATTACTATATATACGAAACAAACAGAAAATTGTTTCAGGGGTTTAATCGGTGCCGATCAAATGATGTGAATCCTCAGACAACTTATGATATTTTAAAGGAGTTAATTATTTTACGTAAGGAGCGAATGTTCAAATGCGGAATAAAGAAGCAATCAAACAGGAAATACTGGATGCTTATGAATTTAGGCATGCTACAAAGCAATTTGATCCAAATAAAAAAGTAGCGGATGATGATTTTCAATTCATCCTGGAAACCGGACGCTTATCTCCGAGTTCCTTCGGTTTTGAGCCATGGAGATTCCTTGTCATCCAAGATGCCGGCCTTCGTGACAAAATCAAAAATACGGCTTGGGGAGCCTATGGTAAATTACCGGATGCAAGCCATTTTGTCATCCTGTTGGCACGTACAAAACTGGATACTGAGTATGATTCTGCCTATCTTCTCGATCATTTTAAAAACGTCAAGGGCATGCCGGAAGATCATATGAGTAAATACCTCGAAAAAATCGAACAGTTCCAAAAAGTGGACTTTGATCTTCTGAGCGGGGAACGCCCACTCTTGGACTGGGCAGGCAAACAGACATATATCGCTCTCGGAAACATGATGACTGCTGCTGCACAAATCGGTGTGGATTCCTGCCCGATCGAGGGATTCGATATTGACAAAATGAACAATCTGCTGGAAGAAGAAGGCTTGCTTGATGATGGTCATTTCAGTATCTCAGTCATGTGTGCGTTCGGATACCGGGTAAACGATCCTTCCCCGAAAACACGCAGATCGTTTGATGATATTGTGAAGTTTATATAATTAAAAGAATCCGGCGGCGTGCCGGATTCTTTTTTTATATAGGCTCTGTATAACCCGCTGCCCGATTTCCTTACACCTGCGCTCGGAAGCTGGATTATCGTTTAAACCAATCTGCTCCATTATCAATATGGACAAACGGAATATCTGTATCGACTTCACCTGTTAATTTATCAAGGGAAACGTCTCTCCCTGTCAGCCATTCTGCAAAATTAAACACCACGGGGTTTCGGTCCCCTCCTAATGCAAACCATGCTTTCATTTCTTTTGGCAGATAAGCAGATGTATGAATCGTGCCTGCCCAGCTGCCATAAAGGTCCGAAAAGACTCCTCGATCACTGTCATTCATGAGACGAAAAGCATCTTCAATGCTGGAATGATTCTTTCTTTCCTTTTCCATCACGGATAACCTTCTCTTGGAATCGACCAGGTGGTTCCTATTTTCCTCTTTCATTATTTCAAAATGGTTGGTACATGTGTTTGACTGTCTGACCTCCACCCCTCTTGGCGATGTCTCTGCAATAAACGTTTCCCCGTTCTGATCATTTACAACATAACTGAAAGAATGCCGGTGCGGGATTTCCTTCAAAAGATCCACTGCTTCATTAACATTCGCCGCGGACTCGAGAACAAGCCTGCCGATCATGCAGCAGATAAATCCGTCCCCTGGATTCTTGCGGTGCATGAAATTGTAGCCGACTGCAAGACCCTTTTCATTCATTCCGTCCATCCGTCCAGTGACCCGCTGGCTCGGTCCGATTATGGCATAGCCGACATCTGTCGGCTGGTAAAAAACATAGCGGCCTTCGTAGGTTTTTGGATGATAATCATAATTACGGATCAAATAATTTTCACTTGTCAGAATCGAACAGCCGGAACGTCCATAATCGATCCTGTAGCCGCCGAATTCCTTCAGTACCTTCTCAATCGGCCACCTGAGTGCTTCCTGAAGTCCGAGCAGCTCGTCCCAAATACCCGGGGCAAACCTTGTGATCATCCTTTTCGTTTCTTCTACGTCTATCGAAAAACGAGGTTTCCTCACCTTCCATTGATTGTCTCGATTTTTAACCGTTATCGAATTCTTGATGCGTTCACCCTGCATGTATCCAAAATCAAAATGATTTCCTCTGAATTGTATGATGTCGCTATGGATTGTTTTCATTACATTCCCTCATTTTAAATGGCATTTTCTATTTTAGGATACTGGATTGAGGGTGAGAATGAAAGGATTTAAATGGAGCCAGGCTCAAATACACGTTATGAGGCAGACACCATAAAATCAATATTCGTACTATACCTATTTTGTAAATTGATTTTTAGTAAAAACAACTATACCGAAACAAGTAAGGAACGCTGCTCCGGTTACGATTACTCCGATCATGAAACCAAGCGTTGCCATGAAGGAATCGTCACCGGGAAACTGAGGAACGTACGAAACCGATCGATAGAAAAAGTATATGGCCAGTATCAAATAAAAGCTGCTGCCGGCAGCCCCTGTTTTCAACCTGTCCCATTTTCCCCAGCTGCAGGATGATGCGATTGACTTCCATACGAGAATACTAATGACGACCGCTGCCAGCATGATGAATAAATGGATAAACGGGATCATCAAAAAGGAGAGCCCAAATAAAATCAATCCGGTGAGTCCAAACAACAATACGTTAACACCTAATAAAAACACTCCTGCAAGCCATGGATTACCGAACCACGAATATCTCTTCATCGAATGAATCCAGTTGATTTTATACAGTTTTCCAGTTGTCCCCACCCCTGCAACTATGACAATTGCGAGCATGAAAAGTACTAATGTCAAAGTCACTGCTTTCCCCCTTTCACTTTTTCACCTTATATTACCATATTATTCAAACACTCAAATCCTTCTTTGCAGATAAAATATTTGAATTATGACAATGCATTTCACCAATAAAAAAAGGAACAGTCACCTGTCCCTGAATAAAATCATTCTATTCCTTTTTTTCAATAATCTCATCGATGATCCCGTATTCCTTCGCCTCCTGCGCACTCATGAAATAATCCCGATCCGTATCCAGCGCAACCTTTTCCAGTGACTGGCCCGTTTTTTCTGCAATGATTTCGTTGATATGCTCTCTCAGCTTCAATATTCTTTTTGCCGAGATTTCAAGGTCTGTCGCCTGCCCTCTTGCTCCCCCAAGCGGTTGGTGAATCATGACCTCACTGTTGGGAAGTGCGAATCGCTTTCCTTTAGTACCTGCAAGCAATAACATCGCGCCAAAGGAAGCTGCCATGCCGGTGCAAATTGTCCGGACATCGGGGCCGATATACTCCATAGTGTCAAAGATGGCAAAACCTGCTGAAGTAGAACCTCCGGGGCTGTTTATATAAAGTGAGATATCTTTTTCCGGGTCGTCCGCTGCCAAAAATAACAGTTGGGCAACAATGCTGTTGGCCATGTGATCATTTATTTCATCACTCACCATGATGATACGGTCTTTTAACAATCTTGAGTAAATATCATAGGAACGTTCGCCTTTGCTTGACTGCTCGATTACATAAGGGATGGTATTCATTTTCATTCCTCCTTAAAGCTTATGCTGCCATTGAGAGGACGCTTGAAGGAGTGGAAGAACTTCTTGTGATGGACGGAATCGATACCATTCTCGGCACGGATTGTGTTGATATCCATTCAGGAAGCTGTTTGATCAATTGCGAAGGATCCTGTGTTTGTATGCTGGCCTGAAGGGATGTGAGAATGTCTTCTTGAAGGTTTTCTTCCCAATACTCCTGATTGGTGCGGGATTCATCGTTTTCAGATAGCCTTTCAAGTCTGGCTCTTGTCCGTTTAAGGATGGCCTTTACAGCTGTATCGGTCATATTTAAGATGGCTGCGATCTCAGAGATTTTATATTGAAAGGCCTCTTTCAGAACGAGCGTAACGAGCTGCTTCGGTGTCAAGGTGTTCGTCAGCTTCTCCAGTGCTGCATTATCCATCTCGATTTGTTGCTCTTCACACTGTTCAGGTACTTTACCGAGTATTTCTTTACTTTGTTTGCGGATTTTATCAATCCAGGCATGATACGCCATTTTTTTCAGCAGTGCAGAACTCCACTTTTCCTGCTCCGGATAATGTTTGAGTGCCCTGCAGATGGATTCCTGACATAAGTCTTCCCCATCCCACTTATTCTTTGTAAGAAATAAACAGTAATGTTGAAGCTTCTCCACAAGCTCATTCAACCTTTGCGATCCCATTTCATTTTCTTTCCTGACAGACTCACGAAACATATTCTTTCACTCCTTTATATCCTCTCATGCTAATAACGGCTCAAGAACAGAAAAAGATACCGGCAAACGAATTTTTTGTAGCTATCCTAAATCAAATTTTTAATCTTATTTGTATTATAGTCTATTCTTCCATAAAAGATATCGACAAAAACCAATGGCCCGTCCCCCGCTGCTTTAATGCAGGGGAGGGACGGGCCATGAATCTCAGGCTTCCTTGTTATTTTTCAGGAACATGTAGAGTGATGCTCCAAAAATGATGATGTAGCCGATGATGCTCCACATGTCAGGAATCTGCCCGAACAGGAAGATGCTGATCAAAGCGGAGTAGACAACTGTGGAGTAAAAGAAGATCGAAATCTCTTTTGCCGGGGCGAACTTATAAGCAATGGTGATTCCAAACTGACCGATGGTGGCAAAGAAACCTGCCCCCAGCAGGTAAACCCATTGCTTTACGCTCATCGGCTCATAGAATGCGAGTACGAATGGAAGCAGAATCATCGTGGTGAAAAAGGAAAAATAAAACACGACTGTGTAGAATTTTTCTTTCTGTCCCAACACCCTGAGCACCGTATAGGCACCCGCAGCAAACACTGCGGAAAGAAGCCCGGCAACATAAGGTATCGTCTCATAAGAGAAAGCAGGTTTTATTATAAACAGTGTCCCGATAAACGCAATGATGATTGCCGTAATTTGAAACGTTCTCGCCCTTTCTTTCAGGAATATCGATGCAAAGATGATCGTTAAAAATGGACTGAGTTTATTCAGCATATCTGCGTCAGACAGTACAAGGTGATCGATTGCATAGAAAAACAATACGATTCCGGCAGCACCGAGACTGGATCGCAGAAGCAGCAGCTTCTGATTTTCCTTTTTACCAAACAGCCGCTCCCCATGATATTTAACAAACCCGAAAGCGATGATGGCAGAAACAAAGTTCCTGAAGAACGTCTTCTGAATCGTAGGTACGTCCCCCGACAGCTTCACAAGTGCGGCCATCATCGAAAACCCGAAGGCGGATAATAGTAAAAGAAAAATGCCTTTATTTCGATTTGTCATGGCTTCCTCCGATAAATGTATCTTTAGTATTCCAACCTTCTTAGTGTACCAAAAGTGGCTGCAGGGTCAAAGTATCTGTCTGAGTGTGATTGAGTTTCCCGATACTACTCGTTAATAGAAACATCTTGTGATAAGCTTGGGTTTACAGAATTTTCCGAATGAATATTCCATGTCCATTACAGGTCAGTGCAGCGGAATAAGCTGGTTAATGGCGACGGGCAATTCTAAGAGGATTGAACCGTAATTATTTGGACTCTTATTTGATAGAACAGCAACAGGCGTTACTCAGGTTTCGCCTGAACACATTAAACTCAAAAAATGATTAAATCATTTAAAGTGAAACTTTTTTATAGCTCAGCCGTCTCTAGGGTGAAGCAGGCAATATTTTTTGAAAGAAGGAAACAAGTGAGGTGGAGGATGTGGAAGAAGATATTAACAAGCAAAGGATACGCGAGTGGTACCAGGAATATAGCGATGCGATTTATCGTTTTATTTTCCTAATGGTTGGGGACCATGAACAAGCCAAAGATCTAACACATGATACATTTCTAAAAGCCTATTATCATTTGAATCACTTTAAAGGAAAAACAAGTGATAAGAATTGGTTGTATCGTATTGCAAGAAATGTCACCATAGATTTTATGCGTAAAAGAAAGCCCATTCATTATTTGGCAGATTCCTTTAAGGCTTTTCCTTCAAATGACAATTCCCCAGAAAAAATGATGCAATTAGGTGAAGCAGAAGAACAGCTGTACCAAGCCTTGAGAAAATTAAAGAGAACCTACCGGGAAGTCATTATCTTGAGAAAGATCAAAGAACTGTCAATCCGGGAAACGGCTGAAGTGCTTGGGTGGAAAGAAAGCAAAGTAAAAACTACCCTTTTCAGGGGTTTGCACGCATTGAAAGCACAATTAAAAAAGGAGGGATATGATCATGAAACAGTATGATGAGAAACCTGAATTCGATGAAACTCTAAAATCACTTGATTCCATCATTATGGAAGAATCTGATAAAGAGGAAGTGTATTCAAACCTCATGAGCAGTGTGGAGAAAAAGAAAAGCAAAAACAAGGTTTCTATATGGTCCAATCATATTTTATCAGCTGCTTTCATTGTGATTTTCCTCGCAGGGGGAGGATATTTTATAGCAGATAAAATAATGGTGGAGCAAGCGGCTCCCCATGACGATAACATCGAAACCATTGAAACAGTACTAAAAAAGTCATTCTCCGGACCGGATAAAGAGTTGACAAAGATTTTGAATAAAAAAGAATCCTATATCGATGAAGATAAGGTTCAAGAGTACCAAAATGAATTATTTTCATATTACGAAAATGTTTATCAACCTTACTTTGAAGAAAATAGATTTCAAGACCATGTAATGAACAACAAGTTGACTTATAATGAATTGGCATATTCAAACGGCTACCATCTGGAGACAGCCAGGATAGATGTCAAAGAAGATGAAAAAACAAAAGGGGCATACGAATTCACCGTTCATGTTCAATATAAGAAAGATGAAAATGAAGCGGGTGAAACAACAGTTTCGGGAAGAGTTAACATTTATGAAAAAGGTAAAATTAATTCCCTGAGATATTATGATGATGGGGGCTTAGAGAAATTGGCAAAGGCAATCCAAACAGAACGCTAATACTATAATTTAATTTTAACGGAGTCTTTAATGAAATAACAAAAAGAAAAGGCATCGCACATCGCAATGCCTTTTCTTCATTTACAAATTTATTCTCGGCTGCAAAATCTGGGGCTGATCGAATTACGGAATTGGATGCAAAAACAGCATTAACTGAACGGGTTTCTTTTTCATATGAAAACGTTTTACTTATCATCCACAATGATATACGTTGCCTTGACTGGTCCATGTACCCCGACGATCAGATTCATTTCGATGTCCGCTGAGTTGCTTGGACCAGAGATGAAGTTTACACATGAGGCCACAAGTTCGCCACCGGCAGTCTTGTTATGGATAGCCTTTGCAACCTGTGTGATTCGCGGGACAATCGTGCTTTTCGGAATGATCGCGATATAGACAGCAGGGAGCAGGCTCACTGCCCTGCCTTTACCTTTGCCGCTGTATAAGACCACCGTTCCAGATTCTGCAAGAGTTGCATCGCTGAATGTGATTCCGATATCCGCAGCTGCAGAGTATCGCAGACTTTCTTCACCATCGTCTGCATCCCACTTACGCATATCGATTCCTATCTCCTGAAATTCATCATCAAGACCGCCGAGCCCGAACTCATCAAACCGGGGGTCATCCCACGTGACAACCGTTTTCCCTCCGTACTCTTTAATCAAATGGGGAATCAGTGTGGAAAGTTCAGCAGCAACTGTCTGACGGACTTCTGTGTGAATGAGGAAGCATTGTTTTTTCAGCACCTCAACCAGCTCATCCTGCGAAAAACCTTTATGCACATCCCATTGAGGATTGTGCTTCCATACGGGTTTCACGACTTGCGTGCGGCGCTCACGTCCGAAATTCCCAGCAAGATTATTTAAAAAAGAGCTGCGGTTATGAATGTGTCCTATACTCATTTCTTTCCACCTTCTCTGCTTCTCTTTTTATACCAATCCCTGAACCGCTCTTTCTTCGGTGCAGGAAATTCACGGATGTCCGTCCAATTCTTCAATGGGCCCGGCCCTTTTGAAATCGAGCCATCCTTTGTGAAGGGGGCCATGGATGAGGGAGCAAGCCTTGAACCGATATTGTACATCGCTGGTGAAGCCGTTCCCATGCTGAATGCTTTCATTGACAGATTTTCAAAGACAGGCGCATTTCCTTCGCGTTCAACGATTATCTGGCGGTGACGGAGCAGATGCTCATGCAACGGGATTTTTACAGGGCATGCTTCTGTGCAGGCTGCGCACAGCGTCGAAGCAAATGGAAGCTCCTTATATTCTTCATAGCCCCCAAGCAGCGGGGATAACACTGCGCCGACAGGACCTGGATAGATCGATCCATAGGAATGACCGCCTACATGACGGTAAACAGGGCACTCATTGATACATGCGGCACAACGGATGCAGTGAAGGATTGATTGAAATTCGGTCCCCAGTATTTTGGAGCGGCCGTTATCGACAATGACAAGATGAAACTCCTCCGGCCCGTCCACTTCCCCTTCTTGTCTGGGACCGGTCAATGCCGTCACGTAGCTGGAAAGTTTCTGTCCGACCGCAGCCCGGGTCAACAGGCTGACAAGCACCTCCATCTCCTCCCAGGTCGGGGCAACACGCTCCATGCCCATCACGGTGATCTGTGTTTTCGGAATCGTCGTGGACATTCTTGCATTCCCCTCATTCGTGACGAGGGTGATCGTTCCGGATTCAGCAATCGCAAAGTTACAGCCCGTGATGCCGATATCCGCCTGGAGGAATTCCTTCCTCAATGTTTCTCGTGCAAACAAGGCAAGCTCCTCCGGCTTTTCAGTCTTGTCGTAGCCGAGCTTCTTCTTAAAAACATCGCGGATCTGCTCTTTATTTTTATGAATGGCAGGACCGACGATATGCGACGGGGGATCGTGATCATCCACCTGAAGGATCCATTCCCCGAGATCTGTCTCGATCACTTCGCTTCCCGCTTTCTCCAAGGCCTCATTAAGATTGATTTCTTCCGTAACCATCGATTTCGACTTGACGACTTTCTTGCCTTTTTTCTTTTTCACCACATCAGTGATGTATTCATTGGCTTCTTCCGCCGTCTCTGCAAAAAAAACATGTCCACCCCGTTTGGCGACATTCTCACTCAACAGTTCGAGATAATAATCAAGATTTTCAATCGTATGCGTACGTATTTCTTCACCCAGCTTCCGCCATTCCTCCCAGTTTCCGAGTTCTTCGGCTGCGTTCAGGCGTCCGCTTCTGAAGCGTCCCTGTGCTGAAGAAACGGCTCCGCGCATAAAGGTGTCTGCAAGTCCTTGTGAAACCCGGTCATTAAACGGTTTATCCCCGATTTTCATCGGCATGTCACTGTCCCCCCCTGCTGTTCAGGACAGAAGCAATATGCATTACCTTGATCGGCTTTGCCTTGCGCTCGATCCGTCCTCCGATATTCATTAAGCAGCCGCAGTCCGCTCCGATCAGGATATCGGCTTCCGCTTCTTCTATACTCCGAACCTTTTCATCTACCATTTGTTCTGAAATCTGTGACATTTTCACGGAGAACGTCCCTCCAAAACCGCAGCAGTGGTAATTGTAGGGAAGCGGTTTCATTTCGAGCCCGTCAACATGATCTAATAGTTTCATAGGCGCATCCTTCACACCGAGGAGACGGGTCATATGGCAAGAGGTATGAAAGGCGGCTTTCCCGTCCAACTTGGCCCCCACCTCTTCCACTCCCAATACCTCTACGATAAATTGAGAGAGTTCGCAGGTTTTCTCCGCCAGCCTCCCCGCGCGTTCCTCCCAAACCGCATCCCCTTTGAAGACATGGGGATACTCCTTGAACATCGCAGCGCAGGATCCTGAAGGTGTTACCACATAATCAGAGTCTTCGAAAACGGTGATCATATGCTTCATCGATTCCTTCGCTTTCTCAACATGTCCACTGTTATAAGCAGGCTGGCCGCAGCACGTCTGTTTCTCGGGAAAATCGACCTCGCACCCTAACCTCTCTAGCAATTCAACTGTATCCTTCCCGACATCCGTCTGGAAGATATCGACCAAACACGTAACAAATAAGGAAACTCTCATAAGTGTGCACCTTTCCTTCTGAAAAATGGTGTGAACATTCTTTATCAAGTATAAGTAACAGTATAATTAAAGTTTATATGTATCTCAACAGTGTTATTTGAATTTTCTAAAAAATAACCTGACTATTAATATACTTTCTTGATTTACTGAGATGATCATTCACCTTATCACGCCCCTTTGCAATTGTTGCCAACTGCGGACCGTACTAAAAATCGAGGCTGGGACAAAACGAATAAACCACGATATAAAGACGAACAATTTCAGCGTATGTTCTTAATACCGCTAATGATTTCCGTGCAAGACTTCGCTTTCCGCGGGTAGCCCGTGAGCCTCCTCGTCGCGTTCGCTCCTGTGGGGTCTCACTTGTCTAGCTGCAGGGCTTAGAGGCATATGACATAAGCCAAATCGACCAAGAAGGCAAAGTGCGCCTTCGAGGACGATTTGGCTTATGCCACCCGCCTCTGAGCAAAGCCCTTCCGCTTTTCTAATAAGCTACTCTCCCCGCAGGAGTCTTCGTCTTGCACTCCAATCAACCGCTGGAAAGTGCTAAAACTTAAGCGTACATTGAACAAAATAATAACCCGAACTAATTTGCCTGTTAGAAGGCAGTTTAGTTCGGGTTTTACTTAGGCTAAAACACTTTTGTCCCAGCCTCTTGGTGAATACGCATTATTTTTCGAGAATCTCTTTGATCTTTATTAAATCTTTCTGATTCGCTTTTTTCATAAGGAGTGCGATGAATGGGGTAAAGATTTTAGAGAAAACACTTGGTTCTCCTTCGTTTCTTAACGTCATCTTCGTACCATTCTGCTCAAGCTTCTCCCATGTATAGGTCGTTTTCATCGGGAATGGACCATCGGCGGTTCTCATGATCAGTATTTGCCCCGAAATATACTCTTCAATTTTATAAACGTAGGATAGTTCTCTGCCCAAGAATGTTGCTTTAAAAGCAATTTGAGATTCAAGAGATAATGGCCTGTCCGTCAGCCACTCAGCTGATTCTATGTTGACATACCATTCGGGGGCATGATCTGGATTTGAAGCATATGAGGATACCTTTTCAATAGGACAATCAATGATTATCTCTGTTTTTATATCTACCATAAAATGTCTCCTTCGGATATGGTTACATATTTTCTACGTAGTTTTTCAATCGCGTGCCAAGGAGATACTTCCATCCTTCAGAATGTTTCTCTTCCCATTCTTCCTGGATGATGCCGGACGCGGAATGAGATAACCGAAGCAGCGTTGCTCCGTCTTTTTCTTCAAGGCGATAAGTATAAGAACTGTTGACGGCTCCCTGCATACCTAAATGTCCATGAATTCTGATTTCTTCCGGGGCGTTGACATAATAAACATTCCCCCACACGGCTCCCTTGTTGTCACCCCATTTTTCAATAAACTGGCCGCCGGGAACCGGATCGAAAGTAAACTGAGACTTCATGCCTTCTGGAGCCAGCCTGAATTCCCACCAATTCTCAGCATTCGTTGTCAAGGCGTGAAATACTTCTTCACGTGAAGCTTTAATCTTAATTTCTTGTTCAATTTGAAATGCACGGCTTTGTTCTGTATCCATGTTTTCCTCTCCTTTTCTATTTTCGGCGACCGAACGTAAATTCAACAGTGAGTTTACGTTTGCCTCCATATATTTTCCAACCCAGCGGCGATGCATCTCTTGAAGTGGAACCGCATTTAAATAGTTTTTACGGTATTTTCCTTCCCGCTTGATCAACACTAAATTTCCTTCTTCAAGAATTTTCAGGTGCTTCATGATCGCATACCGGGTGACATCCGGGAAGTTTCCATTTAGTTCTCCGGTTGTTTTAGGTGATTGTTTAAGAATATCGAGTATGTTCCGTCTGATCGGATGTCCCAGAGCTTTAAACAGACTGGATAGTTCCTCTTCAGTCATAACAGAAAACCCTCTCTCATGTGAATAAATGGTCACATGTATTATGTGACCAAATAGTAACATGAATTCTTTCGCTTAGTCAAGCTGATTTCTTTTAACTTATTACTGAAGCGACCCTAAAAGGATGAATATGATTTATTCTTCACTTTTAAGGGTACCTTGTAAAAGGAGAAAGAATATATATATGATGATAAGGTGGTTAACAATATGTACTGGGTTATCGCCCTATTCGAGAAAGAAACAGAAGCCTTGATAAGTAATATATGGGAAGATTTACGTGAAGAATCGATTTCTTATTATGCGGATGAGGTGAAGGACGGCAGGCCACATCTTACATTGGCAAGTTACAAAAAGCTCGACAAGGAAAACTATATCCGGCAGATGGAGACTTTTTACGATAATAAACAAAGTTTTGAGATAACGTTCAATCATATAGGCTCGTTCCTAAATTACAATACGCTGTTTCTGTCACCCACGGTCACGGAGAAGCTGCTGGACTTTCATACTGATCACCATAAACACTTTGATACGTATAATACGGAGGCAAATAAATTATATGAGCCGGGACAGTGGATTCCCCACATTACCCTAGCCAATAAACTCGAACCCGATCAATTGTCGAAAGCTTTTCATTATTGCGTAGACAGGGTCGGTCTCACAAAAGGCAGGGTTGAGGAAGTCGGTTTGATAGAATTGATTGATCAGAAACCTGATTCAATGGAAGCCCCGATTATTTATTCGAAAAAACTGAAGTAAACATGAGAAGAAGCTTGAGAAGGTATCTCCAAGCTTCTTTTTACAGTTGATTATTTCTTTCTAATCGGAATCCATACTTCACATTGATATTCATCATCCATTACATTCCCAGACGGATACAATTCGAATTCCGGACCTCCCGCATGCTCGCAGCCTGTCGACGGAAACCACTCAGAATAAATTCTCTGCCAGACTTGCTGGATGGCATGCGGCATCGGTCCGACCGAGGTGAATACCGCCCAGGTTGCTGCAGGAATTTCTTTTGAATCAAAAATTCCGCTTTCTTTGGTACTTTCAGCTCCGATGAAATAAGTGAACTCTTCAGAGGGGTGATCAAATTCCATACAAATTCCCAGCATTTCTTCATTTCCCGCTTCAGAACAAATCTTGTCAGAGGTTCCGTTTTGATTTACCTCATTCCAAAACTTGGGGATCACTGTATTATTTTCACCATGTGATGTTTTAATCTTGATTCCTTTCCCGATTACGTTGAATGACTCCCTTTTAACAATCTTATAGTCCATTTCTTTCTCCCCTTTTAATTGAATTTGAAAAGAGATGCGCGGGAATGCTTTAAGAGACGTCCCCGACCCCCTGACTGCAGAGGGAGATACTCCGTGAGTTTTCCGGAATGCTTTTGAAAATGATTCAGGTGTTTCGTAGCCATATCGAAGGGCCGCATCAATGACTTTAACGTCTGGATTCATCAGTTCCTGAGCTGCAAGAGTGAGCCGTCTCCTGCGTATATAATCCGCTACGGTGAAACCCGTCACGATATGAAACATCCTTTGGAAATGGAACTTTGAACTCAGGGCTATTCCTGCCAATTGATCGAGTTCGATTTCCCCCTGAAGATTCTCTTCAATATAATTAATACAGTCATTCATCCTTTGGAGGATCTCCACCTGTTTTCATCTCCTTCTATAAAAAGTGTATCAGCTTTAGTCTGCGTCTTCCTGTCAGTTTGTGCGGTGTGGTGACAGCTTGAAATCCGCATTTCCCATCGTATTGGCTTTAATTTCTTTTTTTCAATTCTCTATACCGGGGCTAATACCCTTTAACTGACGTTGACATACAACCAAAAGGTGTTATATTGTTTTAAAGTAAAACCATTTGGTGTTATTTAAAAATAAGAAAGTGGGTATTCATATGACGAAGGAACATAATCAAGTAAAGGATATTGAACAGAAGGCCGTCTTCAATGCTCCCATCCAAAAGGTTTGGAAGGCGGTATCGACCTCTGAAGGAATTGAAGCATGGTTCATGCCAAATGATTTCCGTGCGGAAGTCGGTTATGAATTCCATATTCAATCTCCATTCGGCCCTTCACCATGCAGAGTACTTGAAATCGACGAACCGAACAAGTTGTCTTTTTCTTGGGACACGGATGGATGGGTAGTGTCCTTCTTCCTTAAGGATGTGGACGGAAAGACTGAATTTACCCTGGTCCATGCTGGATGGAAGGAATCCGAAGAGATACTTTCCAAAGCAAATGAGAAGGCATCAGTCATACGCGACCGTATGAACAATGGTTGGATAGGACTGGTGAATGACCGCCTCCGAAAGGTCGTGGAGGAATAAGTGGCAGCAGCCAAACACGATGTTTTTCAGGCCATTGCAGATCCGACACGACGAAAAGTGATGCAATTACTGGCTGATGAAGAGATGCCGATTTCCGAAATCTGCTCTCATTTCACAATCAGCAGGACAGCCATCACCAAGCATCTTAAAATCCTGACTGAAGCAGAATTAGTCAGCGGAAAAAAAACCGGCCGTGAAAAAATTTACAGCCTGCATCCTGAACCTCTGACAGAATTGAAGGAATGGCTGGCTTATTATGAACGGTTCTGGAACAATAAACTCTCGATGCTTAAACATCTTGTTGAAGAAAGTGAAGAAAACGAATGAGGCTGGGAAAAAACTGTTTTAGGATTTGTAAAACCCGAAATAAATTGCCTTCCAGTTGGCAAATTGGTTCGGGTTTTTAGTTTAAATGTATTTTAAGGTGTAGCTCATCCCAACGTTGATTGAAGTGCAAGACCCCACAGGAGCCGGGGAGGATCACGGGCTACCCGCCGAAGGCAGTTTTGCACGGAAATCATCTTCTTTAAATAGTGGTTATATAGTTTTGTCCCACCCTCATTTTTCAACTCATCGGTGAAGTAATCGTACGGAGTAACAGCGCATGTTCGTAAAGTTGCCGATGGCTTCCATTACACCCTGTTCAATCAATTTCCTTAAGCGATATTCGATGAAACCGTCGTCAATTGCCTGATCGATTTGACCTATCACATCCCCGATGATTCTCACGGCTCTGATGAACTCATTTTTATTTTCAGTTAGAATTCCCTTGGCCGTATCGAGTATAAAATCATCATAATAGTCCTCAGCAGCCCCGTTCAGCCTTCCGTTCCGCCACAGTCGGAGAGATTGGTTTTGCGCTGAAATCTCCTTCCAGTCACGTAACATGCAAACACGTTCATGGTCGGTCAGCGGAGGATCAATCTTGGAATGATTATAAATCACCGCCATCTTTTCTGGAGGGATTTCCCCTGAGTAATAGGGAATATAGAATCGTTTTGGCTGCTTTAACAGCTTTATGTACTTCATGGTGGTATTGATGACGAATAAATCAATATCCGGCCTTTCTTTCATAAGGAGAGCGGCATAACGCAAGCCCGTTTGCTCAAGTGCATTTTCACCAGCCCAGATCGTGATGGATTCTCCCTTCGGAATCGAGTCCAGATACTTCCACGTTTCATAATAATTCGTTTCACATTCCTCAAACTGGTTTAACTCGTTGATGAGGTGTTTGTGTTTCCACTGAAACCTCTCTTCTATACCTTTTTCACAATGCAAGTCCTTAATCGGTCCGGCAGAGAAATAATCCCATAGGGCATGAATGTTATAAGTACTGCTGAGCCCCAGGTTACTTAACGCGATTTTAATGCAGCCAGCTACTGACTGACTGAATACGAGATGAATCATATGCTCCTCCTCGATGATATTTGTATTTCCATATTTAAACAATCTCACACATAACGAAACTTATCCATCTTTTTAGACGTATGTATACTAAAAATAACTTCTCAGAAGGACGTGGTAGTGATGAACAAGATTGAGACTTATAAAGACATTTTTACAGATTTAAAAAAGAGAATGCGCTGGAAGGTGTCAGACGCTCGTTCCCTCATGATGATTGCCTCCCTTTATGTGACGAATAACAAGGTGTATGACGGAGATCGTTTTGAAGAAATGGCAGATTTCATTAAAAAGGAAGTTGGCGTTTTTTCCACTTTAAAATCACATCATCGTTTTACATTTGCGGCTATGCTGGACACCCGTTTTCCTAGCCCTGAAGAAAAATTCACTGATTTCATTCAGGTATATGAAGCTCTTGTTGAA
>NZ_JABMCR010000200.1 GCF_013179555.1 Bacillus haikouensis
CACTTTCTGATTCCAGCTTCCTTATTAACTGGATGACAGACTGAATCCCTTCAACATCTCCTTCTTTAAGTGCTTTCACCGCTTCTCTTGTTTCTTCCAGGCTATCTGATGCAAGGTCTTTCAAATCCCTGAAGTGGTGATCTCCATGCTGGATTGATAACATCTCGATTTTCATCAGGAGCGCTGTAAGATTGTGACCCACAGAGTCATGGATGTCCCTTGCAATCCTTGTTCTTTCTTCTGCTCTTGAATTTCGTTCTGTGACATAAAGAATCCTTTTCATCTTTCTGTATTCCCCTAAAAGCTGATCATATAGGAGCTTTTGTTCCTTCATATCTGCACTTGCCTCATTAAATTTCAGCGTAACGAAGAAAAACATGACGAAGATGGACAGAGCTGCCGGTGGATATGAATTCAAAAAAAGATATGCTTCAATTCCAAAGAAGATGAGCGTACTGTAAAAGAAAACACGATACTTTGACGGTTGTAGTAAGATGCTTGCTTCAAGATGAAAGTAACATAAAATACTCCAGGCTAAAGCCGGTTCAGAGCCTAATAAAGTTGATACTAAGAGAAGCAGAGGCTGGCATATATAGAAAAATAGAGGGCTTCCGGTAATAGGTGTAATAAAAAAAAGTGCAATGGAAAGAGAGCAGATCAGAAGATGCAAGATGAGCGAGAGTAAATCATCAGAAGAATTGTATATGTATGCGCCCCAGAGTATACTAAGGAAACTTGTACGAATCAATGCGTATTTCACCCACTCCACCCTTTCCTGCAGCTTACTTTGAAACTACTAAAATAAACCGTGCAAGTCAACAAAATAATTGGTATATTTTAGTATCCATTATTGAAGCAGCTTTTCTCATATAAAATTAAACTTGTGCAGGATATATTTGTGAATCGGGATGAATGAGAAAACGAGCATTGCCATTTCAACTATAAAAAAGCATAATAAAGACAGAGAATATTCCGGACGGAGAGGATTGAAGACATGAGTGTACATAAGGCCATTACCAAACATTCCACTAAACAAAATCATCTTGTACAACAATTCATTAGGTTAGACGAAGAAAGAGAACTAGCAATCGACGAAGCCGTGAAACGTTGTCAGGCTGGAGATGCATTCTCAACCGGCCGGATCAACGAAGTCACACAGAAGATCAATACCCTTGCCCGGCAGGGAGTCGTGCCCCAACGGAAACTAGTGACCAAACAAATGGTCGAAGAATATGCAGGCAGGCTATAAGAAAAGCGGAAGGGCTTTGCTCTGAGGCGGGTGGCTTAAGACGAATCGGCCGGGAAGGCGCGCCTTTTGCCTTCTTGGACGATTTGGCTTATGACATGGGCCTCTAAGCCCTGCAGCTGGACAATAAGAAAAGCGGAAGGGCTTTGCTCTGAGGCGGGTGGCTTAAGACGAATCGGCCGGGAAGGCGCCTTTTGCCTTCTTGGTCGATTTGGCTTATGACATGGGCCTCTAAGCCCTGGAGCTCGACATAGAAAATAGGCTGACACCCCATTCAGTTGGGAGGTCAGCCTTTTATTTTCTATGCTTTTAATGCACTGTTCCAACCGTCATAAACGAATACCGGATGTTTTTCTGTATCTGCCCGTTCCACAATGACATAATTTTTGTGGGACACAACCGTCTGATGATCGGGAAGGTCCAGTTTTTTCGCATCATTATTTTCCACGCTTACGATGACTGTATTTTCTCTTAACGAAGTTACCACACCGTTCACGATATGCTTCTTTCGCTTAAATTCAATCTTATCTCCAAGATTCGCATTGTTTTTTGAGTACAGGAAGTTATTATTCATGTGATCTCTCTCCTTTTTCGATTATGATGCGTTTGTTTCGATTTAAATGATTTAGTATATGTTAGTTGATTGATTGATTTATTTTACTTATTTCTTTTTGTACCTCTTTTTGAGAAAATTCAAACCTCTAACGGAAAAATTTTATTGAAATTATTTCTCCACTGCACTATTTCTTTCTCAGGCACTTTGAGATAGATGGTTATCATGTGGTCCTCAGCTTGAATACACTTCGCATTTCACCCTGCAGGGGGCTAACCCTGGACACGAGTCCCGCAGGAGTCTGAGTGTATCCAGGCTTAATCAGAACTCTTTTCTTAGTATTTTTTATAAAAGCAGCATCCATTTTCAGTAACGCCAAGAATGCTGCTGCTCTAACAACTGAAATTAATATCACACGCAAAGAAAAGGAATTAATAAAGTGGATTTATTCCTTACATACATTATTCCAGGAAAATAAAAAGGAATCTCTGCACAATATATAAATACCAAGTAAACGATGAAATTGAGATAAAGTGTTTTAGTCGAAGAAAAATCCGAACTAAAACTCAAAATTCTATATTTAGAATTCGAATTAGTTCGGATTTTTTAGTAGGTTCCGTTAAAGCTTGTTGATTTTTTTAACTGTTCAGGCCGTTGATTGGAGTGCATTCAGCTCAGAGGAGGCTCGCCGTCAGCCCGGAAAGCGAAGTTATGGATGGAACCGGCAGCAGTATCAAAAACCATCTATCCTGTTATTGTTCGTCTTTTGATTTTTGTGATTTATTTATGTCCCAGCCTCATCGTTTTTAGATTAATAGGCAAGAACTTTTTTCTTCTCTTCTTTCATTAATACAAAACAAAAGACAATCCCAAGGAAAGACAGTAATGCAAAGAACAGATATACCGCATAGATTGAGTATGATTCAAGTATGAATCCTCCTACAAAGGTACTGAACCAATTCCCCAGTCCATTTCCAATCGCCGAATAAATGGTGACCGCTGTAGCTGTGATATGAGCAGGAGTGATTTCCCTTATATAACGCAGTCCTGCCGGAACAAAAAGACCGATTGCGAGGCCTTGCATGACAGCTGAGCTGTATACAAGCCAAAGACTGGGTTCGGTGAAGTAAAACAGCCAGCGGACCAGGGACGCAGCCCCTGCTAATGCCGCTACCGTCAATAAACCAAAGCGGTCAATCCAGCTGCCTGCAATTCTCATGAAAGGTACTTCGGACAGTACGGCAATCAAGAAAGCAAGTCCGATTCCCGCATAAGTGCCGCCGGAGTCTTCAACGAATAATCCGAAATATGTATTATTAGCCAAATTCGGACCGAACACCATGAAAGTGACGGACAAAAAGATTAAAAACTTCTTCAGTCCGAACAGTTCCTTCATCCCAGCCTTCAAATCAAGCTTTGACGCAGCACGTTCCTTTGGGAAACGGAAAGCCAGTACGGCTGAAAGCACAAGACAGATGAAGAATGCGTAGAAAATGATGGTTGGTCCTATGAAACCTTCAGATAACCTTCCCATCACATAAACCGCCACACCGAAACCCAGTGAACCAAATAAACGTATATTTCCATAGTTGTAACGGACTTTACTCGTATATTTCAGACTGATACTATCTGAAACCGGTATAATCGCACTCTGGAAAACTGCTACAAAGATTGCAATAAGAAGAAGCCCATAATAAAGATCGGTCACGAGATACCCGAGGGCAAATATGCCGGCAACCAATGAAGTAAAGGCAAGCACCTGTGTCGGCCGGTTGGTCGCGTCACTGACCATGCCCCAGACAGGCTGAAAGAAAATCATCATGATCGGCCCGATCGACATAATTGTCCCAATCTGGTATCCATTCAATCCTACACTTTCACTCAGATATACACTTAACAGCGGATATAAACTTCCAACGCCAAAAAAGGTTAAAAAATAAAAACCTTGGAGAGTAAAGACTTGATTTCGTATATTTCTTTCCACTTCCGTATCCCCCAGATGTTTTTTTATCCCTATAATACTAGTCCTATTCAAGAGAGTTGTAAATAAAATCGTTCCTTTTTCTGGATAAATCCTTTGACCTATTAAAGGCCGGAATCAGTGAAAAATCTTTCTGAATCAACATGTCCAAATCCAACTCAACAAGTGTGGCGCCCCTGGTTTCCCTCCTCCCTTAGATATAGTGTACAAATTTCCGTTTGACTTTTTTTCTTAAACGTCTTAAAGTATGTAAGTATAATTTCACAGATAAATATATGAATTCTTCTTATCCAGAGAGACGGAGGGACTGGCCCAAAGATGTCTCGGCAGCGGACTCAACATGAGTGCTGTGCCACATCCAGCAAGCAGAGATGCTTGAAAGATAAGGAGAGTGTTTCTATATTGGAAACCTCTTCTTGTTTAGAAGAGGTTTTTATTATTATCGACCGGATAATGAAGAGTCGATATCGATTGGACATGCTTGCTGGTCTCCGGCACTATTTATTGCGCGGCATCGAATAGCTGGTAAATGTCCACACCTTTAAATAGGTCATCATCACGAAAGCAATAGACAAAAGGAGTTGTTTGAATGTTTGAAGAAAAAGGTAACCTGTTGGCATTACTGCCATTACTCATATTTGTTTCACTCTTTCTGGGTGCCGGGGTCATCACAGGTGATTTTTATGCCTTTCCAGTATTAGTTTCTATTTTGATTGCCTCTATTGTGGCGCTTCTTATGAATCGAAAGGAATCCCTGAATGCTAAAGTGGAACGCTTTGCTAAAGGTTCAGGACATCCTGACATCATGATAATGGTGTTTATCTTCCTATTAGCGGGGGCATTCTCGGGAGTAGCTGAAAAGATGGGCGCTGTTGATTCAACTGTGAACCTGGCTCTATCTGTTCTGCCGGAAAACCTTCTGATCGTAGGATTGTTTTTAATAGCTGCCTTTGTTTCATTATCCATGGGTACTTCAATGGGGACAATTGCGGCACTCGCCCCGATCGGTGTCGGAATTAGTACAGGTACTGATATCGGCATGCCTGTTGCAATGGCAACCGTAATCGGGGGTGCAATGTTTGGTGACAATCTATCGTTCATTTCTGATACAACGATAGCAGCTGTACGTACACAGAAAACGGAAATGAAAGATAAATTCAAGGTGAATTTCTTTATTGTTCTTCCTGCAGCAATTCTCACGATGTTGATCTTATTCCTTATCACCGCAGGTAACCAATCTACTGTAAACACAGAGACCTATGATTGGGTGAAAATCCTTCCTTATCTGGGGGTCATCGTCGGTGCATTGGCAGGTTTGAATGTGTTTGTAGTTTTATTGGGAGGCATTATCTTTTCAGGAATCATCGGATTTATTGATGGGAGCTTTACACCTTCGAGTTATTTTGGAAGTATCACAGATGGAATGACGGGAATGGCTGAAATTGTGATTCTGACTGTTCTGATCGGCGGAGTTGTCGAATTGATCCGTTATAATGGTGGCATTCAGGCACTTCTTTATCATGCCACCCGTAAGATCCGTTCTCCCAAAGGTGCTCAACTGGCAACAGCGGGACTGGTAAGTTCAACAAATCTATGTACGGCCAACAATACCATTTCTATTATTATTGCCGGCCCTCTTGCAAAAGAAATCGGCGAAAATTATGGAGTGGATGCACGGAAATCTGCAAGCATACTGGATATTTTCTCTTGTTCCGTACAAGGATTGATCCCTTACGGTGCGCAGGCTTTATTAGTGGCAGAAACGGCAGGAATCTCTCCATTAAGTGTTCTCCCATATGCTTTCTATCCTGTATTAACAGCGGTATGCGGTTTAATTGCCATTCGATTTGCACTGCCGAAGTTTACACGTTCGAAAGCAGCGAAGCCGGGCACTGTGCGTTCTTAAAGCAAAAAAAGAGGTTGCAATAAAAGTGTTTTAGCATATGTAAAACCCGAACAAATTTGCCTTCTAGCTGGAAAATTTGTTCGGGTTTTTAGTTTAAATACATATATAGATACAGCTTATTTCAGCAGTTGAATGGAGTGCAAGGCGAAGACTCCCGCGGGCTTGCCGAGGAGGATCACGGGCTACCCGCGGAAAGCGAAATCTTGCACGGAAATCATTAGCGGTGTTTAGAGACTACTCAAAATGTTCGTCTTTAGACTGTGGTTTTATAGTTTTGTCCCAGCCTCTTTCATTATGTTGCCAACAAATAATAAACTTTTATAATAAATCATTTACATGATAAAGCTTGCCAGATTCGATTTCCGTTTCAGTCACAAGTTTCACAAGAACCTCTGCGACTGTATCCGTGTTTCTCAGCATACCCTGCTCTTTGTATCTTTTAAAGTTTTCAACATCTGCAAATGATTCTTCTGAAGAGGAACGGATTGTTCCCTGCATATCCGTATCCATTACCCCTGGACTGAAAGCAATGACTTTATGCCGGCTTCCATTCTTTGAAAGTTCCAGACTCACCGTTTCTGTCAGCATATTGACTCCCGCTTTTGTGGAACAGTAAGTACTCCAGCCGTAAACAGGTCTGCTGCCTGCCCCTGAGCTGACGTTGACCATGATCAGCTGGCTCCCGGACCCTTGTGAAACCTTCAGGATTTCATTCGTCACAATCATGGGGGACAGCAGATTCACATGCACGCTCTTCTCGAGGTCTCTATTATCCACCTGCCCTGAAGGATTGATCGGCGTCACGACTCCGGCGTTTTGAATGAGATAGATTCTGTCTGCTTTCAAGCTGAATACATGATTTCCCGCTTCTCTTATCATCTCTTCTGTTTCTTGTGGATCAGCCAGATCGCATTGGAAGAACTTATAAGAGACACTTCTTGCTTCACAAAGCTCCCTTAATGAATCATTCTCCGTTCTCGAAACATTGACGAGCGAAATTCCTTTCTCAATGAAAAGTTTTGCGATTGAATCGCCGAGCCCCCTAGTGGCACCAGTAACAATAGCACAATCCATGTGACCCTCTCCTTTCTTATTCTTTGATTATATAGGAGACATAATGAATCACAAAAATTTTTGATTTCTCGTCAAATCAAGAATGGTTCACCGTAGTTGACGGAACACTCCCCGTTATTTAAAAATCACTTAACGCGCATCCCAGGCCCTTGTCGGACGGTCGGACGGGTAGCCGTGTTTTTTCCTGTATGCTTTTCTTTCTGCTGTAAAGTCCCACCAGTTCTTCTTACTGCCGGGATGGCGGGCATGATGGACGATACATCTTAGGGAATCTTCCACGCAAGGATCCATCCATACACCGTATTTCTTCTCCAGCCTCAGGATGAGTTCTTCTCCTTTTTCTTCCTTTATCTCTTTAAATGAATAGTATTGGAGATCTTCCACTACATTTTGGGCCATGTTCGGACCGATTGAAGGAATCCTCTGAAAGATGGCCATCCCGACTAGATACCGTGCTCTGTCAACCGATATATTTAATCTGTCACTCAAGTCTTCAGGAGTATGTTCGTATAGGTCGCTCAGCTTTAACTTTTCCCTGCGCAGAGATTTTCTTTCTTCATCTGTCAGTGGCAGTTTCGGGCTTTTCCCGCTCATATCCTATTTCTCCTCCTATCCTTTAACATTTTGCTGCTTAGTACGCTGAAAATCCTCAAATACCGGCTGGTATGTTTTCTTTTCGACTAACAGCTTGTTCTTTGTTTTGATAGGGCTCTTGTTAACAAGCACCCCAACCTTCTGCTGCTGGATTTCCTTCACTCCCTGAACGATGAGCTGCATGGCGATGATGGCAATCATAAACGCGACAAGCGGGGCGACAACAATCCAATATTTCCCTGTCATGAGTGAATACCTGGCAGAGCTTATTAATCCTGACCATTCAAATGTCCCCGATTTCGGCGGGTCAGGCATGTCCCCCCCTGTGATAATGGTTCCGCCTAAAAACAGATGGAATAAGCCAAGATGAACCAGAATCAGGAGGGTTTGAATGAACTGATTGCCAAATATAATGAATAATCTTGGAGCCAGATGAGGGAAAAGA
>NZ_JABMCR010000201.1 GCF_013179555.1 Bacillus haikouensis
AAAACATGGGGGCTGCCATCAAAGTCGTATCAGGCGAGGAAATTTACTCCGTTGATGCCGATGTATTCGTTCCTTGTGCAATCGGCGGCATCATCAATGATGATACGATCGATCAATTAAAAGTAAAAGCAGTCGCCGGTTCTGCCAATAATCAGCTGCTGGATCTGTCCCACGGATTGAAGCTCCATGAAAAAGGAATTCTTTACGCACCGGATTATATCGTTAATGCAGGCGGCCTGATCCAGGTGGCGGATGAATTATATGAACCGAACAAAGAACGTGTCCTGCAAAAGACAAGTGCCATTTACAACACCCTTCAGAATATCTACCTGCAAGCAGAGAACCAGCAGATGACCACGATGGAAGCAGCGGACCGGTTCTGCGAAGACCGCATCCACTCCCGCTCCAGAAGAAACAGCTTCTTCTCACATATGAAACGCCCGAAATGGGCGGTAAGGCAATAAGAAATGTGGAGGCGCCTTGGTCAGCTCCGACAAGCACTTCGGGAAACTCGAGGAGCTAGGCGCTGGAACTGGATCCAAAAAACAAAAAATAACCACCACACGAGGTGATGAAATGATCGAGGATTTTCCAATGATCCAGGTGATGGATAATCAGGGAGAGCTTATTCGAAACGAGTATGAAAACGAGATTTCTGAAGAATTAACCCGTCATTTTTACAGACATTTGATCAGGATACGCACCTTTGACCGTAAAGCAGTGAGCCTTCAGCGGCAAGGGCGGATCGGAACGTATGCACCTTTTGAGGGACAGGAGGCTTCACAGGTGGGAACCGCACTCGCCCTCAACGAAAAAGACTGGTTGTTCCCGACCTACCGTGATCACGGGGCCGCCATGACATTCGGCCAATCCTTGCTGAATATCCTCCTTTTCTGGAAAGGAAGAAATGAAGGCTGTGTACCTCCGGAAGGTAAGAATATCTTTACCCCGGGAATCCCAATTGCCACGCAGCTTCCTCATGCAGTAGGGGCAGCGTATGCAGAAAAAAGGAAAGGAACCAAGAATGCCGCCATTGTTTATTTTGGGGACGGGGCTACTTCAGAAGGGGATTTCCATGAAGGCTTGAACCTTGCCAGTGTGTGGGAAGCACCGGTTGTTTTTTTAAATCAGAACAATCATTACGCCATTTCGGTCCCGATGAACAAACAAATGAAGACAAAAACCATAGCCCAGAAAGCATTGGCCTACGATATTCCGGGTGCGAGGATAGACGGCAATGATATCTTCGCTGTGTATTTTGAAACGAAAAAGGCTCTGGAACGAGCGAGAAACGGGGATGGTCCTGCGTTGATCGAGTCCGTCACATGGAGGTATGGTGCACATACGACTGCGGATGATCCGACTAAGTATCGGGACCAGGATGAAAGTGATGCGAGACGCCGGAACAATGATCCGGTAGACAGGCTCGTGAAGTTCATGAAGAAAAAAGGCTGGATTGATGAGGAGTGGATGGATTCCGTTGAAAAGGAATGTGCGAAAGAAGTGGATCTCGCAGTCGAGGAGCTGGAGGCGTATCCTGCGGCAGACCCGGGTGTGATATTTGACTATGTGTTCGAAACCCCTACGTGGACAATCCGGGAACAAAAAGAAAAGCTCCTGAAAAGCATGAGAGGAGTGATCCGATGAGTACATTAACGAAGACAAAGATGCTCACCATGGTCGGGGCCGTCACCGATGGGATGAGGGTAATGCTCGCAGAACACGATGATGTGCTGCTGATGGGGGAAGACATCGGAACCAACGGCGGTGTATTCAGGGCGACCGAAGGACTTCAGGCGGAGTTCGGTGAGGATAGGGTGATGGATACTCCGTTAAGTGAAGCCGGTTTTATCGGTGCTGCGATCGGAATGGCTGTGAACGGGTACAGACCGGTAGCCGAAATCCAGTTCATGGGGTTCATTTATCCGGCCTATGAGCAGATCATGACCCATGCCTCCCGTTTGCGTTCCCGTACACTTGGTCATTACACATGCCCGATTGTAATCAGAGCTCCATATGGGGCAGGCGTAAGAGCTCCGGAAATCCATTCGGACAGTACCGAGGCGATTTTCACTCATATGCCCGGCATCAAAGTGGTCTGTCCTTCAAGTCCGTATGATGCGAAAGGTCTAATGATTGCTGCAATTGAAGATCCGGATCCGGTCCTCTTTCTTGAACCGATGAGGAACTATCGTTCTTCCCGTGAAGAAGTCCCGGAAGAAAAATATACGGTCGAAATCGGAAAAGGCAAGGTAGTGAGTGAAGGAGAAGATGTGACGATCATCGCCTGGGGTGCCATGGTGAAAGTCGCGCAAGATGCCGCGCAAGAAGCTATGGAGCAGGGCATCTCCTGTGAAGTTCTTGACCTCCGAACACTTTATCCGCTCGACAAAGACCTGATTTCAAGCTCTGTCCAGAAAACAGGACGGACGGTCGTTGTCCATGAAGCCCATGCAACGGGCGGGGTCGGAAATGATGTACTCGCGATCATCAATGATACATCTTTCTTATATCAAAAAGCACCGGTGGAACGGGTAACCGGCTTCGACACCCCTGTTCCGTACTTCGGATATGAAGATTTTTATCTGCCAGACCAGAAACGGGTAATTGAGGCAGTGAAAAAAGTGGCAGAATACTAGATTGAAAGTGAAAAGGGGGGAGTTTATGGAAGTCAAGCTTCACGATATCGGAGAAGGCATGACGGAAGCGAATGTGAATCACTTTCTTGTGAAAGCAGGGGACACCGTCAAAGCGGATCAGCCTCTGGTGGAAGTGCAAACGGATAAAATGACTGCAGAGATACCTGCTCCTTTTTCTGGAAGAATCAAAGAATTGAGGGTAGGAGAGGGAGAAACGATTCCAGTCGGAACTACCGTCCTGCTGATGGAAAGGGAAGACAGTGTTACAGAAGCAGTCACGACACCAAAGAAGCCCCAGGGAATCCGGGCAAGGAGGGTGCTTGCTTCCCCGTATACAAGGAAGATAGCAAGAGAAAATGGGGTCGACCTGGATTCAGTCAGCGGCAGCGGAGCGGGCGGACGCATACTGGATGAAGATGTATACTCCTTTATTCAAGGGGAAAGAGTCCCATCACCCGAAAACCCATTAAGCGTTGACACTGAGCTCGAGGCAAAGCCGGTTCTGCCAGCTGCTTCCAATCATGAACCAAACACGATCCCATTCAAAGGAAGACGCAGGCAAATCGCATCCAAGATGTCACATTCCCTTCGAACCATTGCACATTGCACACATTTTGAAGAGATAGACGTTACGAATCTATTAGAATGGAAAGAAACGTTGAGAACCAGCGGGCAATCCATTTCGATGGGGGCTTATTTCATCAAGGTCATTTCAGTTTGCCTAAAAGAATTTCCGATCTTCAATGCTTTACTTGATGAAAGAAACGAGTGTGTTCATCTCAAAAAGGAACACCATATCGGAATCGCGACAGATACTGAAGACGGTTTGATCGTGCCTGTCATCAAGAATGTCGAATCGAAATCAATGAAGGACATTCATCAGGAAATGAAGGAATTGACATTCAAAGCCCAGGAAAATAAGCTTACCCTCAAAGACATAAGCGGGGGGACATTTACAGTCAGCAATGTCGGTCCATTGAATGGTTCGATTGGAGCGACACCAATCATCAATGAACCTGAGACAGGCCTGCTCGCCTTCCATAAGACGAAGAAACGTCCGGTGGTAAATGATCAAGATGAAATCGTCATCAGATCAATGATGAATGTGTCGATGTCATTTGACCATCGCGTCACGGATGGCGGGAACGCAGTACGCTTTACGAATCGTCTTCGTGATCTCATCGAAGAGCCTCAAACTTTGCTTCTGGAGTTGATATAAATGGTAGTAGGAGAAATCACGGAAGACAAAGATGTCATCGTCATCGGCGGGGGTCCGGGTGGATATCATGCAGCCATCAGGGCTGCTGGCCTGGGACACAGTGTCACCCTCATTGAGAAAGCAGAACTCGGCGGAACTTGCCTGAACAAGGGCTGTATCCCATCCAAGATCTTCACCCATTTTGCACAGGAATATAAAAAGCTCGGTCATCTGTCCGAACTGGGAATGGAATTTACAGGAACAAAGTTGAATATGAGCACTCTTCAAGAGTATAGAGAAAAAAAGATCACACAGCTGCGAAAAGGTGTGGAAACGCTTTGTAAAGCAAACGGGGTTGAAATAGTGAAAGGAACCGCATCTTTTCTGTCTGAAACTAGAATCGGTGTAGAAAACGGACACGACTTTACCCTGTATAACTTCAAACACGCAATCATCGCCGCCGGCGGGGAATTCCATTATCCGGCGGGTGTTGGATTCGACTCTGAAAGAATACTAAAAGAACGCGAAATTTTTGCAATGGAAGTACTTCCGGATGAGCTTGCCGTTTATGGAACGGACTATGTTTCACTTGAAATCGCCTCATCGTTCGCTGTGCTGGGCACTAAAGTGACGCTTATCTTACCGGAAGAGCTGCCTTTCGATTCTTCCATCTCCAAGGAAATCCTGAGACTTTTTAAGAAGCAAAAAATCACAGTACTGAAAGAGAGCGTTCTTCAGGAAGTCTCTTGTTCAGGTGACAGGGTACTTACCGTCCTGAAAAAAGAAAATGATGAAATCTTCTCGATTGAAAGCAGCCACTTTGTTGTAAGCGGAACAGTGAAGCCGAACCTGAAAAAACTTGGCCTTGACCGACTGGGGATTGAATTGACCGGGGAAGGGTATATCCAAACCGACCGGATAGGCCAAACTTCTATCGGATCACTCTGGGCAGTCGGGGATATGACAGAAGGACCGTCCCTAGCAGTAAAAGCGATCAAGCAGGGGAAAGCAGCCGCTGAAGCCATATCCGGCGGGCAGCCGGAAGTCGATCTCCGGCATATTCCGACTGTCATCCAGCTCACGCCGCCGGTGGCCTGTGCAGGATTGAACGAAAGGGATGCGGCAGAAGCAGGCTATACGGTTGCTGTGAGCGAATTTCCTGTAAGAGGAAACGGGTATGCAAGTGTGACAGGTTCTTCTGATGGCCTGGTTAAAATCGTCTGTGATAAGAAAACCGACTTGATACTTGGTGTTCATATGATCGGAGCAGGAGCGGTGGAATTGATTCAATCCGGGGTACTCGGGCTTGAAATGGCAGCAAGGGATGAGGATTTCATCTTTCCACTCTATGCACATCCAGGATTTGGTGAAAGTCTGTTGGAAGCGGTGGAAGGACTGAAGGGAACTGCAATTCATCTCGCCCCGCGCAAAAAGGAAACAGCAGGGAGATAACGTACTTTATTGCAGAAAAGCGTTTAAGCTTCACCGGCCGCTCTTGAGAAGTAGCGAGGAATTACTTACTATTAATTCAGAATATATAAAATTATCTGGAGGGATTAGAATGCAAGAGAATACGGCGAAGAAAAGAGAAAAAGTAGAAGAGCTATTTCCGGTAAGGGATGTTGATTATCTAGAGTACTATGCAGGAAATGCAAAGCAGACAGCTCATTTCTTCTGCACGGCTTACGGATTTAAAACCGTTGCTTATTCCGGGCTTGAAACAGGAAACCGCGATACTGTGTCCTATGTGCTGCAGCAAAATAAAGTCCGCCTTGTCGTGACAGGCAGCCTGCATGAAGGCAGCCGGGTTGCACAGTTCATCCATAAGCATGGAGATGGGATTAAAGATATCGCTCTTGTGGTGGACGATGTTGAAAAGGCTTACACTGGAGCGGTGGAACGTGGTGCAATTGAAATCATGCCTCCTCAAACCATTGAAGATGATGAAGGCACCCTGAAAAAAGCCGTAATCGGTACATACGGGGATACGGTCCATACTCTGATCGAGCGCAAGGATTACAAAGGTATCTTCATGCCGGGATTTGAAAAATACGACACTGCGTTAAGCAATGAGGATGCAGGGATCATTGCAGTCGACCATGTGGTTGGAAATGTTGAGAGAATGGAAGAGTGGGTCGAATATTATGAAAAAGTGATGGGCTTCAAGGAAATGCGCCATTTCACCAACGAAGATATCACGACTGAATACTCGGCGCTTATGTCCAAGGTTATGCACAACGGGGGACGAATCAAGTTCCCGATCAACGAACCTGCTGAAGGGAAACGAAAATCCCAAATCGAAGAATACCTTGAGTTCTACGGAGGACCGGGTGTCCAGCATATCGCGATCCTGACAGAAGACATCGTAAAGACGGTCGGTATATTAAAACAAAACGGAGTCGAGTTCCTGAACACGCCGGACTCTTACTATGAAATGCTCTCTGAACGCGTAGGTGAAATCGATGAGGAGATTTCGAAAATTAAAGAGCTTAATATCCTAGTAGACCGCGATGATGAAGGATACCTCCTTCAAATCTTCACCAAACCGATTGTCGACCGCCCGACACTGTTCATCGAAGTCATCCAGCGCAAAGGTGCAAGAGGATTTGGGGAAGGAAATTTCAAAGCATTATTCGAATCAATCGAACGTGAACAGGAACGCCGCGGGAATCTATAGGAACCACATCAAAGCGTACAGCTTTATCCCGGACGTTAAAATACAGAGAAAATATAAATAGAGAAAGAGATAAATAGAGATAATTCGAGAGATATTGGGGTCAAAGGGACCGGTCAGGGGGTTAACCCGTGAGAGTATAGCAGATTTCTGCTGAATAAACGCCAAAGGCAGTATTCAGTGGGGAAGAGAGCTTTCACTCGAAACGGGTAAGCCCCCTTCATCCATGAGGAAGGCGAGGATCACGTATGGCACTTAAATTTAAAACGAGAGAAGCGGTGACGCATATCGCGCCCTATGTGTTGGGGAAAACATTAGCCGATCTGCAAAAAGAGCATGGTTTGAGCACGATCAGAAAGCTCTCGGAAAATGAGAACATCTATGGCTGCTCACCGAATGTGAAGAAATGGTTCAAAGAACAAGACGGCGATCTTTTTCTTTACCCGGACGGGGCGGCAATCGAGCTTTCGAACAAAGTCGCAGACTTTTTGGGAGTGGAAAAAGAAAAGCTCGTATTCGGAAACGGTTCAGATGAAGTCATCCGGCTGCTGACCAGGGCTTATATGACCTGTGGAGACGAAGCGATCATGGCGGATGTGACGTTTCCAAGGTATCAGACGAACGTATTCCTCGAAGGAGGCTCCCCTGTGATTGTTCCTTTGGCAGACGGAACGCATGACCTGAAAGCTATGGGCGAAGCGGTCACTTCTAAAACAAAACTCATCTTCGTCTGCAACCCGAACAATCCTACAGGGACCATCGTCGGAAAAAGAGAGCTCCTGCAATTCATCGAAAGCATCCCTTCCCATGTATTAGTGGTCGTGGACGAAGCATACATGGAATACGTCACAACGGATGATTATCTCGAAACCCTGCCATTGTTGTCCCAGTATGAGAACCTGATCGTCCTCCGAACCTTTTCGAAGATTTATGGGCTTGCAGGACTGCGTATCGGGTTCGGCGTCATGAATGAAGAAATCGCTGAACAGCTGAGAAAGGTGAAAGATGTATTCAACGTAAACATGGTCGCTCAGCGATCGGCGGTCATCGCACTTGAAGATCAGAAATTCATCCGGGAATGCACTCATAAAAATCAAAAAGGCCGCGAATTCCTGGAAAAAGAGTTTCAACGTCTGGGAGTCAGCTATTTTCCGTCACAGTCGAACTTCATCATGGTGGACACGGGTCTAAACGGTGACCATGTATCTTCCGAGCTTGTCAAAAGGGGTATCCTCGTCCGCTCAGGAACCCTGCTTGGATATCCAAGTACAGTACGGGTCACAATC
>NZ_JABMCR010000202.1 GCF_013179555.1 Bacillus haikouensis
GATGTGGAAATGAATCTGCCGTAAAAGATTGAGCTTTTTAAATTGATGATGAAGGCATCGCAGCTCTTTTCGGCTGGAACGGTGCAGCTTCATTTCTTCTTTCTGATAGTCACAAAGGGTATTCGTCTTATCGATTTCCCGAGTGATGTCATTGAAAATAAATTTTGTGTCGCGATGCAAGGATTGGCTTTGGAGAACTTCGAGTCCTCTTTTTTCCAAGAGATTCCCTGTTTTCACATACAAATCATGAATGTTCCTGCTGATAATAGCTGAGTATTTCGGAGGCAGGATCCATAAATTCACTAATGTAGAAACAATCAATCCCAAACTGGTCGTGCCCAGTCTGGTAAAGAATGTCGCTATGTAATGATCATGGATCGTCGGGATCATGGCAATTCCAGTCAATGTAGCGACTAGTATCCCTGCATCCAATCTGAGCTTATGGCAGGCAATGATCGTCAATATGGCAACAAGCGCATACGTAATGGCATGATCTCCAAGCAAGGGAGAAATGAGGACTGCGAATAAAGCACCGATTGCGGATGCAGGAAATCGTATGAACGCTTTCTTGATTGAGTCCGCTGCTGTAGGCTCTATTGTCACAATCGCTGTAATGACCGCAAACATTGCAGGCCAGTTTAATAGCTCGCAGATAAAAGCGGTCAGAAAAACAGCAATCCCTGTCTTAGCGATTCTTCCGCCGGCAAATCTGAACTTTTTTAAGAAATCCATCGTTTATTTCCCTTTCTGGAATATAAGTCTTCTGTTTTCATTATAAAGAAGTTTAGGTGGAAAAGAAAAAGGGCTTAAAAAAATCAAAAAAAGAACTGTCCTAATTGAACAGTTCTTAAATATGAAATTATCTAAGAGGTAAAGGACGCAGTGAAATTCGGATCGTCCCGGGCATCAGATTTTCATTCTGGGCCTCTTTCAAATACTTGAACATTTGCTTTCCGGCAACAGAGTTTGCCGAGTGTATCGTGATGAATTCAGCGAATAACTTGTGCTTCACCATGTAGCGTACGAGCATAAGACCGTTTCTAGTTTTGCATTCTAAGTCATGATCCAGTGAAAGATGAGAGATTGAATATTTCTCAAGCAAATCGATACATTCATCGATGTCTTTCGCCAGAATGTAGCCTTGGGGACAGTGTCGATAATCATCTAAAAAAACATTTACTGTCATAATTAGTCTACTTTCGTTGATTTGACTTATCTTCACCGTAACAAACCTGGGGATATACTTATATAGGCATAAAGAATCATTGGATGTGTAACATTATTTTACAAGTATGATATATGCATTGTATTGGAAGCCTGGAAATCTATTTGAATTTGAAGAAGATATGCAACTTCCTGCCCCGATCCCTTCTAATTCTTTTCAAGAAGCTTCAGTAAAAGATCTGGCCGGTCTGTGATAATCCCGTCAGCACCGGCTTTGATCAGCAATTTCATAGTGTATTGATCATTCACGGTCCAATAGTGTATAGGAATATTCAACCTTTGAGCACCCTTGATGAATCGGGTATCTGTTAAATCAACTTCATCTTTTTGCAGCGGAAGCTGAAATGAGTTCACTTTCGGTTTATAAAGATTCCTCATGAAAAGTTTGTGCAGAATAACAAATTTTTTAACTTCTTCGGTTCCACCCTGCACGGCGACACGTCCTTCAGACTGCTCTTTAAACCGATCGATGATGGTCTGGTCAAAAGATGCGATAAGAACATTACTCTCCATTTCATATTCCTCTATCAAATTCATTAATTTCTCCGTGATTTCATCTAATCTTTCACGCGGGTTGTCATCCTTGATTTCGATATTCATTTTCATATGGGGAAAGCGCTGAAACACTTCTTCCAGTGCAGGGATATAAACTCCTTTGCCGCGATACGTGTATTCGCCGTCAGCGTCCTGAAACGCATAGCCAGCGTCTAATCGCTGCAGTTCTTTTAACGTGTAATCAGCAACTGCTCCCTTCCCGTCAGTAGTGGAATTGACTGTGGGATCGTGAATGGTCACAAGATGTCCGTCCCTGGTGATATGTATATCCATTTCAATGACATCCACACCCAGATCTTCAGCGTGTTGAAAGGCATCAATTGTATTTCCCGGAGCGAGAAGCTTGCCGCCTTGATGGGCGATCACAAGCGGTTTACTATGTACATTGTCAAAAAACGGAGGGGTTTGTCCTTTTTCCGGAGGCATTAAATAGGCAATGCTGAAGAAACAAACCGTAAAAAGGATAAACACAATCATGAAAGTTGATTTGCTTGTTTTTCTAATAGGATTTCCGAGTTTAAGATTCATAGAATGTCATCCTTTATTTAATGTAGTTCAAGTGAATTCTTCTTCCTTAATATCTATTATGGGAGGCGGGCGGAAATGAATGGTTTTTAAAATTTATATGCTCTTGATTGCCGCAGAATATGTAGTGTATTCAGCTGAAGATCGTGAATATTTAAGAATTAATTACTTTATGAAGTAAAAAAATTACTCTAATAAGAAAAATATATTGATTTTCAGCGTAATAAATATTACTCTATAAAGTAAGGAGGTGTTTTCCTATGCAGGATAGCTTATCATTGAATGTTTCATTGCTTCGCCGCCGTGTCCCCAATTTAACGACAGCCGCTAAAGCAGTCGGATTGAGACCGGCAACTGTTTCAAACCTTTGTACCGGTAAGATATCGGTCGGGCGTGCAGAAGTAAGGACCCTGGTTACATTAGCCAATCTGGCAAATTGTTCACTGGATGAGTTGATTATTCAAGGAGGGAAATTAAGTATGATTGAAACGGGGATCAAACCGATTGATTTATTTGCTCCAATCGTAAAAGGTGGAATCAATGGATTTGTTGCAAGGGCTCAGGTCGGCCAACTGGTCGTCCTGGCTGAGATCACACAAAATTTAAGAGAAGAGGGATATGAGACGATTCTGCTTACACCTGACCGGGAATTCATGGGTATAAGTGACCTTGAAGGCTTTGTGGATGCGAAAGTACATTCGGCCGAAGATGCATTTGCTGAAGTATCTCTAAGGGAGGATAAAGAAAAAGTGGTGCTGCAGGTCGATCGGTCATTTGTGGTTTCCGGAGATCTGTACGAATTGAGAGAACGATTTGAAGCGGAAGGTTACCCTGAAATCACGACGATTTTATTCGATCCAAGTGGAACGGCAGTGGATGAAGATGATCCGTATGGTCCTCTTGATACACTGTGCTATTTCGATATCGATCTCGCCAGCCGGGGCATCTATCCTGCCATCCACCCGGTTCAGTCGACCTCCATCTTAGTGGAAGAAGACACATTGGAGGATCGTCATAATGCAGTAAATCGAAATGCGAAGAAGCTTCTAAGACGCTACAAAGAGATTAGGGTTCTATTAAACTCGCTCGGAGAAGATAAACTTCCCGAAGCAGATCTTGAGCTTTATAGGATCGGGGAAAGACTGGAAGCCTATCTCAGTCAGCCGTTCTATGTGGCGGAGGAATTTACGCGCATCAAAGGAGCACGTGTGTCCGTAAAGGAAAGTATCAATGACATTGAAAAAATCCTTTCAGGCGAATACAATCATCTCAAACCGGCAGAGTTAAAGTTTAAGGGGAAAGTAAGTTAGTAATCGAGATAGTGTCAGTACTTAGTCAGGTATAGTGCAGTGCTTGGCCGTTCCTGTGGATTTTTTGATAAAAAAAGGAAATGATGGAAGGGAGGGGCAGGGACAAAACGAATAAACCACGACATAAAGACGAACAATTTCAGTGTATGTTCTTAATACCGCTAATGATTTCCGTGTAAGACTTCGCTTTCCGCGGGGAGCCCGTGAGTCTCCTCGGCAAGCCTGCGGGGTCTCACTTGTCTAGCTGCAGGGCTTAGAGGCACATGACTAAGCCAAACCGACCAAGAAGGCAAAGTGCGCATTCCAGGACGATTCGTCTTATGCCACCCGCCTCTGAGCAAAGCCCTTCCGCTTTTCCAATAAGCTACTCTCCCCGCAGGAGTCTTCGTCTTGCACTCCAATCAACCGCTGGAAAGAGCTAAAATCTAAATGTACATTGAACAAAATAAAAACCCGAACTGATTTGCCTGTAAGAAGGCAAATCAGTTCGGGTTTTACTTAGACTAAAACACTTTTGTCCCACCCTCTTTTTTATTTTTGGAAGGACAGTAGTTTACCGGACCATGCCATTTTTTTCAATCCCATTTACCGTACATATGTTCCATGATAGGATAGAAGAAATGAATGATGAAACCGAGGGTGCAGGCGACGATGACTGTGCCGATGCCGACTGCTCCGTGTACCAGCATGGCAAGTGTAATGGCGATTGCTTCGTTCAGAAGGCGGGCATTTCGAAGGTTGAGGCCGAAACGGCGGTGGATTGCGATCATGAATGTATCCATCGGGCTGGATGGAAGCTTCGCTTGCAGGTAGATGGCAATCCCCGTGCCAAGGATCAAAATCCCCGCAATCACAAAAGAAAGCTGTTGTATAAAACCGATAGGCTCGATGCGTGAAAGCCCTGTTTTTATCCAAAAGTCGACCATCATCCCGATGATGAATATCGAGAGTGCTGCAAGCCACTGAATCCTTTCATTCAATAATAATGCATTGATGACGATCAGTATGCAGCCATTGAGAAAGATGCATATCCCGATACTTAGGTGAAGTATGTAAGATTCCCCTACGGCCAGCGCATCCCATGGAGCTGCCCCCAGATCTCCTTTAATGATGAGAGAGACTCCCAAAGAAAGGCAAATGAGTCCGATACAGTAAAAGGCGAATCTTACTTTCATTCCAGTATCCTCCGATCGCTTCAATAACATGTCTACTATCATCCATATGAGTTGTCCAACTATAGTAGAAGTGTTTTTTGGAAAGAAAGCCCTGTTAAATATTGTGTTGATCTCGTGTGAGGATGCTCACGGGTCACCTGGAAAATGCGAAGTATATTCAGGCTGGGTCTTATTACAAAATTGAGCCTAAAAGAAAGCTGAGGCGAGACGTTGTGGAACAGGTGAAGGTATCAGTACGAGAACTGGTCGAATTCGTTTATAAAGGAGGCAGCATCGACTTGAGGTTTCAAGCCCGTTCATCGATGACAATCGGAACAAGGCTGCACCAATTTCTGCAAAAAGGTTATAAAGAGGGAGATGAAAAAGAGGTATTTCTTAAAGGTGAATTCATATCAGAAGACATTTCTTACATATTGGAAGGGCGCTGCGATGGGATTTTATATGATGAGGAGAGAGTGAAAATCGATGAAATCAAATCCACTTCCAAAGACCTATCTGAAATAGAAAATGGTGCCCGTGTTCATTGGGCTCAAGCGGAGTGCTACGCCTACCTCCTGTCTAAAGAAAAAAATCTGGCTTTCATCGATGTGCAGCTGACGTATATCCAAATAGATACAGAACAAGTGAAAGTACTTGAAAAAACTTATACTGTCAAAGAACTTGAAGAAACCGTCCGGAACACGCTTCTGTCTTTTACTCCCTTTGCAAAGGTGATTGTGAATAACCGAGAGAAGTATCAAGATAGCGTTTCTGCTGTTTCTTTCCCGTATCCGGCATTCAGAAAAGGTCAAAAACAGCTTGCAGGAGCAGTGTACAAAACGATCAATGAAGGAAAATCTCTTTACGCAAATGCGCCGACAGGAACTGGCAAGACTATTTCTACTCTTTTTCCGACAATAAAGGCAGCGGACGGCGGAGGCGCGGAGAAGTGGTTTTATTTAACAGCGAAAACAATCACCCGGACAGTTGCAGAGGAGGCTCTTGCGCTACTTGAAAAACAAGGGCTGCGCCACACCTCTGTCACGATTACTGCAAGGGATAAAATCTGCTTTAAAGAAGAAACCAAATGCCAGAAAGAGTACTGTGAATTTGCTGATGGATACTATGACAGGATCAACGGTGCTCTCATTGATATCCTAAGTCATGAAACGAGCATGACCAGAGAGGTTATCGAGCGTTATGCTCTGAAGCACAAGGTTTGTCCTTTTGAATTTTCGATTGACCTCTCTTATTTGACGGACGGGGTAATCTGCGACTATAACTATATTTTTGATCCGAAAGTATCCTTGAAGAGATTGAACGATGAAAGCAAGAAAAAGACCGTGCTTTTGGTTGATGAATCACATAATCTGGTGAACAGGGGAAGGGAGATGTTCTCGGCATCTTTGACGAGATCATCATTCTTATCGGTGAAGAATCTTTATAAAGAACATGAAGCTCTATCGAAATGCATCAGTGCTGTTAACAAACATTTTCTGACGATGAAAAAAGAAATGAAAGGCGAGAGAGAGTGGAGGAAGGAAATGGATCAGGGGTTTACGGAAGAGATTGAGGCTTTTGTTGAAATTGCTGAGAAATGTCTTGGTGAGCCGGGGAAGGAATGGTCACAAACCTTTCTTCAGTTATACTTCGATTCGTTGAGTTTCATCCGGATATCCAGGCTTTACTCAAGTGAACACCGTTTTGTTCTTGACTCCTCAGCTAAGGATCTTGGGATAAAGCTCTTTTGCATCGATCCTTCAAACCTGCTGGCGGGGATAACGAAACCATATCACTCTTCCATTTTCTTTTCCGCTACCTTGCATCCCTTTTCTTATTATTATCAACAACTGGGAGGAAATGAAGGGGACTATCGGTTCCTTATTCCTTCTCCTTTTGAAAAAGAACAATGGCAGGTAGAGATTGATCCGGTTTCGACACGTTACAGGGACAGAGAGCGAACCTTGCCGCGTATTGTCCAATCGATTGCTGATGCTTATTTGAAGAACAGTGGTAATTTTCTTGTGTTCTTTTCTTCGTATTCATACATGAGGGAAGCATATGAGGAATTAAAACAGTGTTCGCTTGAAGCCGAGTTTCTCCTGCAGGAAGCGGATATGAGTGAAGAGGAGAGGGAAGCATTTCTGGAATGTTTTCAGCCAGATACGGGGAGGCGCGTGATTGGAATGGCCGTATTGGGTGGGATCTTCTCTGAAGGCATCGACTTGAAGGGAGATCGCTTAAATGGTGTCATTATCGTCGGTGTCGGACTTCCTCAGATTGGTTTGGAACAGGATATCATGAAAGAATTTTACAGTGAGCAGGGGAAAGACGGGTTTGACTACGCCTATGTGTATCCTGGATTAAATAAAGTGTTCCAATCAGGGGGAAGGCTGATTCGTTCAGAAGAAGACAGCGGTGTTTTGAGATTGATCGACGATCGATATTTAACCCAAAAATATAAAGCCCTGCTTCCGGATGAATGGACACCATTTGAAATCATAAAATAGAATGTAAAAAAGACCGCTTGATCAGCGGCCATTTATTATCCTATTAATTGAATGATGGATCTTTTAACAATCTGTCGAATTCTTCAAGGTGATGCGTTTCATCCGCAATCATATCTTCAAGCTTGATGACAAGTTCAGTCAATCCTAATTCTTCAGCCTGTTCCTTGCGTTTTTTGTATCGTTCGATCGTATCTGCTTCCGCTTTGCGGCCTTCTTCAAGCATTTCCTTTACATCATCTGTCTGTTTAACAGGAGCAGGTGTCGTAGTAGGGTCTCCGCCCAGTGTCTTGATTTTTTCTGCTAAGTATAATGCGTGTCCTTGTTCATCAGGAATTTCCTCTTCAAAGAAAGGCTTTAATACCTGACGAT
>NZ_JABMCR010000203.1 GCF_013179555.1 Bacillus haikouensis
ACTTGTTTTGTATAGACATGAAAACGGGTGCTGAACATAATGCAGCGGGATGGCTGCATCAGTGGAAAAACGTAAATGATGTTTCGAGAAATATCCTGCAGACACGAGATCAGCCCTGGAATGAGGGAAAAGCCGTGAAACAACTGATTGAATATCTGCCTGACGGGGCTTCGATATTTGCTAGCAACTCGATGCCGATACGGGACTTAGATACGTTCTTTTTCAATAGTGACAGAAATATTTCCATATATGCAAATCGTGGAGCCAATGGGATAGATGGCGTCGTTTCGACTGCGCTTGGCATGAGCACAGGAAACGCCCCGATGTATCTGCTGATCGGGGATCTTGCTTTTTTCCATGACCTCAATGGACTGCTCGTGGCAAAAAAATATCAGCTTGATATCACCATAGTGGTCATGAATAACAACGGTGGAGGCATATTCTCATTCCTTCCTCAGGCAAATGAAGGGACCTACTTTGAAGAACTCTTCGGAACACCGATGGATCTTGACTTTGCCTCAGCCGCAGTATTTTATGGTGCCCATTACACGCTGGTGAAAGAAGAGAGCGAGTTTGGTTCTGCACTTCAAAGCGTTGAAGGACACCAAGGTATCAAAATCATTGAAGTACTGACAAATCGTGAAGAAAATGTAGCAATTCATCGTAAATTGTGGAATTTTGTTTCCCAGGAAATAGAAGGGGAATTTAAGAGGAATAATTTATGATTCTTCAGGCGAATGAGATTAATTATTTTGTAGATGTTAAAGGAGAAGGATTTCCTTTAGTATTTCTTCACGGATTTACAGGCGATACCCGTACGTGGGAAGAAATCACCGAACATCTTAAGAAGAGTTGGACGTGCATTGCAATCGACATCATTGGTCATGGAAAGAGTGATTCCCCTTCAGACGCTGCCCGATATACAATGGATGCAGTTTCCAATGATATCCGCAGTTTATTGGAGCAGCTTGGCGTAAAGAAAGCTGTCTTTATCGGTTATTCGATGGGTGGGAGGCTGGCTCTTCACTTTTCCAGCCTCTACCCCGATTATGTTAGCGCCCTTATTCTCGAAAGCGCATCACCTGGTTTGAGGACAGATGAGGAGCAGACAGAGAGACGGGAAAAAGATCAAGTACTCGCCAATAAGATACTCGATGAAGGAATCCGGTCTTTTGTTGATTTCTGGGAGGAAATCCCCCTGTTTTCCACCCAGAAAAGATTGTCCCGCGTTAAACAAAAGAAAATCCGTGAACAGCGTCTTCAGCAATCACCTGTCGGCCTCTCAAACAGTTTGAAAGGGATGGGAACAGGGGCACAGGCATCCTGGTGGGGGACGCTGGGCGATCTTAACGTCCCTGTGATTTTAATGGCGGGTGAATTGGATCTTAAGTTTGTCCGGATTGCTAAAGACATGAGTGATGAAAATCCTGATTTTGAAATAATTACTTTTATCGGCACCGGACATGCAATTCATGTGGAAGAACCTCGAAAGTTTGGTACAATAATAGAGGAAGTTTTATTCAAGTACATAAAGGAGGATGTCAAACATGGCTTTTGAATGGGTTTCAGAAAGAAACTACGAAGATATTTTATATGAAACATATAATGGGATTGCGAAGATCACCATTAACCGACCGGAAGTACGAAATGCATTTCGTCCTAAAACGGTAATGGAATTAATTGATGCGTTTGCTTATGCACGCGACGATTCTAACGTGGGGGTAATCGTCCTGACAGGTGCAGGTGAAAAAGCATTCTGCTCCGGCGGGGACCAAAGTGTTCGCGGACACGGCGGATACGTAGGGGAAGATGAGATTCCCCGTCTGAACGTATTGGACTTGCAGCGCCTGATCCGTGTCATTCCTAAACCAGTCATCGCGATGGTTGCAGGATACGCAATCGGCGGAGGTCACGTGCTTCATGTCGTATGTGACATTACAATTGCTGCAGATAACGCAGTTTTCGGTCAAACAGGTCCTAAAGTGGGAAGCTTTGACGCCGGCTACGGTGCAGGCTATCTTGCTCGCATTATCGGACATAAGAAAGCGAAAGAAATCTGGTATCTGTGCCGTCAATACAATGCCGAAGAAGCACTTGAAATGGGTCTTGTCAATACGGTGGTACCTTATGAAAAACTGGAAGAAGAAACAGTTCAATGGGCTTCTGAAATGCTTGAGAAGAGCCCGACTGCACTTCGCTTCCTGAAAGCTGCGTTCAATGCAGACACAGATGGTTTAGCAGGACTTCAGCAGCTTGCAGGCGATGCTACCCTTCTTTACTACACAACCGAAGAAGCAAAAGAGGGTCGAGATGCGTTTAAAGAAAAACGCAAACCTGACTTCGGACAATTCCCTCGTTTCCCTTAATGGAGGGCAGCCTGATGGATCTCGACAGATTCATCAGGTTTTTTATATTGATACATACCATTTAAGAATTGGAGAAGAAATGCTATGACATCTCAACAGCTGCCGAATTGGCTCAAGCAACGAACATATTTGACTCCCGACCGTACAGCTTTGAAAAGTGATGACCGCCAATACACGTTTAAAGAATTGTGGGAATTGACGATTGAAACGGCAGGGAAGGTCAAAAGTCACCTCAATGATGATTCTCAATCTGCTTTTATCGGATTGATGATCAAAAATTCGATTGAATCGGTCATTGTCATACATGCCGTGCAGCAGCTCGGTTTGACAGCAGTACTTCTGAATCATCGATTAAGTCCTGCGGAATTGGCCTTTCAAATCGAGGATATGAATCTTTCTGCCATTCTTATTGATGATCAATTTGAAGAAAAACTGCAAAGCCGGACAGTCCAAAATGTGAAGCTTTCAGAATTACAGAAAACAGTCCCTTCAACCTTTGAAGTGAAGGATTATTTTCAGTTAGACCAAGTCTGTTCCGTCATGTATACATCAGGAACGACGGGAGCTCCCAAAGGGGTGCTTCAGACATATGGAAACCATTGGTGGAGTGCAATTGGCTCTTCATTGAACCTCGGTATAAGTGAAAATGATACCTGGCTGTGTTCCGTTCCGCTTTTTCATATAAGCGGTTACTCGATTTTAATGAGAAGCGTCATTTACGGTATGGGTGTACGCCTATTTGAACAGTTTGATGCTGAACGGATTAACGGAGAGCTCAAAAGCGGCTCGATCACGATCATGTCTGCAGTCAGCAATATGCTGCAGCGGATGCTGAAGGAGCTGGATAGTGGATCCTATCATAAGAATTTCCGCTGCATGCTGCTTGGCGGAGGTCCTGCCCCGCTGCCCCTGCTTGATATCTGCAGAGATAAGGAAATCCCTGTATTCCAAACGTATGGCATGACGGAAACCTCCTCTCAGATTGTGACACTGTCTCCTGAATACAGCTTTTCAAAGCTGGGTTCAGCCGGGAAACCCCTGTTTCCTTCCGAATTGAAGATAAAGAAGAGCGATGGGGAGACGGCTTCATCCAATGAAGAAGGAGAAATATTGGTGAAAGGCCACAATGTGACAATCGGCTATCATAAACGAAAAGAGTCGAACCAAAAAAGCTTCGAGAATGGCTGGCTGGCGACAGGGGATATCGGCTACTTGGATGAAGAGGGCTTTTTATTCGTATTGGACCGCCGTTCAGATTTGATCATTTCCGGTGGTGAAAATGTGTACCCCGCTGAAATAGAAAGTGTACTCACTTCCCATATAGAGATCGAAGACGTTGGCGCGGCAGGAATTCCAAATGATGAGTGGGGCCAGGTCCCTTGTGCTTTTATCGTAAAGAGAAGTGGAAGTCTGCTTAGTGAAGAAGATGTTCTTTCATTCTGTAAAAATAAACTGGCTGCCTATAAACAGCCGAAAAAAGTGGTCTTTGTAGATGAAATCCCAAGGAATGCTTCCAACAAGATTCTGAGAAGAGTACTTAGAACTCAATGGGAGCAGGGGATGGTATGCGATGAATATTAAAAAAATCAGAATTCACATGCTATCGATGCCGTTGAAGAAACCATTTGTCACTCATCTGCAAAAGGTGGAACACAGGGAAGGGATGATCATTGAGGTAGAGGACCGGGAAGGGGTAGTCGGCTTAGGTGAGGCTGTTGCCTTCTCTACACCGTGGTATACGGAAGAGACGGTGAAAACATGCCGTCATATGCTGAAGGATGTGCTGATTCCATTATTGGAGCGTCATCCTGTTTCACGTCCGGAGGAGTTACGCAAGTTATTTGATACCGTCAGAGGAAACGCAATGGCGAAGGCTTCTTTGGAAATGGCTGTCTGGGATCTATATGCGAGACAGAAAGAAAAGCCGCTTTGGAGTCTCATTGGAGGAACTCGGGAAAATATACTGGCCGGTGCGGTTGTCGGTACTGCTTCGGTGGAAAGCATGATTGCGCAATCCCAGGAGCTCATCGATGAGGGATACGAACGAATAAAAATCAAAATTTCCAAAGCTTCGGATATTAAAGTGATCCGTGCTCTAAGAACGGAATTTCCTGATCTTCAGCTATTAGCAGATGCGAATTCAGCCTATACTCTGAAGGATGCGGAACATCTCAGGAAACTAGATAAATTCCGTCTGGAAATGATCGAACAGCCTCTCGGAGTGGACGACCTCGTGGAACACTCCATTTTGCAAAAAGAGCTCCGAACCCCGATTTGTCTGGATGAAAGCATTGTAACGCCTCACGATATGAAGAGTGCGGTCCTCTTAGGCAGCTGCGGCGTGGTCAACATCAAGCTGGGCAGGGTCGGGGGTTATAATTCTGCATTGGAAATATACCATCTATGCCGGGAACACGGGATTAACATGTGGTGCGGCGGCATGATTGAATTCGGTGTTTCACGAGCTCACAATATCAGTCTTTCAACGTTGGAAGGATTCTCTAAGCCCGGTGATATCTCTTCATCCTCCAAATATTGGGATGAGGATATCATTGATGAACCGATTGTCGTCGAAAAAGGAAAAGTGAAGAGGTTTAACAGACCCGGTATCGGTGTGGAATTAAATGAAAAGCGGTTGAAAGAAGTTTGTGCATTCAGTGAAGAGTATTTAATATAAGAGAAAAACGGACATGAACCCCCAGGGATTTATGTCCGCTTTTTTGTATGATATAACTCTGAGCCATGGCTAACTTTTTTCCCGCAAATATTTCTTGTCGTTCATGAATAGGCTCCAGAAGTACACGAAGCCAGGGAATAGAATGATGAACCCGACAATATACGTGATGAAAACGGCCCTGAACGAATTCGGATCTGTAAATCCCGATTGAATCGTTACTTCAGGGTAAATGATATAAGGCAGATGTGCTTTCCCGTATACATAGCTTGCGAGTACATATTGAAACGTAACAGCCACCACCGCCAAACGCGGCATGCCTTTCATGCCTTCCTTATTAGTGGGCAGGAACAAGGCTGCTCCCGCGACAAGAAAGCCAAGCAGGGAAACCAGAAGGATGTTCAAATCCTCCATCATTCGTTCATAAATCCAATTTGCTTCATTTTTCATCGTCATCATGATGAGAAAAGCCATCACGACAGAAATCGGGCCGATGATCATCGCATCACGCCTGTACATTTTATATGCCTCGAATTCACGTGATGTCTTGGAATAATCTGCCAATAGGAGTGATGAGAGAAACAATGTACTCGCAACAGCAAAACCAAAGAACGCATATTCATGAGGGCTTGTGAAAAGTTTACCCAATAGCAGCGTCTGACCGTCTTCAAAATCGATATAAGGACCGTGGGAAATCGGCAGTACGCTGATCAACAGTCCCGGTATCAAGAGTCCTGTAATGCCTGTGATATAAGTCAGCGGTTTCCGGTAATCATCTGCCACATGCGAAAAGACAAGAAATGCGCTTCGGATTGCGAGCAGAAGGAGGATTAAACTTCCCGGCACCAACAGGACGGTACCGAGAGAATAGGCAGCTCCTGGAAACAAGCTGTAAACCGCCACGACAAGTGCCACAATGAACGTATTCGTCACTTCCCAGGTTGGGGACAGATAACGGTTCGCAATATTGGTTGCTTTCGTTTTGTCATGATTGATGTAAAGCATCGACCAGAAACCTGCCCCAAAATCCATGGTCGCCATTACGGCATAAATGAATACGAAGCCCCAAAGAATCGTAATCGCGATCAACACCTGAGTCATGATCATTCCTCCCAATCAATTAAGTAGACAACGGAATCTCCTTGCCTTCTGCTTTATCGATATCTTTTTGCGGCGGATTCCGTCTGAAATAATAAAGAAGAACCAGAACGACAGCTACCGCCAGTATGGCATAAACAGACACAAACAGAATGAAGAGAATGGCAATATTTCCGGTAGAGGTAACCGAATCCTCTGTACTTAAGATTCGGTAAATGGTCCAGGGTTGACGGCCTGTGCAGGCAAAAATCCAACCAAACTCGATTGCAAGTATGGAAAGGGGTCCCCCTGCTACAAACAGCCACATCAGCCATTTTGGATAGTGGTCCTTTTTCAACAACTTCTTCCACACGAACGCAACAAGTGCAAGAAGGATCAATAATGAACCGATGGCGACCATCCCGTTGAACAAGGTATGTACGAACAGCGGCGGCCAGTATTCTTCAGGAAAATCATTCAGCCCGATGACTTCAGTGTTAAAACTGTTCCCTGCAAGGAAGCTCAATGCCCAGGGTATTTCAATTCCCCATTTAACTTCCTGTTCTTCACGGTCGGTGAATCCCCCGATTGCCAGGGGAGCATGAGACTGCGTCTCGAAAAGACCCTCTGCCGCGGCCAGTTTCTCTGGCTGATACTCGTGGAGCATCTGAGCCGATTCATGCCCGTTGATCGCAGTCAGGAATGAGAAGATGCCGCCAACTACCAGGCAGATCATCAATGCTTTGCCGTGGAACTTATAAACTCTCGATCCAAAAGGCGTACGGAGCATTTTGAATGCAGCCACAGATGCAATCGTGAATGAACCGACTACATATGCTGAAAGAGCGACATGCCCGGCCGTTACAAAGAAGCTTGGATTAAAAAATGCCTTCCACGGATCCACATCGGTGATTTCGCCGTTGACAATATTGAATCCCGCCGGAGTTCCTTCAAAGGCATGCACATTCGTAATAAGGACGGCCGATGCTAGCCCTCCGATGGCAACAAGAATCAAGCTCACAATTCTCATCCAAGGAGCAATCCGATTGGCTGCATACACATAAATGGACATAAAAAGAGCCTCGATGAAGAAAGCATAGATTTCAATTTGAAATGGCAGGGCCATCACCCGTCCAATGACCTCCATAAAACCAGGCCAAAGCAGGGATAATTGCACACCAGCAATCGTTCCGGTCGGAATCCCGACACCCAGGAGCACGGCGAAAGCCTTTGTCCACCGCTTTGCCATCACCGAATAATCCAAGTCATTCGTGCGCTGATACATGATTTCTGCGACAAGGATCATCAAAGGGATTCCGACTCCAAGCGTCGCAAAAATAATATGAAAAGCCATTGTCGTCCCAAATAAAGATCGTGCAAGTACCAATTCATCCATTTCAAATTCTCCCTTACATATCATTCGCCTTCCTTATTGTCCACTTAATGGAAAATAATATGCATGGGTATGGAGGAGGAATTTGTTGTTTGCCAGGGGGATTAATTGTTACTTAATT
>NZ_JABMCR010000204.1 GCF_013179555.1 Bacillus haikouensis
TCGCCGTTCCCTCGTCAGGCTTCCGGAGACCGACAAGCATCTCGATTGTCGTCGTCTTCCCCGCCCCGTTCGGACCAAGCAAACCGAAGATCTCCCCCTTCTCCACCTGAAATGATACGCCATTCACCGCAGTAAATGAGCCGTACCTCTTCAACAATCCTTTCACATCAACCATTACTTCATTAGGCATAACGAGCCTCCTGTCAGAAAAAAGTAACCGCCCATGGGTTGAGCGGTCCGTTCTCAGTTGTCTATATGCGATGATGATCTGCACGCCAATCTTGTACAGCTTTCTTAATGTCATTCGGTGATAAATTCTCTGTTAATGTTCGTTCCACCAATCCCGGTAACTCTTCATCCGGCGCGAAACGAAGCGCAACCACCTGCTTCACAGTGAGCTCCGGATCCAGCACATTTCCCGTCAAACGATAATAACGGAAATTTTCCTCATCTCGAATCGTTCTGTCCTGAACTTGAAGGGCATATAATCTCAACTTCACCATTATGAACAGAAATGTGATCGTGGTAAACAGTACGATGAAACTGAGCAGCGTCTGCGAGGCCGCATTTTTCACAAAGAAAACAATCGAAAGAATCAGTGTCACAACCGTAAGCAGCGTTATTCCATAGTGGTAAACCGGATCGATCTTACTGTGATTCTCATAGTTTTGAAGTTTCATATGTACCTCCTGAGGGTGATAGATTCATTATATACTAATTGACGGGCGGTTGGAGAAACGTGACAAAAAAGGGAATGAAAAGCGCCTTCATATGTGGATCCTGGCGGGACAATGAACCTGTCCCCCCGTCCCAGGATCCAGGTTCATCTTGCCTGGTTTTTAGCACCTACATCGTAAACGGCGGAATATACCGCCCATCCACATCCGTGAACTGATACTCCTTGGCCAGGTCTCCCGCTTTCAGCACCCGGCCGCTTTTCTCCAACACATCAGGATCCTTTGCCAATGCGGTAATCGCACGTCCAATATAAAAAGGGGTTTCGGTTTTCTTCAGGTCCTCCGATTCCTCCCATTTCTCCTCCTCTGCCCCATGATGCTCCAATACAAGTTCAGTCCTCATGAACCCGGGGGACACCGCCATAACAGCAATATTATCCGGCTTTAATTCAATGGAAAGTCCATACGCCATCCGAACGAGTGCATTCTTTGCCAAATCATAATAAAACTGTCCGATGTAACGGCCATCGTCCCAGAAGGTCGTGTGAATGATGAGGCCGTCACCTTTCTTCTGAATCAGCGGAATGGCATAATGATTGGTTGCCAACTGTGCGCGTACACCTGCCGTGAACATTGTATCCCAATGCGCGAGCGGCAGCTCCCAGAAGGAACCTGCCTCGACTCCAAGATCATGGGCTCCCCACACATTATTGACGAGTATATCCAACTTCCCCTGTTCCTCACGAATTTGTCTGATAACAGCTTCCGTTTCCGCATCGACCGTATGATCACAACGCACCGCAATCCCTTTTCCACCGGCAGCATTAATCTCAGCAGCCGTATCATCGACCGTGCCCGGCCAATCATTTGTCGATTTCCCTTTCGTACTGCGTCCCGTCACATAAACCGTCGCACCTGCCTTCCCCAGCTCTATGGCGATTCCACGTCCGGCTCCCCTGCTGCCGCCTGTCACCAGCGCAACCTTTCCAAGTAATGATTTCATGACTTTCAATCCTTTCATGTTTAAGATATTCTCATTATACGGTTGTATTCTTGACATCAATTGTCATATTTAATGAAATGAACCTATCATTCTAAAAAAGAGCAGGTGAAAGCATGAGAGGCGATCGATTGATATCCATCCTACTAGCCTTACAATCCCACGGACGAATGACCGCCAAAGAACTTGCTGAAAAGCTTGAAGTCTCGGAACGGACCATTTACAGGGACATGGAAGCCTTGAGCGGAACCGGTATCCCCGTATTTGCAGAGCGGGGGAAAAACGGCGGCTGGTCACTATTGGAGGACTACCAGACAGACTTGACCGGCTTGAAAGAATCTGAAATACGCGCGCTGTTTGTTTCACCATCCCCACACTTACTCGATGACCTTGGATTGACTCGCACATCAGAGGAAGCAAGGAATAAACTGATCGCCTCCCTGCCGTCCGTCTATCGCAAAAATGCCATAGGGGTCTGGAACCGAATCCACATCGACATGCGTTCATGGCGCGGACAGAAAGAGAAAACAGCTTCATTTGAGGTCCTCAAACAATCGATATGGAAAGAAAACAAGCTCAAAATCGTCTATCAGCGTGCGGACGGGGATACGGACGAGCGAATCGTTGCGCCACTTGGGCTTGTTGCAAAAGGGGACCTCTGGTACTTGATCGCCTTCAAGGAAAATGGCGATATCCGAAACTACCGTGCTTCCCGGGTTCACCATGCAGAACTACTTGTAGAAACATTTGTGAGACCGGAAAACTTTGACCTGGCTGAATACTGGAATTCTTCAACCAAAACCTTCATCAAGAACTTACCCAGTTATGAAGTCAGGGTCGAAGCCGCTCCGTCAATCGTCTCGAGACTCTCTTTCACGGGCCGGTTTGCAAGGATCCTTGACATCGGAGCTGAAACCAGCGAAGGCTGGATTCCCGTTATCCTCTCATTCGATACGGAAGCAGAAGCAGCAGGCTATCTGCTTGGTTTTTCAGACCAACTAAAGATCATCGAACCGGCAGTCCTGCGCAGTAAGATCCTTCAAATGGCTGAAAATACGGTGGAATTTTATCGGTAGAAATATAGATGAATATGACTTATATGCATGCACGCCGTGTCGAAGGTCTGCTTTTGAGAATCGTTGAGGTTTTTGAAAATTATTCGGTAACTTTATCTCTTGGTTGACTGGATGGCAGGAAAAAACGGGTTAATAGAATTAAATTTGAGTGGCTGCTCTCTTGTCAAAGTTGCAGTACTTTTTTGAGTAATGTGCAAGCACCAGGGTCCCTGGCCGCTTGGGATACCACCGCTCAGTCAATCCACCCTTTCTTTTTCGCAATCATGACAGCGTCGATCCGATTCTTCGCTTCCACCTTTTGGATGATTTCAGATATATAATTCCGGATGGTTGGAGGTGAAAGAAAGAGCACCTGACTGATATCGGAAACGGAGTCCCCTTTTTCCAAATGGCGGAGGACTTCCTGTTCCCTTATGGTAAGGGGATTGACTTCTTCAAACATCGCATGCGACAGCTGGGGACTGAATACCTTATTCCCTTGCAAGATGGAGCGCAGGTTGTCAGCGAGCTTCGTAACGGGGGCATCCTTTAATAAATAGCCCCTGACACCTGCCTGGATCGCCCGCTGCAGGTAGCCGCTCCGTGCAAAGGTCGTCACGATCGCGATGCGGCACGGATGTCCTTCATTCTGCAGGGTCTTCGCGACGTCAAGTCCGTTCAGCACGGGCATCTCGATATCGAGCAGCGCGATATCCGGAGAACTGCTCCTGATCAGTTCCAGTGCCTGCTCTCCGTTTGCCGCTTCCCCGATCACTTCTATGTCATCTTCCATCGACAGCAATCTGCCCATGGCCCCTCTCAACATTCCTTGATCTTCTGCTATGATCACTCTCATCCCTTCACCCCCTTCACTGGAACATCCACCTTCGGCACGGTGATTTTCACTGTTACTCCCTGTTCCATATCTGATTCGAAGTCGAGTCTTCCTTCAATCATGGAAAGCCGTTCTTTCATGCCGAATAATCCGCTTCCGTTCTGTCTATCCACCTCCTGCAAACCCTGCCCATCGTCCTCCACCTGGAGAGTGTACGATCCGTCCGTTTCGTAAATCTTGATCCAGCAGCGGTCCGCCCGGCTGTGCTTCACGACATTCGTGGCACATTCCCTGAGACACATACCGAGAATTTTCCCTATAACAGGAGGGATTGCACCCGTCTGCTCTTCTACCTGTACGTGCAAGCCGGCAGACCGCAGCATGCCCGAGGCTTGAACAATTTCATCCGACAGGCTCACCGACTGCATGTCGCTCACAAGTTTTCGTGTCTGCACCAATGTATTCCGGATGATCTCCTGAAGCTCCTTCGCCTCGTCGGCCGCTTCATCAAGCTTATCCGGTATCAGCCGTTCGATCAGTTCCCCTTTTAATGTTAAAAGGGACAATGTGTGCCCCAGCGTATCATGCAGATCCCTGGAGATCCGCCCCCTTTCCTCGAGCTTCACAAGCCTGATAATTTCTTCGTTCGCCCCTTGAAGCTCGACCTTCATTTCGTAGTGCAGCTGCTGCGCCCGCAAAAAATAAGGTACGCCCAGCAGAAAAACAAGAACGGTTACCCATGCCCAATCTTCTTCCCCTAAGCGGGCCCATCCTTCATACGAAGCCGTCAACGTATACAGAATTACCAGGAACCCATTGACCACCGTTATCCGGAAGAACGATGACAAATGCCCCGTCACGATAACCGGATATATTCCATACCAGCAATTCCAGGGGGAAAAGAACACCATCAGCAGACATACACACAGATGCTGAATGATGATCAGCAGCTCACGGTGTGCCGTTTGTGCCATTCCCCTCCAAAAAGCCAGCGACAGAACGAGAAACAGGACATACCCGTACCACTTATCTCCAAAAGGAAGAAACACCATACACAATGAAGGAATGATCAACAGCGACAACCAATTGAATTTTATTGGGGTCTTCATGGCTCTCCCCCTTTTTAAAAAATGGACTATCTATTGTCTTTCACAAAACAGGGCTGATCTCCTCTTTATTTACCAGAAGAAATCGATTTACGCATCCAGATCGGGATCCACGCAATGGAGAGTGTCGCCACGAGCGCATGAATTGTATTCGCTACGCCTGCGATATCGGGTTCTGCAGGATAAGCCCAATCATACAATGAAAGCAGAACGCCCGCGAGAACCGTAATCATACCGTAATACAACCTTGGCCTCTTCGTTTCCGCTGCCAATTTGGAATAAATGTATGCACCGATCACATTGACAACCACACACATCACGAGAATCGACACTGGCGTCATCTTTTCAAAACTTACTTCCAGCCAAAAACACAGCACCTGATACAAAATAATCGCAGCCGCTCCCGAAACCAGACCGACCGCCGAACCAACCTTTAACACACTCTTCATCAATGCACCAACTTTCTCTTTACTTGATTCCGGTATCATCCTATCACGCCAAGGTTTGGGCAAATAGTGATGAATATCATTTGGTTAGAGCTGAAAGCTTGAACAGGAGCTGTTCCCGCGAATTTTTTTAATGTATGATTAAGGTAAATTAGACTCGTAAAGGAGCGATTGACATGACATATGAAGAAATCATGCAGAGGCTTGAGGAGCTTGGGACGGAACAAACGAAGCGTATTTTCATGAATCATGGTGTGAAGGAACCGTATTTCGGTGTGAAAATCGGGGATATGAAAAAGCTGGTCAAATTCGTGAAGAAGGATCATGAACTGGCACTCCGGCTTTATGATTCAGGCAATCATGATGCGATGTATTTGGCAGGGCTGTCGATCAATCCGAAGCTTGTGACCAAGGAAACGCTTGAGGATTGGGTAAGGAAAGCGTATTGGTATATGGCGGCGGAGTATACGGTTGCCGGGGTGGCGGCGGAAAGTGAGTATGCACTGGAGCTTGCTCGTGAATGGATCGATGCCGATGAAGAAATGATTGCGGTGTGCGGATGGAGTACTTATGCGAATTATGTATCGATTGCACCGGATGAGGAGCTTGATATGGATGAGGTCAGGGGGCTGCTGGACAGAGTGAAGGATTCTGTTCATGGAGAACGGAACCGTGTGCGTTATGTGATGAACGGATTCGTCATGTCGGTCGGCACTTATATCCCGGCCCTGCACGCGGAAGCCATGGATGTCGCGGAATCGATTGGAAAGGTGCATGTCGATGTAGGTAATACAGCATGCAAGGTGCCTCTTGCTTCGGAATACATCAAGAAAGTGGCGTCAAAGGATCGCGTAGGGATGAAGCGGAAGACGTGTATATGCTGATAATCTTGGCTGACAGGGAAAATAATTAAAGGCTGTTGTCTAAAAGATTGTTGATTTTCGTACACTTTATGCAGTCTCGCTTTTCGAACTAAATCCTTAAACAAGTTGCAGACATATAACGAAAAGAGCCAAGTGCCGGTATTTTCTTGAGTGTGAAGCAGCAAAGAATGCGAAAAGAGCCTGAATAAAAGACAAAACACCTCCGCAATGGGAGGTGTTTTTCAGTCTGTATTAGATTTTAAAATCAAACTCATCCGGATCCGGGCCGCTGCGCTTGTTTTCGTTCAGGGCATCAAGCTGTTTCATTTGTTCATCTGACAATTCGAAGTCGAAGAGGCTGATGTTTTCTTTAATCCGTGACTCGGTCATTGATTTCGGAATCGTGATGATCCCGTGTTGAAGATCCCAGCGCAGAATGACTTGGGCTGCCGATTTGTTGAGCGATTTTGCGATGTCCTGAATCGTGTCGTTTGTCAGCAGTTCCGCATTCATCAATGGTGACCATGCCTCGACTCTGATGTTGTGTTCTTCACAGAACGTGCGCACTTCTGTCTGAGTCAGCTTCGGATGAAATTCGATCTGGTTCACGACCGGCTTGATTTCAGTTTCGTTCATCAATGTTTCCAGGTGGTGGATTTCGAAGTTGCTGACACCGATGGATTTGATACGTCCTTCTTTGTAGAGAGCTTCGAGTGCCTTCCAGGATTCCATGTATTTGTCTTTCCCCGGCCAATGAATGAGGTAAAGGTCGAGATAATCAAGCCCCATTTTCTTCAGGCTTTCTTCATAAGCAGCGACCGTTTCTTCATAAGAAAGACCGTCATTCCAGACTTTGGATGTGATGAACAGCTCTTCCCTCGTGACTAGTCCCGCTTCGATTGCTTTTCGGATACCGTTCCCTACGCTCTTCTCATTTCCGTAGATCGCGGCGGTGTCGATACTTCTATATCCCAGTCGGATTGCAGTCTCGACCGCTTTCTCCAATTCCGTACCTTCTTCAACACGGAATACGCCGTATCCAAGCTGCGGCATTTCAATGCCGTTATTTAAAGTAAGTGATGGTACACTCATCATCAATTCCTCCTTGTTGATTGGTGGATGAATCAGCCTAAGCCAATCCTACGTATCAGTATGAACCTTATCGGAGAATTATGGAAGTAGGTACTTTATTGTGCTATAGGTACTTTCGGGTAACATTCGGCTGGCAGAGCAGTTGCAGGGTGCATTATTTTCAAAAAGGTCAATTGGAAAGCCGGAAACAAGTCATTCCAACTCATTAATCTCCCTGGTTAATTCTAAGAACCGTTTATCCAAATCCGCATAATCCTTGTCCCCCGGGGTCATGAAACTGAGCCTCCCCAGTACTTCCTGTCTCTCCGTCTCGAGCGTCAACCGCAATTCCTCTACGTCGCTGCGCTCAGGAGCAGACTCATTCAACTGCTTGCGGATTTCCCTGTTTTCAATCACGAGCTTTACACTTGTCGTTTTCTCAAGAAAATACCGGTCATGCGAGA
>NZ_JABMCR010000205.1:0-1559 GCF_013179555.1 Bacillus haikouensis
CGGTAGATTGTTTAAGTCTGCCTTCCGACTTCAAGTATTTACCGCAGATGTACATGATCTGATCGCCGTCTACGATGTTTCCGTGTTCATCGACAGCGATTATACGGTCTCCGTCACCATCAAAGGCAAGTCCGACATCCGCATTCTTATCCTTCACCATTTCAGCAAGCGCTTCTGGATGAGTGGAACCGACTCCTTCATTGATATTCAACCCGTCTGGAGATGCCCCCATCGTTGAAATATCCGCATCCAAATCAGCGAATAAGTGGGTCGCAAGTGCGGAAGTGGCACCGTGCGCACAATCCAATGCAATATGTAAACCATCGAAATCTTCATCTACAGTCTGTTTTAAGTATTGAAGGTACTTCTGGCCACCTTCGAAATAATCACTTACTTGTCCTAAATCGGCACCGATTGGACGAGGTAGGCTGTCTTCCGTCCGATCGAGCAGCTCTTCAATCTCATGCTCCTGGTCGTCTGATAATTTAAACCCGTCCGGTCCGAAGAATTTAATTCCGTTATCTCCGACAGGATTGTGAGAAGCAGAGATCATGACACCGGCCTGGGCACCAAGCGCTTTTGTTAAATAAGATACTCCGGGAGTTGAAATGACACCAAGACGCATCACTTCCGCTCCGATAGAGAGTAAGCCGGCAACCAATGCCCCCTCAAGCATATGACCGGATATACGGGTATCCCTTCCAATCAGGATTTTAGGACGTGTCGCATCCTTTGTCAGGACATAACCGCCGAAACGGCCAAGTTTAAATGCTAACTCCGGTGTTAGTTCAGTATTCGCTACACCTCTTACACCATCTGTTCCAAAATACTTACCCATACTAAATCTCTCCTTTTCACAGCTCTTATGCTGATGTGTTCTTTTCTTTTATCTGTATTTTCACTGTCTGTTCAGATAGTGTCCAGTCAACGTTTTCAGGTCCTTCTGCATTGATCTCGACCTCATGCTCACCCGGTTCCAGATCCTTCAGGTCAAGGGCTAAGTTGAAGTCTTCCTTGGTTATTTCATCAACTGCCCCATTTTCACCTTTCAGCGTCGCATCGACCGTCCCGTCTTGTGGTGTGATGATGGATACTTCGTAGTCTTCACTCAAGCCCTGAGGCTTCAATTCCAAACCCGATATCTCTTTCTCGGTTGTTGTGTTCACATCTAATTTGACCTTCACTTCCTCAGGGGCTACTTTATTCAAACCATCTTTCAGCGACAATGGCACTGTGACGGTTGTATCTTTCGTAATTTTACTCAGATCGACTTCAGCCGTGAGCTCTTCAATTGTATCCAAGACCTCTTGTCTGCCAAATACGTTGACCGTCCCAGGCTCCACAGTTATGGACTCAAGTGTCGTCCCATCTGGTAATGAACCTTTTTGTTTGACTGCTACTGGAACTTCCTTGCTGGGGTTCACAACCGATACAGTGACATCGACAAGTTCAGGCTCGATTTGAACATTCAATTTGTTGTAGTCACGATCTAACACTTGAACTTTTGCTTCCCTTGTGACATTTTCACTTATTTCACCCTCGATATCCAGGGTTGCTTT
>NZ_JABMCR010000205.1:1659-7479 GCF_013179555.1 Bacillus haikouensis
CAGTGACATCGACAAGTTCAGGCTCGATTTGAACATTCAATTTGTTGTAGTCACGATCTAACACTTGAACTTTTGCTTCCCTTGTGACATTTTCACTTATTTCACCCTCGATATCCAGGGTTGCTTTTACATATGCAATCTGTTCAATCTGGTCCTTTGCCCCGGTAACTTTGACCGTCTTAGGATCAACGGATAATCCTTCCGCTTCAAATCCATTGGATAAAAGCCCGCTATTGAATTCGGGTTCCACCGTGAATTCTTCTGTGACTTTCTCCTGTACGGCCACATTGACAAACTCCGGATTCATCTTCACTGTCAACTTATCCGAGATATTATCTATTTCAATCGGGATGCGATGTTCCCCGATCCCAATATCGTTAAGATCGACATACACTTGAAAATCCCTGAGGATCTTTGCCTGCTGAACGATGGACTTGGGACCATCCACTGTCACATTCACCGTTTCCGGAAGTCCTGTGACGACCAGGTTTTCTGAATCATAAAAAACTTCGAGCGGAACATTCTGTATGGTGTCAAAGGACGTTTGTGAATTGCCATTATTGGTGGCTGTCTTCTGGATATCATCAAAATTCACTGATAAATAAAGGATGAATGCCAGGAATAATCCAACCACTCGCATAAACCACCGGGATTCCATGAATTTATCCATTTTCTTTCTTCCCCCTCCAGCTCCATTTTGATGAGGAAGCACTTGTCTTTTCACCTATAAGCTCCACCGTAAGAATTTCCTTGAAGCGCTCTAAAGACAGGTCACGATGAAGCTCCCCGTTCTTCGTGATGGAGATTGCTCCCGTTTCTTCTGACACGACAACTGTTATGCTATCCGTCACTTCACTTACCCCAAGGGCAGCTCTGTGTCTTGTTCCTAGCTCTTTCGAAATAAATGGACTTTCAGAAAGAGGCAGGTAACAGGCAGCTGCAGCGATTTGCCGTTTCTGGATGATCACCGCTCCATCATGAAGCGGAGTGTTCGGGATGAAAATATTGATGAGCAATTGAGATGTGATCTTGGCATCAATCGCGATACCTGTTTCTATGTAGTCACTCATCCCGGTCTCTCTTTCAATCGACAGGAGAGCACCAATCCGGCGTTTGGCCATATAACTGACCGCCTTCGTCATCGACTCGATCATTTGCTCTTGTTCCTCTTCCTCCTGCATACCTGTTCTTGAGAATAAATGTCCCCTTCCCAGCTGCTCCAGGGCACGGCGCAGTTCAGGCTGGAAGATAATGATGATCGCGAGGAACCCCCAGGTGAGGGCCTGCTCCATCATCCACCCAAGCGTATCCAATCCGAAGATACTGCTCAGCCCTCTAACAATGATGATGACAAAAATACCTTTTAATAATTGAACTGCCTTGGTGCCTTTTATGAGCATGATTAATTTATAAATAACAAACCATACCACAAGAATGTCTACGATATCCGAGACATAATCCAGGGCAGAGTATTCTGAAAATAAATCGATAAACGGCATATTACATCCTCCAATAGCTTAATCGAAAGCGTAAGCCGCCATGTGGCTTCTTTTTTCGTAACCTGTATATTATAGCACATTGTCACACGATCACAGGAAAGAACCCCATGGCTCTCTATATAAATAATTACCAATAAAACACGTATTCTTCATTTAAAGTATTCCGCAAAAAAACTGACATGAAACATGTCAGTCTTCAGGGACGAACATGTTTCGTTTCATCCCTTTTATCATATCCTACTTTTCATCAAGTTGCGAATTTCCCCATTCAACCAAATCTTTAGCCCCGCTTTTGATCTGGTACCATAGCCATTCAAATGCCGCATCGATTTCTTTGATTTCCCCGGTTACAGTCCCTGCAGAAGCAAGGTATTGATTTCCATTGATTACAGTGACGTCCCCTGTGACCTTACCTTCTATCTTCACATCGCCATTACGTACCGTCAGATCTCCCTTCACCACTTTCCCTTCAGGCACAACAACTGTGTGATCCTCTATAACCAGGTCTTCATTCTTGGTAAAAGAAAAATCCTGATGGTCATTCCAGTTGGCAAACACGCTTCCAGTCATAAAAAATATGAATAGCGCCGCTGCCGTCAGAAGCGGGTGGTGACGAAGCCATCTCTGCATGCCTACCTTCTTCTTTTCTTTCGGTAATCTGTCCATGACCCTATTTGTAAAATCATCCGGCGCGCTGATGTGTGAAGTGCTCTGGACAAACGCGATCGCTTTCTTCAACTCATGAAAGTGATGCTGGCAAACCTCACATTGCTGCAGATGATTCTTTAACTTCTTTTCATTGTCACTAGTTATGTCTCCGTCTAAATAGTCGTGCATATAGTCGATCATTTCTTCAGGACAAGTTTTCACTTCTACTCACCCTCTCTATAAAGATTTTAATTGTTTACGAAGAGCTTCCCGCCCTCTATGTACCCTGGTTTTAACAGTACCTAAAGGCATATCAAGTATTTCACTGATTTCCTGAAGCGGCAATTCCTCGATATATTTTAATACGATAACCGATCGATATTTCTCCGGCAGCTTGGAAATCTCCTTCTGTATCGTTTCCTGGAGTTCCATGTTCTCCACTTCATCCTCGGGCATCTGTACATCAGCTGCAACTTGTGAATACATCGTCAGTCCATCTGTACCTGCCACCTCAGCATCCAAATAATAATCCGGTTTCTTCTTACGGATCCGGTCGATACAAAGATTGGTCGCGATCCGAAACAGCCATGTCGAGAACTTTCTCTTCTGATTAAAGGTTTCGATGTTTACATAAGCCCTGATGAAGGCCTCCTGGGCAATATCTTCTGCTTCATGCCGATTCCCGAGCATCCGGTAACATATTTGAAACACTTTATCCTTATAAAGCTCGACCAATTCGGCAAAGGCACTTTGATCGCCTTTTAACACTTGTTTTATACGTTTTTTCACTAATGCTTCCATTTCTGCTATACCCCCGCTCTATGCGGCTATATTTATATACGTTTCACCCTCTGGAAAGGTTTCATTTTTTTCTAAGTTCTTTTGCATATTTTTTATTTTACACTCAACCGGTACTTATTTTTTTCGATTGTTTGTTCCGATATTCGTTCAGGTCTTGGATCGAAAAGAGGACGTGCAGGAACTCAATTCAATCTTCTTAAACAACATACGATCGGAAACAACTTTTTTCATAATATAATCCTAACAAATTTTCGCCTAAAAATGTTTACAAATTATTGAAAAGGGGTATAAAAGGACTATTATTTATTTGTACAGGAGGATTCACCCATGAGTGCAAGGGTTAGAAACGAATTGTTGTTTCAAATTGAAGACTGCCGACGTCAAATGGTAGAGCTTGCAACAGAAACATCATACGCTGATGAGAAAGTCGTACATTTGAGCACCAGACTGGACAATCTTTTAAATCAATACCAACTAATCAAACAAAATTAAAAATGATAGAAAAAGGCTGAAAACCTGTTGGGGGTTTTCAGCCTTTTTTGTTGGTTTGGTCGGGATGTTCGAATCATTCTGATTGGAATGACTTGCTGCCTCATATCGTCCGGCAGACAGCTGACCGTTCGGCCCTGTTATAATAATTTTTCTCCGAAAAGGGATCCCATGAGGGCAACGGCTACGGTTGCCGTTTTATTCTTCTCATCAAGGATCGGATTGACTTCCACAAATTCCGCAGATGTAATGATCCTCGCTTCCTCAAGCATTTCCATAGCTAAATGACTTTCACGATAGCTTATTCCTCCAAGAACCGGAGTACCGACTCCAGGAGCATCACTCGGATCCAACCCGTCAAGGTCAAGGGATAGATGAACACCATCCGTTTTATCCTTCAAGTACCCAATCGCTTCCTCCATTACCTTCGTCATTCCCATGCGGTCGATTTCATGCATGGTATAGACCTTGATGCCTCTTTCCTTGATCAGCTCTCTTTCCCCTTCATCCAATGAACGGGCACCGATGATCACGATATTTTCAGGTTTGATTTTCGGTGTATTGCCTCCAATGCTTGTCAGGTCTTCATGACCGATACCCAAGCTTACCGCAAGCGGCATGCCATGTATGTTTCCTGATGGCGATGTCTCACCAGTATTTAAATCTCCATGTGCATCATACCAGATGACCCCAAGATTTTCATATTGTTTGGAAACACCAGCCAATGTACCGATGGCAATACTATGATCCCCTCCGAAAATCAGCGGGAAATCACCGCTTGATATCACTTCATTCACAGTAGATGCCAGCTTCCCGCTTGCTTCAGCAACCGCTTTCAAATTTCTTAAATTAGTATCCGGATTATTATGTACACGTTCCGGCTGTCCGATTTCAATATCTCCAAGGTCATTGATTTCATACCCAAGGTTTTCAAGACGCTCAACTACTCCTGCATAACGTATGGCACTTGGTCCCATATCGACCCCGCGTCTCATTTGTCCTAAATCCATAGGTACCCCAATAATTGAAATGTTTTTGTTCATGATTATTCCTCCTATCCCAGTTGTCTCACTCTATTGTAGCCTTTTAGTGAGCAATGACTCAACTGGACAGGATTGTGTATATATATGCGGTTGCAAATGGGTTTAGCCGGGATGTGGTGTAACATTATGAGGCGATATTGGGCTGCTGTATTCAATAGCGGGTTGTTATGTATGGTAAAACCGGGTGGTCGATGAGGAAGGGAAGACCTTTCGACTTTGATGGAGTATGGGGATGGGAGGTATGTGGGTAGGCGGCGGAGCAGATATTAAATAGAGATGTTTCGACAAGCGGCTCAATTATTCCATAAACCGGCATAATTTCTCGTCAACCCTCTCTTGAAAACCTTGTTATCCCCTGTATTACTGTCGAAAAATAACAGGATATGACAATGTTACGGCCATTATCATTCGCAGCCGAACAGAAATAGTTGAATATTCACCTATTACTGACTCGACTTACAGCAGCAATTGAATTTTATAAATAAATTATTATTCCAGCAGCCTTACTCCTGAAAAATTTGGCTGTCCTACAACACAAACAAATAAAAAAAACCTCAATTCTTAATAAGAATTGAGATTCTTCATGTCGTATGTATGGTGGAGCCTAGCGGGATCGAACCGCTGACCTCCTGCGTGCAAAGCAGGCGCTCTCCCAGCTGAGCTAAGGCCCCGTAAAAATATAAGAAATTCTCACATCCATGGGTAGGATGTGAGAAAGAGTGATGAGCCATGAAGGACTCGAACCTTCGACCCTCTGATTAAAAGTCAGATGCTCTACCAACTGAGCTAATGGCTCATAAATGGCTGGGCTAGCTGGATTCGAACCAACGCATGTCGCAGTCAAAGTGCGATGCCTTACCGCTTGGCTATAGCCCAATATGATGACATAAAAAAGGGACATTACTAATATGTCCATTTCATACTGAAATATACAATGGTGGAGGGGGGCAGATTCGAACTGCCGAACCCGAAGGAGCGGATTTACAGTCCGCCGCGTTTAGCCACTTCGCTACCCCTCCACAATGAAAGAAAATGGTGCCGGCAAGAGGACTTGAACCCCCAACCTACTGATTACAAGTCAGTTGCTCTACCAGTTGAGCTACACCGGCATCTTAAGTTGTTAAGCTTGACTTGTCTTCATGGCGACCGTCAGTTATCAAAAGTATCATTTCTAACGAGAAAGATATTAAGGAAAGATATTTTGCTTACGCAAAAATCTATGGTGGAGGATGACGGGATCGAACCGCCGACCCTCTGCTTGTAAGGCAGATGCTCTCCCAGCTGAGCTAATCCTCCGGTATGTAAGTGCAAGTGATTTTCGCATCAGCGAAAAAGGTGGT
>NZ_JABMCR010000206.1 GCF_013179555.1 Bacillus haikouensis
ATTAAAAATATAGGAATTAATTCAGACTAGGTATCATGATAAAAAATTTTCAAAAACAGATTAAGTGGTTTGAATACCCGTCATAATAACTTTTTCCGAGGGAGTCTTCGTCTTGCACTCCAATCAAAAGCTGGAACCGTCACTAATATATATGGGCATTAACACAGTCAAACGTAAAAAACGGACAAACACAAAATGTTTGTCCGTTTTATTAAGTGATATTCAGTTAATGTTGTTACTATCGCCATCTCCGCCTTCATCACTGCCTCCGTCACCATTCCCATCGCCATCTCCACCGTCTGATGGCGGAGGTTCAGGTTTATCAGGATCAGGCTTCTCCGGTTTATCAGGCTCAGGTGGTTTCGGATCTGTCGGTTTATCCCCGCCCGGAGGCTTTGGGTCAGGTTTTGGTTTCTCAGCTTTTGGTTTCTCAGCTTTTGGTTCCGCTTTACCTACCCGAACGGTGTTCGAAGGCGAGGATTCCTTACCGGCCACATCGACTGCCTTAACGAAATATTCCCCGTTGCCGGCTGAAACTGTATAGTTTTCACCCGATTTTATGCTCCCGATTTTATTTCCTGATTTTGAATATACCCGGTATCCGACGACATCACCGCTTGGTGATGAGGTCCATGTAATTTTGTTTCCGTTTACTGAAGCATTTACTGTTCCAGGTGCGGCCCCGTCATCGGAAATTTTATTTTCGGCAATCAGGACGTTCTTGAATCGCTCATCTTCCTGAGGGATCAGTTTTGAAGCATTCCCGGGTACCCTGCCGAACACACTCTTCACAAAGTCGGGATTCAGGATCACACCCGGTTGTGAGAATTCTTCCGGTGTATTGGGAAGTGCAAGATATTTCTTGCTGTTGACCATCACGTAACGGCTCATCAGCAAGCTGTCATCCGTCTTTGTCGGTACATATTTGGCATTGAACAAATCGCTCTTGACCAGTCCTGCTTTCGTACATGCTTCAGAAGGAAGCAGCCCGGAAATGGAGCAGAATGAACGGCGAACGATTCCGCCCGGTTCTTTAAAGGAGCCTTCTGGATCGATCAGTCCTGGTGCAAGGTCTCTTGTATCATTTAACAGAAATGACCAGAGGCGGATATTTCTTAAACCGTAATGGCCATACTGAGCACGTGAACCTGCAGTATTTAAATCAGAAGGTGTATCATAACCAAACCATGTACCAAACGTGATACTTGGGTTGGAAGCTACAAACCAGTGATCCTTATAATCTTGGGAAGTCCCTGATTTCCCTGCCCAATCTGAAGAGAAGTTAAGGAATCTTTTCGCATAACGACCAGTTCCCAGCGAATGGTCAAGTGTATCCCTCATCATATCGAGCGTCAGGTATGCGGTTTGAGGACTGTAAACATCCACAGCTTCCGATTTATGTTCAAATACGACATTGCCTTCTTTATCGGTGATTTTTTGAATCATATAGGCATCTACGAACTTACCTCCGTTGGCAAAGGTCGAATATGCATTCACATTTTCTTCGACCGTTATCCCCTGTGTGGTGGCCCCAAGCGCGAGGGATAAGTTATTATCCACACGTCCTAATTTAGCGAAATCCATCTTCATTAGGAATTCATTAAATGGATTGCGGTCATAGATGTTTGCATATGTTCTGACCGCAGGCAGGTTGAGGGACTCTGCAAGAGCAAGTCTTGCCGGGAATAGTCCACGCTCTCTGAACGAATAGTTCTCCGGGGTCCAACCATTGATATTCACTCCTACATCGGGAATTGGTGATCCCGGTGAAATATAACCGTATTCCAACGCAGGGGCGTAGGCGAGCAGCGGTTTCATCGTCGAACCGTTTGACCGGTAAGAGGATGTCGCGTGATTCAGCTGTTCCGTTTCAAAATCACGGCCGCCGATGAAGCTTATGATTCTACCAGTCTTATTTTCTATCATAATGGCGCCGACCTGCACAGGTTCTTCGACTTGAACCGCTTTACCCGTTTCGGGATCGGTAGTCGTCACTGTTTTACTTGGACCGTACATGGTATACGCATTTTTTGTTTTCTGCATTTGATCATAGATTTTTTTATCAATGGTGGAGTGTATTTCATATCCGCTTTGGCGGACATTCCTGTCTGCCAATGTACGATATTTCTCTTCCAATTCATCGTTGTTTTCAAGATCCTGTGTTGAATACCCGTCTTTCTTAGCAAGAACTTCTGTCATGATATCGATAGCCCTGCTTTCAAGCTCTGCAGTCAGCCAAGGATATCTTTCACTTGGAGATGCCTTCGGCTTAATGAAATCCTTCTTTAAATCATAGGCAACGGCATCTTCATACTCTTTGTCAGTAATATAACCTTCCCTGTTCATCCGGTAGAGAACTGTATTTTTTCGGGAAATGCCCGGTTCCAGATTCTCTTTGATTTTACCGTTGTTCATAAATGGTGTGTAGCTGAAAGGTGCCTGCGGCAATCCTGCAATGAAAGCTGCCTGCGGTAATGAAAGATCTTTGGCGTCTATCCCGAAGATCCCTATGGCAGCGGACTGCACACCAGCAATATTCTGTCCGGAAGAATTTCTTCCCAAAGTAGCGACATTCAGGTATGCTTCGAGGATTTCGTCCTTCTCAAAGAATCTTTCAAGTCTTAACGCCAGGAGGATCTCCTTTGCTTTTCTCTCGAAAGATACTTCGTTCGTCAGAATCTGATTCTTGATCAACTGCTGTGTGAGGGTACTTCCTCCGGATTGAGTCGAAGAATTGGTGAATTCCTGAAGTACTGCACGCATGATGGCTTTGGGCACTACCCCATTATGCTCTTTAAAATATTCATCTTCAGTTGCGATGACAGCATTTCTTAAATGCTTCGATACATCATTCAGTTTCACTTCTTCACGTTCAAGGTCCGTTCTTAACTTTCCGAGGTAGACATCATCAGCGAAATAGAGCTGGGAGGTTTCCTCATAATTGTATATGTCTTTTTTCATTTGATCGTATGGACGGATCGGTTCTTCTTTGACTAGTGAAGCGAAGTAGCCTGCACCCACCCCGCCGGCGAATGCTGTGCCCAGTACCAGGACAATTACGGTAACAAGGGCCAGGTTCCAAAATACTCCGTATGTAATCCTTGCACGTTTTTGAACTCTCGTATTTTTTAAGAACCTGATGACAGGATCTGATTTTTCAAGTATTTTGTTCCATGTTTCTCTCATATTTTCATTCCCCCTAGAACATTCCTATTATAGCATATCAGGGAGAACACTGTCGTAAAAAGTCAAATAAAAAGGGTATTTTGATATAAAAATTTCTCGAATTTGTTGACTAATATAGTGGAATATGGTAAAAACCTAATATAATAAGTATTGACCATTTCAATTCATTTACCAAATATCCCCTACCGCAATGAGAGGATAAAGTAATGTGCATTCCCTGTTTCCCAGAGAGTCAGTGGCCGCTGTAAACTGACACAAAATGCAGATGAATTACATCCTGGAGCTTTTGCTGTGAACGTTATTCAGTAGCAGCAAACGGTTAAAGCCGTTATCTTTATTGAGTGAAGGATATCTTTATCCTTAATCTGGGTGGTACCGCGCGAACAGCGTCCCTGCATATATGCAGGGACTTTTTTGTTTTTACGGGGGTTGTCAGGTGAGTTGAAGAGAAGAAGGAGGAAGATTTATGGAATTATTGAAGGATTTAGAATGGCGTGGAATCACGTACCAGCAGACAGACGCTGAAGGGTTAAAGAACCTTTTGGATAAAGAAAGCATTTCTATTTACTGCGGGATCGATCCGACAGCAGACAGTATGCATATCGGCCACCTGCTCCCGTTTTTAACGCTTCGCCGTTTTCAAAAACAAGGTCACCGTCCATTGGTTTTAGTCGGAGGGGCAACCGGTTTGATCGGTGATCCGAGCGGTAAAAATGAAGAACGTAAATTGCAGACGATTGAAACAATCCGTCACAATGCGGCAAGCATCAAGAACCAGCTGGAGAGTATCTTTGATTTTGAAGGGGAAAACGGAGCGGTCATGGTAAACAACTATGACTGGATAGGCGCGATGGATGTCGTGACATTCCTGAGGGACTTCGGCAAGCATGTCGGTGTCAACTACATGCTGGCAAAAGATACGATTTCATCACGTCTGGAATCCGGGATCTCATTCACTGAGTTCACATACACAATCCTTCAGGCGCTCGATTTCAATCACTTATACGACCACTACAATTGTAAGCTTCAGATCGGAGGAAGCGACCAATGGGGTAATATAACGACGGGGCTCGAACTGATCCGCAGAACTCATGAAGAAGAAACAAAAGCATTCGGCTTTACGATACCGCTTGTAACGAAAGCCGATGGTACGAAATTCGGTAAAACAGAAAGCGGCGCGATCTGGCTGGATCCGGAAAAGACCTCTCCATACGAGTTCTACCAGTTCTGGATCAACACAGCGGATGCGGATGTTGTGAAATACCTGAAATACTTTACGTTCCTGTCCCGCGAAGAAATTGAAGGGCTGGCCGGTTCGGTCGAAACAGAACCTCATCTACGCAAAGCCCAAAAAGCACTTGCGGAGGAAATGACCAAAATGATTCACGGAGAAGAAGCGTTAGAACAGGCAATCCGTATTACTGGTGCATTATTCAGCGGAGACATTAAGTCACTTTCAGCTTCTGAAATTCTGGAAGGCTTTAAGGATGTACCGTCATTTGAACAGCCAAAAGGCGATGCAATCGGACTAGTCGACTTGATTGTCAATGCGAAAATTACCCCATCAAAACGACAGGCTCGTGAAGATGTCGGGAACGGTGCGATTTACATCAATGGCGAACGGGTAACTGATCTTCAGCATGTGATAAATGAGAAAGATATGATTGAAGGACAATTTACGATCATCCGCCGCGGGAAGAAGAAGTATTTTAAGGTTCAGTACGTGTAAGAAAGAAAAGAGTTTGTCGAAAACAGCGTAAGGCCCCTTTTTTGGAGAGGGAGCCACGCTGTTTTTTTAGGTTGGTTCTGTGAAAGGGAAAGGCGGAAAGTTGAAATAAACCTCGTTCCTTCTTTCAAAGGGGCCAAGTTGCAGGAAATGACGGAGAATTCCTGAAAAAGCATTGAGTTCACTCAAAGACTTTGAAATAATTGGAAGTGACGTGCAGAGAGAGAATGATTGGAGGAGTTACAATGAACAAAGCCGCGATTCTGTCATTTTTAATGGTGGGTTTAAGTGTGGTATTTTTCTTTATCATAAGGGGACCTGACGCAGATTTGGTACTGGCGGTCTGCACATTTGCGGGGCTTTCAATCCTTGGAATCATTTTTGCGCTGGTATCGAAAAGGTGGATACCTGCAATCATAGGTACTTTACTGAACGGTGCAGTATTAGTTTTCGCATTTTTCCTGCTGCTTGCCAGCGGGATCGGTGGATAAGGGGCTATGGGTGTTCTCTGGTCAAGTGAAAATGAGAGTGAGTAAATCGAAATGAAGGTTGCATGGATTATTTTTCCAATAATGTGCGTCATACGTTAGAACGCGACACCAGTATAGGGTATGGCGAAAGTGTAAAACAAATTAGAACTTTACTAGAGGAACTTATATTTTTTCTCATTGCCGCTAAAAACATATTGTCTTTCCCTTTCTCATTTGAAATAATTGATACTGGAGTATTATTTGGAATTATTAAAAAATTCTGGAGGGATTCGACATGTCCGAATTCAATGAAACAAATGGGTTGAAGACGAAAGTGGAAGGCAGGGATTTGATTATCGAGCGGATTCTTCATGCACCGCGGAATCAAGTGTTTCAAGCATTTTCCGAGTCAGAACAGCTGGCAGGCTGGTGGGGGCCAAAAGGGTGGAAGACTGAAAACCGGGAATTCACATTCGAACCGAATGGTGTATGGCATTATGGAATGCGTTGCAATGATAAGTCCCAGGGAGAATTTTACGGTATGGAATCCTGGGGAAAGGCTGTCTTTCGTGAAATTGTACCTCTCGAGAAAATCGTCTATGTCGATTCATTCTCAGATGAAGAAGGCAATGAAGTTGAAAACATGCCCGAAATGCTGATCACCCTGACATTCATCGATCAGGGGAATCACACGAAACTGATTATGCGCAATCAATTCGCGTCTGTCGAAACCCTCCAGCAGGTCATGGACATGGGAGTAGTCGAAGGGGCTGCATCCCAAATGGAATGCCTAGATGACCATTTAGAAGAAAAAAAATAAGCCTGAACAGGGGAGTTGTGAAAACGCAGCTCCTTTTTTGCTGGGACAAAGGGACAGGTACCTTGTCCCGGATGAAAATGAATTTTAATAAAAAGGCGGGATAACGTGAAACGTAACCATATAATCATCAAAGGTGACGGACGGCTAAACGAGGATGCGTTGATCATCAATGAACGCCATTCCTTATACGGAGTCGCTGACGGGGTATCATCCCTGGTGCCTTTTACATCAGCAGAGAACCTTACGGGGGGCTTCATCGCGTCCAACACGGCCAAAAAATATTTGGAGTCACTTATGCCAGTCGGACTTGATCTGTCCAGTGAAGTTTCAAACATAAATGACATCTTACATACGAAAATGAAAGAATACGAGATTGATAAAAACAGAAAAGAGCAGCTCTGGGGAACCGCCCTCGCAGCTGTGCACATAACGGAAAATGGAGTTGAATACATCCAGACTGGAGACTGCATGATCCTTGCAGTCTACCAAACCGGTGAAGTGCGGCAGTTGACCATACTGCAGGTCGATCACCTGGAGCAGGCCGTGATTGATACATGGAGGCAGTGCATCAAGCGAGGATTGAAAACAAAAGCAGAGATCATGCCGCATGTGAAAAACCAGCTGATTGCCAACAGACAGAAAAGCAATACCGGGAATGGATACGGCGTCCTTAACGGTGAACCTGAGGCAAGCGACTATTTCGAATACGGGAAAATCAACAAAGTCGGATTGACCCACCTCATCATGCTGACGGACGGACTGTTCCTGCCAGCAGAATCGATCCCAGATGGAATTCCTTACTGGGACCATGTCGCAAAGAGCCTCCTCGATAAGGGGCTGGAGAAATACGCGAAGGACTTGATTGATCTCGAAGAATCAGATCCAGAGTGCATCACCTATCCCAGGTTTAAGAAGAGTGATGATAAAGCTGGGATTGTACTGGGTTTTAAGTGACGAAGGGACACAGGGACAGGAACCTTGTCCCGGGAAAGAATCAATCTAAGAAGGGGTGGACTTCATGCAAGGCTTTCACCTACTGAAAAAGACCAGAAAGGGGACTAAAGTGTACCCTTTGTAAAGGACATTTTTAAAAAGCCTAAGCTACTTCTAAAAGATGATCTCTGTATTGAACAGGGGTCATCTTTTTTCGATTCCATTGATATCTATGGTGGTTATAGTAAGTAATGTATTGCTTAATCTCCTTTTGTACATCCTC
>NZ_JABMCR010000207.1 GCF_013179555.1 Bacillus haikouensis
CTATTCATAACGGACGAAAAATCATTGTTTCGGGAACCCCTATTTTCAATGAAAAAAAGGAAATTCTTTATGTCATCAACAGCGTAAGGGATATCACTGAACTGTTGAAACTCAAGCTCAGGATTGAAGAACTCCAAGAATTAAAGAATCTTAGGCAAAGCACTAATGCTACCTTCACAAACGATTCAATCCAGTCATCATTTTATCAAAGTGAAAAAATGAAGAATACATTCGAGCTCATCAACCGAGTGGCGAAAACGGATGCAAAAGTGCTTCTTCAAGGTGAAACAGGGGTCGGTAAAACAATCGTTGCGAAGTACATTCATGAGCACTCAAACCGTACCGCAGGAAGCTTTCTGGAATTGAATTGCAGTGCCCTTCCTTCAAGTTTAATCGAAGCCGAACTATTTGGGTATGAACCCGGGGCATTCACAGGAGCTCTCGCAAAAGGAAAAAAAGGGCTGTTGGAAATTGCTGATAACGGCACCTTATTCCTTGATGAGATAGGCGATCTGCCTTTGGAGCTTCAAGTGAAATTACTCAAGGTCATCGAGGACCAGGCATTCATCCCGATCGGCGCTTCAAAACTGAAACAAATCAATGTAAGGATCATTGCCGCTTCACACAAGAATATTAAAGATCTCGTAATGAATGGTGAGTTTCGGGAAGATCTTTACTATCGCTTAAACGTGGTACCAATCGAAATCCCTTCCTTACGAGATCGCCATGAAGAAATCATCCCGCTGGCAGAGCAATTTCTTGAGGACTTTAATAACGAATATGGAACGACCAAGACATTAAGCATCGAAGCATTGAATATCCTTCATGAATATAAATGGCCCGGAAATATTCGGGAACTAAAAAATTGCATGGAACGTTTAGTTGTCACATCCCCTCTTGAAACCATAGATTCAGCGGATTTGCCACAAGAGCTCTCAGAGGCAAGCAACAAGCAAAAGGACTTCTCATATGAAATCGGGATCATTCCATTAAAAGAAGCGGTTGACAATTTAGAAAGAAAGTTAATTACAAAAGCATTAAAAAAATATAAAACAACACGCAAAGCTGCCGAAGTCTTACAAATCAGTCAATCAACAATCGTACAGAAAATGAAAAAATGGGAGATTTGATTATATTTTTAATCAAATCTCTTTTTTTGATTCATTTTCTAATCATCATTACTGACCTTCTTCATATATAACCCTCTCAATTTAACTTTTCTGAAAGTTGGCACAAAAATTGCATTACCTTTTACAAAAAGAATTTTCCTAAAAACTATTTAAGAGTTTACTAATAAGAAAGGAGCACGTCATCATGACAATATCCACATTCAAAATTGCCAACAAACTCATTACAGGAAAAGGGGCTACAGAATCAATACCTAAAGAAATTCAGCGTCTGGATATAAAAAATCCTCTTATTGTGACGGACGAAATTTTACAAAAAGCAGGCGTCGTCGATCAAGTCACCCCATATTTGAAAGGGCTTACTTTCGGGATGTTTACGGGTGTAAAGCCTGAACCTGAATTTTCAGTTGTGCATGATTGTACGAACATGTTCAAGGAAGGGGCTCACGATGGACTGATTGCCATCGGCGGAGGAAGTGCCATTGACATCGCCAAAAGTGTTTCTGCTTTTGCAGGATTTGATGGAAAGCTCACGGATTTGGTAGGGACAGATCTCGTACCGAAGAAAGGCGCACCGATCATCGCTCTCCCCACTACAGCCGGGACCGGTTCCGAAGTAACGAATATCTCGATTCTTTCTGATAAGGAGGCTCAGCTGAAAAAAGGAATCGTCAGTGATTATCTGCTGCCTGATGTTGCGATTGTGGCACCTGAGATGACATTGACGATGCCGCCTTCTGTTACGGCGGCAAGCGGTGTTGATGCACTTGTTCATGCAATCGAGGCCTACATATCGGTGCACGCCTCTCCAATCACTGATGCACTGGCTATATATGCAATTAAAATGATCGCTGAAAATCTGCCGAAAGCTTACGCAAACCCGTCCCATTTGGATGCGCGTGAAAACATGGCAACGGCAAGTTTGATGGCCGGTATGGCATTTGGAAACGCCGGAGTGGGCGCTGTACATGCCCTCGCTTATCCCCTCGGAGGACGTTACCATATTCCACACGGAGTAAGCAATGCCCTTCTCCTTCCTTATGTGATGGAATGGAATAAAATTTCCTGTATGGAGCGTTTCCGTGATATCGGATTGGCTTTAGGTGAAAAAGTAAGTCATTTATCTGACGCCGATGCTGCAGATAAAACCGTCCATGCAATGAAACGATTGTGCAGCTTAGTGAATATTCCATCTGGACTACGGGCCTTCTCCATACCTGAAAGCGATATTCCGGAAATGGCTGCAGATGCAAGCAAGATTGAACGTCTCTTAGACAATAACCCCCGCAAACTGACACTAATAGAAATAGAACAAATTTATCAAGCGGCCTACTAGGCTGCTTGTCAATAAGGTTGGGATGAAATAATTAAATAAAAACGGGAAAAAGAGTCTTATCTATTCTGAAAAGGGGTATATAATATGTGGAAAAACCGTAAACATGGTGAGGAATCACCATACATTCCATTAGGACCATTTAAATTAAGACTTCCTTTTATCCATTATAAGTTTGAGTGGCCGGACTATGTACAGGGACTGCTCATGTGTGCAGTGGACTTAGCCGCAATTCCATTGATGATTGAATTATTGGGGATGCCATTTGAAGTTGCTTTGGCTGTCGTGTTATTGAATGGTTTACTTTATTTGACACACCATTTACTTGGCGACCCGGTTGTTCCTGGCTGGATCACACCGGCCATCCCTTTAATCATGGCTTATGTATCAACGTTTCCAGAAGGTGAAGAACGGGTGCATGCACTGGTCGCATTCCAGCTCACACTCGGTCTCTTCTCCATTTTCTTAGGGGTGACCGGCCTTGCAAAGAAAGTGGTATCGTTTGTTCCACCTGCGATTAAGTCAGGTGTCATTCTGGGTGCCGGATTCGCTGCGGTTATTTCGGTTTTCCAGGTTGGAGGCCGTTTCGAAAGTTTCCCATGGACAATCTCAATCGCTGTAGGGATTGCATTCTATATCATTTTCTCGCAGCATTTCAATCAGCTTAAAAATAAGAGCGCTTTATGGGGACTGATAGGGAAACTCGGAATTTTCCCTATCATTATTTTAGCGGTCATCATTGCTCCTTTATTCGGGGAAGCACCATGGCCCACGATTGAATGGGGCTTGATTAATCCCGATTTCAGTACTCTTTGGAATGAATATACGGTATTCGGGGTAGGATTCCCTTCTGCCATGTTATTTATAAGCGCCCTGCCGACAGTACTCGCAGCATACATCGTCTTATTCGGTGACGTTCTTCAAAGTAAGGCATTGATTGAAGAAGCAGATGATCTCCGCCGGGATGAAAAAATCGACTATAATCCAAACCGGGCACATATGATTTTCGGGGGACGGAATACAATCATGAGTATCCTTGGTCCTGATGTTACGATGGCAGGTCCCTTATGGGCAGCCATGCAGGTAGTCGTCATCGAACGATTCAAAGAAGGAAAAAAAGCGATGCATTCCCTCTTTGGGGGATCAGGCTCTTTCAGATGGGGGACTAATACCGGGCTTCTATTACTCCCGATTGTTAGTTTAGTAGAACCGATACTCGGAATTGCACTGGCTCTTACTCTATTAATCCAGGGTTACGTCAGTGTCCGTGTAGGTATCCTTGAAGCACGCAGCCATAGAGATCTTGGGATTGCAGGGATCATTGGCGCGGTGTTAGCGACCAAAGGAGCGACTTGGGGCTTTGCAGTCGGAATCATTCTCTGTGTACTTATTTATGGAAAGAAGTTTTTCAAAGGAGAAAATGATAAAATATTCACTAAAGATCTAGAAGAAGATGAAATCAAAAGAATTTCTTAACATTTAAAGAGGAGGCTGAACATGCAACACTACAATATGATCATTAACGGGGAAGAAATCGGCAGCGACTTACCTAAGGTGGAAGTGACCAACCCAGCAACTTCAGAGGTAGTGGCCACGATCCCAAAAGGCGGGAAAAGTGAAGCGGTGAGTGCAGCGGACGCCGCCTATAATGCATTCCGCGACTGGTCCCAGCATTCTGTCTACGAAAGAAGCGAGCTAATCCGTAAATGGTACGACCTGATCAATGAACATAAAGAAGACCTCGCCCGGACTATGACGATGGAACAGGGTAAGCCTTTAAAAGAAGCGCTGGGTGAGATCCAATATGCCAACGGCTTCATCTCCTGGTATGCAGAAGAAGGCAAACGGGTATACGGCAAACAGATCCCGGCCACACAACGAAATAAGCGATTGTTTGTTTCGAAGCAGCCTGTCGGGGTCGTGGCTGTCATTACACCATGGAACTTCCCTGCTGCGATGATCACACGGAAAGTGGCACCAGCTCTCGCTACCGGGTGTACAGTCGTCATCAAGCCGGCTAATCTTACACCATTGACCGCTTTGAAAATGGCTGCCCTTGCAGAAAAGGCGGGTATTCCGAAAGGCGTCATCAACGTCGTCACCGGTGATTCGAAAGCAATCGGTGAAGCATGGCTCGAGGATACACGCGTGCGCAAGCTGACCTTCACCGGATCGACCGAAGTGGGCAGACAGCTGATGAAAGGATCCGCTGATACCATTAAGAAAATTTCCCTGGAACTTGGCGGACATGCCCCTTCCATCGTTATGGACGACTGTGACATCAATAAAGCAGTCGAAGGTGTCGTTGCCTCCAAATTCCGCAACGCAGGTCAGACATGTGTATGCTCGAACCGTGTATATGTACATGAGGATATCGCTGAAGAGTTCACTCAGAAGCTTGTGGAAAAGGTAAGCGAACTGAAAGTCGGAAACGGGCTTGAAGAAGGCGTGGACATTGGACCTCTTATCGATGAAGGTGCAGTGGAAAAAGTTCAGAATCATATCGATGACGCGGTAAGTAAAGGGGCGAAAGTAGTCATCGGAGGAAAAGCCGGCAAGGGATTATTCTTCGAACCTACTGTCCTTACCGATGTGAGTGAAGATATGCTGTGCATGACGGATGAAACATTCGGACCGCTTGCTCCGATTTCTACGTTTAAAACACAGGAAGAAGCAATTGAACGCGCGAACAATTCCATCTACGGTCTTGCAGCTTATGTATTCACAGAAAATATTCAAAAAGGAATTCAAATCTGTGAACAGCTTGAGTACGGAATCGTAGGCTTGAACGACGGTGTCCCTTCCACCCCGCAGGCTCCTTTCGGCGGATTCAAGCAAAGTGGATTGGGTCGAGAGGGCGGACATCATGGAATTGAGGAATATTTAGAAGTAAAATATATATCTGTCGGATTATAAGTTACAAGGTTCATCCTGCCAATTTACAAACCCCCCATCATAGTACCGATGGGGGGTTTCTTGTTTCCTAATGCCGGCAGAATGTGTTTTCAAATAAAAAACAGCCAAAACAGAGCTGACTGCCTGCTTTGCAACTGACTATTCCCCTTCTGCATCTTCCTTCAAATCAAGCCAGGTCAACACCTCTTTTAAGATTGTGTTCACCTTTTTACTCACATATTCTTCCCCGTATATGCGCTTCGCTTTCTCGAGATCTTGAAGAACGCCCTCATCCAAATCAATAAATGGTGCATCCTCTTCCATATCATTATATAGCTCAATCATTGCTTCTAATCCCTCTTGCATCTTATCAATGGCATCGCTGTACTTTTCGGTTTCATCTTTATTCGCTCTCATATTATCACCCATCAATAGTATGCGTGGAAATTGATGGGATTATACTTTATTCCGCTAAAGGTTCATCCCTCGATGTTTAAAAAATCAAAGTCTCATATTGTTATTTACCGGATTAATGGATACCGCGAATTTGTTTTGCACTAAGAATGATTACCATTGTTACAGATATTAGTAAAATACTACTCCAAAACATAATTTCTTGAATAGTTAATCCAAATGTCAGGAGCATTGAAGTAACTCCATAGGATATTGGTGTTAATCCCATTGAACTGATTGTCATTAAGCTCATGATCCTTCCCAGATATTCTTTTGGAACCTGTTTTTGAATGATACTGATCACCGGTAAAGTTGTTATCTGAATAAAACCGCCAACCAAAAAGATTGCAGCCAAACCTGATACCAGGGAGGAAGTCTGGGAAAATAAAAAATAGCTGAAAGACAGTGAAAGCAGGGAATATAAGGCTATTTTGCCTCTATGGCGATTTGTATTCCAAATGAACATGATGACAGAGCCGATTAACAAACCGATTGATAATGTCGCCTCAATCATACTATAAGTCATAGCTGTACCATCGAGAATACTGTTTACGAATATAGGAAGACCCATGAATAATGGACCCACTATAATCAGATTTATAAGAACTGAAATCAGTATAAGCCCCTGCAGCAGACTTGAATTTTTTATATATTCCAAACCTTCCATCAACTCTTTTTTGAGGGGGTGCCCCCTCTTATTTGCATTTACTTTACTTTCTTGCATTAAATATAATGGAAAGGTACCAGCTGCAAGTAATATGGCAACAATCAGGAACGTTATTTGAAAGTTAAAAATCGTGATTAACACCCCGCAAATCAATGGACCCGACAACATCGAAAGTTGATTTGTGCCCTGGATCAAAGAGTTGGCTTTCGTCAAATTATGATCTTCTGTAATGATCGGAATAATAGAATCCCTTGCCGGATAAAAAAATGCTCCCAATACCCCAAAAGCTATTGCATAGATAATAAAAATACTAATTGGTATGACGGAAAAAGCAATGAGAACCACTACTAAACTAAAAATCAATATCACCCTTGTGAGATCCGACCAAAACATAAGACGTGTTTTATCCCATCGGTCTGCAATTACGCCGCCAATAAATAATAAAATGATCTGAGGCAGAGTTGAGCCAATCATTACAAACCCAACTGCCGCTTGCAAATCAAGGATTGTTACAATATACCAGGATTGTGTAAACAAAAACATCGAAGCTCCTAAACTTGAAAATATACTTGAAGCCAATAAATATATAAATTGCTTATTTTTCCAAATTGAATCTTGTTTAACTTGAAGTTGAATCGATTCTTCCATTTCAATCTCCCTTCCTAACTAAATAAATATACAAGAGTTATTAAACAAAAATTAAATAAAGCATGTGCGATTATGGGAACATAGATAGAGTTAGTTCTTTCATAAAGAAGGGCAAATACAATTCCATTTATGAAGTTAACAGGCAGGATATCTAATGACGGCAGGTGTACGAGTGAGAAGATTAATGAACTTAATAGAATTGCCTTCTTTATACCAAATGTATTGCGTATGGTTGGATAAAGAAAACCTCTGTATAGAATTT
>NZ_JABMCR010000208.1 GCF_013179555.1 Bacillus haikouensis
CAACGTAGTTATTATTTGTTTCTGAATCAAAAAATTGAGTGATGGGAACTTCAAATGCATCTGCAATTTTTTTCAAAGAAGTAATTGCAAGTGAAGAAGAACCTCTTTCAACTTGAGATAAGAAACTTACTGATAGATCAGTCTTAGCACTAAGATCTTTCAGCGTTAACCCACGCTCTTGGCGAAGATCCTTAATCTTCTTGAAAATTTCATCCATTCTAAACGTCCTTTCAGCATTACCGGAAAATTCTTGTGTAGCAATAAAAATTACAGTATAAGTTAACTTATTTTCATAATATCATAATAATTTTTGAATCGAAAGAAAATTCCGTTAATTTTTTATTTAACGAAATAAATCCAGGAACAAATTAAAGTAACAAGAAAGTAGAGCTGAAAACGGTAAACGAGGTGATTATCAAGAGGAATGTATATGAAAAACTAGGGTTCTTAGATCTATAGCGAACTGTACTCCGCCCTGGCTTGAACCTAACATATACATATCGGGTACTATTGATTCATTCCCTGGAACTATTATCTTCTTGAAAGGGTGTTGAACTGGGAAATCACGTAAAAAAAACGAGAGTAAATGATTTAATTGTTCTGGAAAGTCATTTAAAGTAACTGACTCTTGTGAACGTTGTAAGGCTAAAGCAGTTAATCCATCTGTTCCCGATGCTCTTCCTATTCCAAGGTCTACCCTACCAGGATGGAGGGCTTCAAGTAATGTAAAGTTTTCCACTACTTTCAGAGGACTATGGTTAGGTAACATAATCCCTCCTGAACCTACACGTATATCTTTGGTATGTGAAGCTGCGTGTAAACTTAATAAATCAGGAGATGTACTAATTTGGCTAGGAGTATTATGATGTTCCGTGAACCAGTATCTCTTATAACCTAATCTGTCAGCTAGTTTGACCGTCTCTGTTGAATTTTTTAAACTTTGAATAGGATTACTACCAGCATATACATGGACAAAATCTAGTATGGATAACTGTAGATCACTATAAAGTTCATTTTTGACCATTTTATAAAACTCCTTTTCAATCTTAAAATCATAACAATTCATATAAGACCGTTTTTCTTTAAAGTTATCAGCTTTATAACAAGTAAAATATAAAAATATAAATACGCAGGGTCAACTTATATAGATTATCTCAAAGTGACCCTGTGGTTTCTTATAAAAACATCAATGCACCGAGTGTCTCTCCTCATGGTTAACTACACGGCGAATGAAGAATGCTAGGATTAAGCCAATCAATGCAATGATCATCGTAAACAAAAACACGTTTTGTGATCCTGCTGTCATCGCTCTTGCTATTTCGGTCAGCTGACTAGGATTTGATGAGCCGTGCAAGTATTTCTCCATACCACCCGTAAGGATGCTGACTGCTACAGCAATTCCAATTGCGCCTGCCACCTGCTGCAGTGTGTTTAAGACTGCCGTGCCGTGGGGGTATAACTTTGGCGGCAATTGATTTAGCCCGTTCGTTTGAGCTGGCATCCATACCATGCCTACCCCAACCATGAGACCGATATGCAACACCACGATAAATGCCACTGATGAAGCAGGAGATAGTGTAGTAAAAAACCATAACATGACTGAAACGATCACGAGTCCTGGAATAACGAGCCATTTCGGCCCATATTTATCGAACAAATGCCCCATTCGCGGGGAGAGGATACCGTTCAAAGCGCTGCCCGGCAAAAGCATGAGTCCCGCAGTGAATACAGACAACCCTGCACCCGTTTGCAGAAACATCGGCAGAATAATCATACTCGACATAATAATCATCATACATGACAGGACAAGAAGCAGCCCTACGACATACATCGGATACTTGAAGACGCTAAGGTTCATCATCGGATCATTCATTAAGATTTGGCGCAGTACGAACAACACCAGCGCGACAAGACCAACAATGATTGAAGTGAGCACAACTACACTGCCCCATCCTTCAGATCCTTCGCCAGCTTTACTGAAACCGAAGACAACTCCTCCAAAGCCGATCGTTGACAGTGCGACAGACAGCAGATCTATCCGGGGCTTCGTTACCTCGGTGACATTTTCCAAGTACTTCAGTCCTATCAACAACCCAATAATCAGTAATGGTAACGAGAACCAGAAAATATAATTCCATGTAAAATACTCTATTAATAGACCACCTATGGTAGGACCGGTTGCTGGCGCAAACATGATAACAAGTCCGACAAACCCCATTGCTGCCCCCCGCTTCTCAGGCGGATAGATGACAAGGATGGTATTGAACAAGAGTGGAAGCAACAAGCTCATACCTATTGCCTGTAAAACTCGGGCGAACATTAACATTCCAAAATTCAACGCCATCGCCGCGATCAATGTACCGACGATTAAGCTGATGAGCGAACCTGTGAAGAGCTGTCTTGTAGTAAACATCTGCAAAAACAACCCACTTATTGGCATTAAAATGCCTAGAGTCAACAAGAACCCAGTGGTTAACCACTGTGCAGTTGCGGCCGAAATTTGGAATACTTCCATTAAATTAGTCATTGCAATATTAAGGGCAGTTTCGCTGAACATGCCGACGAAACCGCAGATAAGCAGGGATGCCATAATGGCTCGCGTGTTGTATTGATTCTTCATTTTATTTCTCCTTGTAATCGATTTAATTTATTTTTTAGCAAATCCTTGTTTGTTTAAATACTCAAGCATGAATGGCAGTTTGCTTCTTTCAAGGTGATCCTCAATATGATCCTTCCAGCCCTTTACTTTCTTTACTGTGAAAGGAGCTTTAACAGGTCGATTTTGGTAGTATTCACGCATCTGTTCATCGTAATTTGCTAATTTTTCTTCATCTAATGACTGATACTGATTTTCAAACAAGACCATTGATTGAGGTAAACGCGGCTTAATTCCAGGCTTTTCTCCAGCTGGATGTCCTATGCATAGTCCTACTAAAGGAATCACATACTTTGGTAATTTTAATACCTCGGTTAATTCCGTAATATTAGCTCTTACTCCACCGATATAGACACCGCCAAGTCCCATTGATTCTGCCGCAGTTAAAGCATTTTGAGCCATTAGCCCAGCATCGAATGTACCTATTAAAAGGTATTCAATATAATCCAAGTCCACCTTGGGTGCAATTTCATGATTTCTGTTAAAATCTGCACAAAAAATCCAAAACTCTGCTGCTTCTTCAATATAAGGTTGATTTACAGAGAGTTGCATCACTTTTTTTCGTAGTTCAGAATCTGTAACTCTAATTATAGAAACCACTTGTAGTAGACTGAACGATGAAGTTTGATTAGCTGCCTTAAAGATTTCATTTCTTTTTTTCTCTGTCAGTGGTTGATTTGTGAAAGAACGAATAGATGCATGATTTTGAAGCAATTCAGTGGTTTTATTCATTCGAATCCTCTCCTCTATTAATAATTGTTATCTTTTAGCCTTCCGTATTGATAGGGAGCTCCCATATTCTCGCGCAGTGTATTTCCTTCATATTCTTTGTGGAACAAACCACGTTCCTGTAAAATCGGGACAACCTTTTCCACAAAATCAGCAACTCCATCATAGGCTATATCCGGAACAACCGAGAAGCCGTCACATGCACCAGCCAAAAACCATTCTTCCAAGAAGTCAGCAACTTGGTCAGGGGTGCCTGCAACGACTGGATGATAGTTAATGACCCCGTGGGCAAGAACATCTCGAATGGATAACCCTTTTTGCAGCAGCTCCAAAGCTCTGGGGGAACGTGGATCCATCGGGTTGGCATATGCCTTTTTCATCAAGTCAGCTGATAAAGGTTGATCAATATCCACCGTGTTCACCGATAGTGGTAAACCAACCATGGAACCAAGGTAACTTACCCTTCCTGGAATCTCCTCAGGATTAAAACTCATAAGCTGTCTTCGTCGTTCTAAACCTTCTTCTTCAGTTGAACCTATGGAAAACATAAAACCTGCATACATTTTGATGTCATCAGGATTTCGGCCAAAACGGGCAGCACTTTGTCGAAGGGCTTGCCTGTGTTCACGGGCAGACTCTATATCATAAGGGTCTGCATAGACACCAGAAGCGTAACTCCCCGCCAATTCCAATCCTTCATTCCCTCCGCCTGCCTGGAAAATAACCGGCTGACCTTGCTCAGAAGGCGGGATTGGCAAAGGACCACGAGACGCATAATACTGCCCTTGAAGATTGATAGGCTGAATTTTTTCCATGTCGGCAAATTTTCCGCCTTCTACATCTAACGTCCAAGCATCTTCTTCCCAACTCCCCCATAATGCTTGGACAATTTGTATGGATTCATGAGCCATTTCATAGCGTTCTTTGCGACTGGCAACCTGAGCACCAAAATTTGCTGCCGCTGCTGGATTGGATGTGGTTACAGCATTCCATCCTGCACGCCCATGACTTATAACATCCAGGGCTTTGAATTGGCGTGCTATGTTATATGGATAATTGAATGTTGTTGATAGTGTAGCAACAAGACCAATATGTTTCGTTTCTCTGGCTACAGCCAATAGTGCTAACATAGGATCCATTGGGAACATAGGAGTCTGAGGGCCTAAGTCATTGGATAATCCAGGGGTATCGGCGATGAAGATCATTTGAAATTTTCCTTTTTCCGCCAATTTAGCCCCTTCCACATAACTATCCGTATTTGTGTAGGCTGCTGGATCGGTACCAGGCATTCTCCAAGCGCTGAATTCGGCTCCGTACCCTGAAATCATTTGTAGTGCAAGTTGTATCTCTTTTCTTTTTTTCATGTATCTCTTCTCCTTTATTTTAAATAGGCTCCAAGCACCCCAAAAAGCAATATGTAATCCATTCCAACCACTTTACGATGTATTGAAGCAAACCGATTACTATTTAGCTTGCTAACTAATTTAAAGCATTGTAGCAAGTAGGGATATCATTGTTCCAGCTTGACGCTTGCTCCTACTACCGAAAAATTAATTAGCAGGCTAAATATATAGCAGAGAAAACTTAGAACAAGTTCCTCTCCATTCGCTTCATAAGTTCCCTTAAGATTAAGCGTTCTTCCGGTAAAATTGAACCGAGTAATTTTTCTTGCTGCTGCTTCCATTTGAAATCAACCGGTTTTTCTAATTCTTTGCCTTTGTCCGTTAGATAAATTCGCATAACTCTCGCATCTTGTTCATCACGTTTACGGTATATGAATCCATTTTGCTCAAGCGACTTAACCATATTAGTTACCGTAGGTGGCTCGCATTTTAAATGTTCACATAGTTGCATTTGTGTTATTCCATCATCCAACCACAAACGAGCAAGCAGTCTATCCTGACCTACATAAAGATTAAGTTCTCTTAAATTTTCATTATATTCTCGACGCATTCGGGATGAAATTTTATCTAACGACTCACGAATATCACATTCAATCTTATCGTTCATAGATATGCCTCCACTAGTCATAATATATAATTAGTATGCTAACTATATCATTGTGAAATTTAAGTGTCCATTATTATAAAAGACCCAATACATTATACTAGGCAGATTTCATCTAGAACGAAGGTCAATGGATATTCCCCCACATTGAGACTTGATCAACAACCGCTTGTTTACGTTGAAATGGACACATTTTACCGTTTGCCTATCAACTTGTTTTTATGAGTAATTTGTTACACACACTAGAATAAAACCAATTCACATATTTTTAAAGAGGGCAATAAAAAATGACATAGTACATTATTTTGTACCTTAAAGTCAAAATTAGGTGAAAAGATAGCTGATTTTGTACAAACGGCTTTAAAAAGTATCAAAAAAGAACAAACAAAAGATAATTAATCCTTGTTTGTTCCCAAATGTGACTTTGTTTTGTTACCTGATTAGTTAGTACAAATTAGACAGCTGAATTCTTCAACTCTTCCCCCAGTTTCTTTAATATTTATAGCAAAAGAATAAACTGTGGTTTGAACAATCTCCCACTAACACAACTCTATTTGGTAATTATAGTTTTAGAAGGTTGAACAGTAAGTGAAGTAAGTGTTCTCTTTGGTTAGTCTACTTGCTCCCCAAACTTCTTCCCGAACTCTTCCATTAAATCAATAATAGGAATCAACTCTTCCCCTTTTGAGGTTAAAGAATACTCTACACGAGGAGGAACCTCTGGATATACTTTGCGATTAATCACTCCGTCTGTTTCAAGTTCTCTAAGTTGCTTTGTAAGGGAACCTTGTGAAATGTCTCCTAAAAAAGCTTTAATTTCACTATAACGACGCTCTTTGGACTTTAGAAACCAAAGAATTACATATTTCCAACGTCCCGACAGTAAATTTTGGGTGTAAGCAATGCCAAAGAATTCTCTTTGTTCCTTTATACACTCTTTGTCAAATCCATCCTTACATATTCTAGACACCTTTTCACCTGCTCTCTGCTGTTAAGTACAAAAAAATGTACTACGTTAATTTTTATTGCCTTCTTCAAAAAGATGAGAAATGATTTTATTCTAGTATATGTAACAGAAATACTCAATACGTTTTTATTATCTAATATATGTTTACCTTTTGCTAAACATATGATTGTGTAATTTCAGGTTGAATAATTCTTTATATACAAATACTTTAGGAGGAACAATCATGAGAATTGGGATTATAGGTGCTGGACCAATTGGGTCAATTATTTCAAAAAAATTAGTTAAGAATGAACATGATGTCAAAATGGCCGATGCACGAGGAATTGAACATTTAGAAGGAAAAGAGTTTGCTGGAACACCTGTGCGTATAGAGGATGCAATTAAAAATATTGAAGTTCTTATCATATCTCTTCCAACAAAAGTGCTGCCAAGCATTCGGAACATTATCGATCAAGTCGGGGAAGAAGTAATCATTGTAGATACTTCAAATTATTATCCTTTTAGAGATGGTATAATTGAAGAAATCGAAAACGGGACGGTTGAAAGTGTTTGGGTTTCAAATCAATTAGGCAAACCTGTCATTAAAGCTTTCAACAACTTATTAGCCTATACCTTAGAAAATGAAGGAACATCCGAAAATTCCAGAAGAATTGCGATGGCCGTTGCTGGTAATGATCCATCACAAAAACAAGTAGTCATTGACATCGTGAACGAGCTGGGCTTTGACACAGTAGACAGCGGTTCTTTAAGTGACTCATGGAGACAACAGCCAGGAACTCCTGCTTATTGTACAGAGCTAACAAAAGAAGAACTTACGAACGCGTTAAAAAAGGCAAACAAAGAAAAAGCACCATTATTACGTGACAAGGTGATGGAACGGTTTGCAGAGCTCTTTGCAGAAAAAAAGGAAGGGGAATTATCACATAAGGATATTGTGAATATAAACAGAGAAACTTACAACTCGTAAAAACAAAGGTGCGCTCATTAAAGCGTACCTTTTTG
>NZ_JABMCR010000209.1 GCF_013179555.1 Bacillus haikouensis
GCTGATTCTTGAGCCGCTCAAGCGATGCCTGGAAATGCAGCGTTAAATAGGCAGCCTCCTCTTCAGGAATCTCGACTGGAAGAATTTGATTGATCTCTTCCAATGCAAACAGGATTTGATCAAACATATACGGATACATATTCTTGATTTCCTGAAGCATCACATTCGATACAGGCAGACCGTGCTTCAAACGATTGAGCGTTGAATACAGGTGAACATGCAGTCCGTTCAGTAATTCTGCATCCCCCTTAAACTCAACCCCGTTTGCTTTGGAAAGACTTTTCACCAGTTCGCCAGCCATTAACGACAGAAGTTCATCTGTACCTTCTAAGTCCTCTCGATCCCTGTGCAAAAATTTCCCTCCAAGAAAGTGCAGCGTCAAATTTGCCTGTTCCTCTTCCGGAAAACGAATCGTAAAAAATCGCTCGAGATTCTCTAGTAATTCTCCTGTCCAACTGAATTCTTTTTGCTTTTTTATAAATGAAATTTCAGCATCCGCCAGCGCAATGAATTGGTGAAGCTTCGTTCTCTTGACCATCATGAGTATGTGGATCACGATCCTGTCAAAGGAATCATCGGTAAAGGCCAGGGAATGGCTCCTTTGCAGCTCTCTCAGCTCAGACACAACCCTATCGACTTCATGAAGAGGAAATTGCTTCTTCAAAAACACACTTGTGTCTTCAGGGCGGTGGACCAGCTCAGATAAGCGTGACAATGCCAACCGCTTATTCTTTTCCGTTCCCTCCAAAATCACGCCGACTTTCTGTTTGGACGCCAGTTTTAAATTGAAACGGCTTAACCATATTTCAATTTGTTCCGTATCTTTTTTGATGACAGATTTACTGGCATAATAGCTGGCCATAAGATCTTGAACAGTAACAGACTTCGTGCTCATCAGAAGATGATAGGCCATCCTGATCAGTCTCTCCTCATCTTCAAGGGAACTTCCCTTTGAACCATTAGTCTGGAGCTCTTTATACCACGCTGCTTTATCATTTTTATCTATATCAATACTAATACCCAGACCGGGTTTCCGTATCAAATCGGCCGATGGATATTCCTCCAGATATGACTCAATCACCTTTAAATCATTCCGCACCGTTTTTTCAGAACAATCCAATTCATCGGTCAAATCCTTAATAAGCAGAAATTGATTGGACTGACTTAAGAGGATGCGTATAATTTCCTGTTGTCTTTCATTCATGGTTACACCTTCTTTATCATGAAACAAGCGATAAGATTTCTATCTTATGATACTTTTCTCATATAAAAAAGTAAAATAGAGCGGGGAACGGCAGAGGGACACAGGGACAGGTACACCGTCCCAGCCCCAGCCATACTCGTCCCACCTCCGCCCACCGCGTCCCTATTCAGCAGAACCCACCCCTCCCTGAAACGAACCTTTCCTACCCTGCCAACCTTAATCAAACGTTTGTTTAAACCCATAAAAGCCTTTCCCATCAACGCTCCGCCCATCTAATCAAACGTTTGTTTAAATTTCATGGAAAACGCAAAAAACAGAGCCCTGTGAGAAGCTCTGCTTTTAATTACACCAAATGTCTTTTTACAGCATTAAACATGGGAGATGATCAGTTCGACTTGACCTTCCAGTTCAAATGCTTCGATGTCAGCAGGAAGGATAAAGTGGTCACCTTTCTTCAGGGAATACTCTTCCCCATGAACTTTCAGCATTCCTGACCCATCCAACACGCTCGCCAGCTGGAAAGGCTGATCCTGTACGAAAGAGGCGTGTCCGTCAACCTGCCATTTATAAACGGTAAAGTACTCCGCTTCCACAAACTTCGTAACCTCTGCCTCGTCACGTTTCTCGACAGCCGGCTTCACATCGGCATTGCGATGCGGGATCGTCGTCACTTCAATCGACTTCTCGATATGCAGCTCACGAGGGTTCCCTTCTGCATCCCGGCGGTCATAATCATACACGCGGTATGTTGTATCCGAGCTCTGCTGCGTCTCCAGTACGAGGGTTCCCTTGCATAGTGCATGGATCGTCCCGCTCGGAACATAGAAGAAGTCACCAGGCTTTACCGGTATGCGGCGGAGCAGATCCCCCCACTCACCCTTTTCAATCATCGACACAAACTCTTCCTTCGTCCCTGCCGTATGACCGAAAATCATTTCAGCATCTTCATCGCAATCAATGATGTACCAGCATTCCGTCTTCCCAAGCTCTCCGTTTTCATGCTCATTTGCATATGTATCATCCGGATGCACCTGCACAGACAAATCTGCGTTCGCGTCCAGGATTTTCGTCAGCAGCGGAAACACCGGTGAAGGATGTCCTCCGAATAATTCGCGGTGCTCATCCCACAGCTCACCGATCGTCTTCCCTGCAAACTCTCCGTTCATGACCGTGCTCTGACCGTTCGGATGACCCGATATCGCCCAGCATTCGCCGGTTTTATCAGATGGGATATCATAATTAAATTGATCCTTTAACGCCGTACCTCCCCAGATTCGTTCCTGGAATACGGGTTGTAGAAATAATGGTTGGTTCATAAGTGCCTCCTGTAGCTTTTTTTATAAACACCACAATACCAGAATTGTTTAGATTATAAAAGCATGAGCTGCATTACGTGCCAAGCATCGCTGCACCGATTAATCCTGCTTTTGTCCCTAGTACAGCAGGTTCCAGACGTACACATTCCCTCAAACCGGGATAAAGGTAACCCTTGATTCTTTCTCTTAATGGTGAAAGGATTTGTTCTTCCGCCTGCATGACTCCTCCTCCAAGAACGACGATTGATGGATTAACGATATGCACCAGATTAGCGATTCCCATCGCTAAATAGGTGACGGTCTCTTCTACAATGTGTCGGGCTTCAAGATTCCCATTTGTAGCCATTGAGAAGACTTCTTCCGCACCGCCTGCAATACCAAGCCGTTCTCTGCCGTTCCTTCCGATGGCTGTACCCGACGCCAATGCTTCGAATGAACCCGCATTAAGTCCTCCCCATCTCGGACCTTTCGGCTGCAGGATCATATTTCCGATTTCCCCCGCATACCCATGGGCTCCGCTTACTACATTGCCGTCCAGTACATAGCCTCCGCCGATTCCGGTGCTGACCGTCACATAGAAGACAGAAGAATGATTCTTTCCTGCTCCGAACTTCGCTTCGGCCAGGGCGGCTGCGTTCGCATCGTTATCTAAATAAATCGGAACATCAATCTCACGCTTCAGTATATCTATGAGATGAATCTCATCCCAACCAGGTAAATTAGGAGGACTCAAAATTACTCCATTATAAGGATCAAGCGGACCGGGCGAACCAATCCCAATCGATTTTACTTCGTGATGTTGTTTCACTTCCGTAATCAGATTCATTATCTTTCTGATTACATACTCGTACCCTTTTTCTGCTTCCGTTCTGATACTCTTTTCAATTAAAATCCGCCCGGACGAATCCACCACTCCTGCACGTAAATTTGTTCCTCCGAGATCCACACCAATCATTTTCACTTTATTCATTCCCCCTTCTCACTTCACTGTTTTACTGCTCCATAACTTTTTTAACTTCTCCAGCATCGGCGTACCTTCGCAAGTCTACTGGCTGCAGATCAAAGAAAACGAATGATCCGCTAACATGCGTTGGCAACCAAGGACTTCTCTAAACACCTAAGATAAAAGAGGCTGAGTTAAAACTAAGAAACAACTACCTAAAGGCGAACATTTTAAGTGTCGACTTTAAATACCGCTAATGATTTCCGCGCAAGACTTCGCTTTCCGCGGGTAGCCCGTGAGCCTCCTCGTCGCGTTCGTCTCCTGCGGGGTCTCACTCGTCTAGCTGCAGGGCTTAGAGGCACATGTCATAAGCCAAACCGACCAAGAAGGCAAAGTGCGCCTTCCAGGACGATTCGTCTTATGCCACCCGCCTCTGAGCAAAGCCCTTCCGCTTTTCTATTAAGCTACTTTTCCCGCAGGAGTCTTCGTCTTGCACTCCAATCAACCGCTGGAATAAGCTGAAAACAAAATGGACATACGAACAAACGGATAAAAACCCGAACTCTTGAACCCTTAAATTCAAATTAGTTCGGGTTTTATTCAGACTTAAACACTTTTGTCCCAGGCTCTTCCGTCGATTTGATTTTTATCGTTTAATGAAGTCTACCATCGAATGAACCGTGAGATCCAGCGGTGTCGCAGGGGAAAAACCGGACTCCCTTGATAAGAACGTCACTTTCTTCGATTCACCTGGAATAAGATCAAAGTAATTGTCCGTAAAGATTCCTTCGGAGGATGTAGAAAGCATTACCTGTTTTGAAAGGGTATCGGCCGTAATGATGAATTCGCTTCCTCCGCTTTCAGGCACCTCTTCGACGAGAATTTTCGAATCAGGCAATATAAGGTCTTTAAGAGATACAAAATAGTGTTCTTTCAGATCGACTACTTCTCCTTCTTGTTCTAATTTCGCAGTCAACATGACTTCATCTGCATTATGTCCGCCCAATAGCTCCTCTGTAGAGAATGAACAGATGATTTCTCCGGTGTTTGCCTTTACGGCAGCCTGCTTCGCTAGTTCCATTAGGACATTCCCATTGAAATCCAGAAGGGATAGGCTAACCGTCCCTTCAACATCTTTCAGGTTATCACTTACAACGTGGACACTTATTTTATCTCCCTTTGTTCCATCGATGGAAATCATGATATCCCTGAAGCTTCTCTTTGCGTAGTAATGCAGGGCCTTCCATCTCCCATAATAGTCCATGCTCGACCATGAGGCGACCGGCCAGCAATCATTCATTTGCCAATAAAGAGTTCCCATACAGTATGGCTTCTGACGGCGGTGGGCTTCGATTGCCATCTTGATCCCTTCTGCCTGCAGGACCTGACTCATATACAGGAAGGATGGAAAGTCTTTAGGCTCCGGCAGGTATTTATCCATGTATTCCTTGATCAGATAATTACCCCGGTCATTCTTTTGATGATGCAGCATGACGTCGGATTCAAGCTCCATGTCCCTGCTCGCTGCATAGGATTCCACCGTTTTCGCTTCAGGGAAGGACTGAAACCCGTACTCACTCATGAATCTGCCCACATGGTCATTATACTCTTCGAAAGGTTTCAAGCCGTGCCATACATCCCAGTAGTGAAGGTCGCCGCTTGCAGAGGAATAATGGGAATGCTGTGTTTGATCCCCTGTCCAGTCTGCCATTGGGGAAGAAGGCCAATAATCTTCACCAGGAGAGAATTTCTCCACTGCCCGGGGCAGAATTTGATGGAAAACCGTGTCGTATGCCTCCCAGATTTCTTTGCGCTCTTCAGGGGTGTACTGCTGCTTCCATCCCCATCCAGCTGTCTCATCATATTCAGACCAGGCTGTATCCATTTCATTATTCCCGCACCACAGGGCGATGGAAGGATGGTTTCTCAATCGTTTGACGTTTTCTTCAGCTTCCGCCTTCACATTCTCAAGAAAATCAGCATCACCAGGGTACATGCTGCAGGCAAACATGAAATCCTGCCACACAAGGATTCCATGTTCATCGCATAGCTCGTAAAAAACGTCATATTCATATATACCTCCACCCCAGACACGAAGCATATTCATGTTCGATTCGACTGCACTCATTATTTCATGTTTGTAACGTTCTTCTGTTACTTCAGTGACAAAGCTGTCGTTTGGTATATGGTTGGCTCCCTTCGCAAATACAGGTACACCATTTAGCTCGATATAGAATGTTTTCCCTTCTGCATCTTTTTCCCTCACCAGCTTCATCGAACGAAGTCCCGTCCGGACCTTTTTTTCAGTAAGCTTCTGCCCGTCTTTCAATAAGACTGCTGTAAAGTGATAGAGGTGCTGATCCCCAAGACCCCTTGACCACCACAGCTTCGGATTCTCGATTGATACATCCAGCGAAACGGTATTCAAGCCAGCGGATACATTTACCTCTGCCTCAAAATCCAGCCCTTCAGCAGAAATCTCTGCAATGCCTTGATACTCTTCCTCTGATTCAATTTCCAATACGACATTCAATTCAGCTTCTGAAGCAGTGACTTTCTTCTGATGGATAAAGACATCCGTGATTCTGCTTTCACTCCACCCGACTAATTCAACTTCCTTCCACAATCCACTTGTCACAAAGCGTGGGCCCCAGTCCCATCCATAATGATAAGGAGCTTTCCGCGCAAAAACGCTTAAATTCTTGTCGCCCACTTCTCCATCTTCTGAATGATCGTTGACTGCGGGAAGATTATACCCCTGCTCATCCAGCTTTACTGAATCTTGCCCAATAGGTGAATGGAAATGAACTTCCAATAGATTCCCTTCACGCTTCAGCAAAGATTTCACATCTGCCGTCCATGTACGGAACATGTTATTGGCGGTCAGTATCCGCTGCCCATTCAGGCTCACGTCCGCATACGTATCCAGTCCGTTAAAGACAAGCTCCAGGCGGGAAGAAGAAAAGAGCTCCCCTGACACATCAAAACGGGTCTGATATTTCCAATCAACTTTATCAATCCATTGAAGGTCAAGCTCATTTTTGCCATAGAAAGGGTCGGGTATCTTATTATTTTTCAGCAAGTCGGTGTGGACACAGCCCGGTATTATGGCCGGCAGCCATTCCTGTTCTCCTGCTTGTTTAAAACTCCAGTTTGAGAGAATTGCCCTTTTCTCATTTCCTGTTTCCGTTTGGACCGCTTTATTCATCCGTTATTCCTCCTTGATTAGTGGCTCTCCCACACGTTAATTAGCAGATCTGTTATCCTGTCAATCTTTCAAGTTATTAATCGCTGACACCTGAATGTCCTGGAGATGAATCTTCTCCCCGCCAAGGTGATTCAATCGGACGGTCTTTGTTTCCCCCGGAAGCAGGTCAAAGAAATTGTCGGAACATGTTACTTCACTTTGGGCCATATCCAAACAGATAAATCTTGCGAGAACATCCGTCTGAACCGTTATCGTTTGGTCTTTTGTATTTCGTTCAACTGTTAAATTTGCTTTTGGAAGCTGGATGTCTTTATAGTCTCTCAGGTAATAATAATTTTTCTGGAAGCGGTCATTTAACGAGCTTAATAGAACCATAACCTCTTCAGCGAGAACACCATTTAACAGATCACCTTCTTCGAAAACAGCCAGCAGGGTTGTCTCATTTCCACTGATTTCAAACGGGAGCTCCTTTGAATAGAGCTTTTCACCGGAAAAGGTCAGGACCTCGATCTTCAGTGTATCCTTTAATGCCTGCATGCGGTCATTCACCACCCAGACTTTAAGCGGTTTGCCTGGATCATGATCTAAGGAAGCTGCCACGGG
>NZ_JABMCR010000021.1 GCF_013179555.1 Bacillus haikouensis
AAAACGGTTAATACTTCAATGTGGCTGCTGTAAAGAGTTCCTGCAAACCCTGCATAAATGGCAAATACTCCCCACCAAAGACCGGCTGGCCCTTCATTGATTGGCAGTTTATGTCCAATCAATGCCTGAATAAGGCTTGATGCTCCTAGTACGAAAATGGTCCGCTGGATGAAGCCTGCGGTTTCGGCGGGGTTCAATTGAAATAAATCAGCAATCGCAATAGGGGCTGCAATTGAACCTGCAACCATAAATGCCACCCATTGCAGCGCCGACAAAAATAAATGCATAGTACGTTCACCTTCAATTCCATTGATGTAAAGTGTATTTATTTTACCATATAAAGGAGGATAACATTGAGAATTTATCCTCCATATAAATATTATCTAGTTTTAAGAACAGGTACTAAAAAATTCCTGATTTTCTCCCGTTTTCTATAAAAACATGTTAAAATAAAGAACGCACTACATATCAAAAGGAGCAGTGATCATGATTTATGCCCTTATTCTTGTTATAGCTTATCTGCTTGGCTCCATTCCGTCAGGTTTATTGATCGGTAAAACGTTCTATGGGAAAGATATTCGTCAGCATGGAAGCGGAAATCTAGGCGGGACGAACACGTTCAGGACACTCGGAATCAAGGCTGGCCTGGTAGTAACGATTATGGATATTCTGAAAGGTACCGCTGCTGCGTTATTGCCGCTTCTATTCAATGTGGAACCAAAGATGTTCATGCTGGTGGCTGGTATATTTGCAGTGATTGGTCATATGTATCCACTTTTCGCAAACTTCAGGGGTGGAAAAGCTGTTGCGACATCCGGTGGAGTCCTGCTGGGATACGACCCTCTTTTATTCTCTATACTTTTGGGAGTGTTTTTTCTCGGGCTTTATGTCTCTAAATACGTATCTCTATCATCTATGATTGCAGCAATCATTGCGTTTACTTATACTTTATTCACTGGAGATATTCCTTTGATGGTCGTTGTCGGCTTCTTTGCTTTTTTTGTCATCTATCGACACCGCGCCAACATCATTCGTATTAGAAACAAAACAGAGCCTAAAATTAAATGGCTTTAACAAATAAAGCGAACTTAACGGATCATCCTATAGCCTGGATGGATTCGTTATAGGTCGCTTTTTTTACGGGGACTTTGAAATGACAGTTGTTTTCCGAGGGGCACTGATGTTGTTCAATCGCCTGTAAACTGTAAAATCGTTAAAAAATATGCTGCCTGTGGATACTTGTTTAGTTCGATGATATCTAGATAATAATAGTGTAATTGATTTTTTCTTCAACCTGTACTCCCGTTAAGAACTTTTTTACTGTAAAATAATATCGAAATAGGTGAATTTAGAAGAAGGAGTTTGAATATGAATAGGAAGTTATACATAATAAGTTTGATTGTGGTGATTCCATTATTGGCCGTGATCGGATACTTGGTTTGGGATCAATATAAAGGCTGGGATTCTGCTAAGGAGCCGGTAAAGCACACTTCACTTCTGCATTCGACTAGAGAGGCGCCAGCGGAAGGTAAGTCGATAAAGTCCACTGCAAGCATTGCGGCTATAGGTGATATCCTTTTGCATGATAGAGTATATGAAGATGCACAAACCGGCAACAGGTTTGATTTTTCGCCTATGTTTGCGCCAGTTAAGGATATGCTCGCAACTCCTGATTTCCTGATTGCCAATCAGGAGTCGACCCCTGGGGGAAAAGAAATCGGTTTATCAAGCTACCCCCTATTCAACAGTCCAAAAGAGATCGTAAAGTCCCTGCAGGAATCCGGAGTTGATGCAGTTACAACTGCAAATAATCATTCGCTGGATCAGGGAGAAGAAGGCCTCCTAAGCGCCATTGACTATTATGAGAAGACCTCAATGCCCTATGTAGGTGCATTTAAGAGTCAAAAAGACAAAGAAAAGATTCGCACATTTAACGTGAACGGAATCAAATTTGCACTTCTTTCATACACGTATGGGACGAATGGGATTCCAGTTCCTAAAGATAAAGACTACTTAGTCAATCTTCTGGATGAGAAGAAGATGATTGCAGAAATCAAAAAAGCCAAATCATTGGATATTGATCTGGTTGTTATGAGCCTTCATTGGGGGAATGAATATCAGCGCTTCCCAACCGACGAACAGCAAAGGCTTGCAAAAGTACTGACTGAAAACGGGGCCGATATCATTTTTGGTCATCACCCTCATGTACTGCAGCCGATTCAGACATATAAAACAAGTGATGGACGCGACGCGGTCGTCATTTATTCACTTGGCAACTTTCTGTCGGGCCAAAAAGATGATTATAAGGACATTGGCGGAATGGCAACTGTCCTGGTTGAAAAAAAGCTCAATCCGGCGGGAGCTGTCATCTCCTATCCATCAATCGAATTTCAACCTACTTTTGTAGCCGAAAACAATTATAAAAATTATCGTATATACCCGCTCGATTTTGCCCAAAAAAATGGATTTATCACCTATTCCGAGGATGAAATGGTTACACATATGTTGAATGGAGTACCGCAATAGATACAAAAGAGCTGACGTTCTTAATCGGACATCAGCTCTTTTTATTTCAGTTCCTTTAATGACTGCCAAACAGCGCACCGTTAAAGAATATTCCACCAAGGGCAAGTACGGCAAGAATCAAGTTGACTAGTAAAAATGTGTTTTTACTGCTTTTATAGTAGAGCGTCACCATCCCGTAATAGATCAGGGAAGCTGCAATGATAAAAGTACCTGCTTCCACCTTATAGCTTGCTTTTTCAAGCTGTAGAAACGTCATTAATCCAAGTCCTCCAAAAATAAAGGCACCTATGTAATACAAGAGTGCTTGTGTTTTCATGTAATCAACTCCTGTGCGAATTAGTAGATGTCATCGGTTCTTTATGTATATAATATAAAAACGGTCTCCCGTATGTCCAGGCAGAACGGGTTACATAATGAAATGTGGAGAAAGGAGTCTGAAACATGAAGATACATATTTCAAAAGACGCCCTTAATTGGTTTAAAAACGAAATGCTGGTTGATGAAGGAGAGTATGTTCGGTTTTATGTGCGATATGGTGGTTCCAGTGCTCTGCATGACAGCTTTTCTTTAGGAGTAAATAAGGAAGAGCCGATAGACGCAGGTATTTCGATTGAAGTTGACGGCCGATCATTTTTTGTAGAAGAAAGGGATCTCTGGTACTTCGACAGTCACGACTTGTATGTCGAATTCGATAAAGAGCTGGAAGAGCCCCTTTATGAATATAAAAAAAACTGAAAGCCGGGGCCGGGGTGTGAACATCCCCGGCTTCAGCTGCTTTATTTCTCCAAGAAACGCTTAATATGGTCCTCAAGCCCTTCATCTTTAAGGATTCGAAGTTGAGTCTCCCCCATTAAGTCATAGTGTGGATATCCGTCATGACGCTTATGAATCCACTCTTTCTTCAATCCATATTTCTTTCCCCACTTATAAAGTTTCCCGATATCAGCGCAGCCCGCCTTAGTAACAGTCCGGATTGAAGGAAAGCGTTCATCAAGCCAATAGTGAGTTAATAATGCTACTTCTCCTCTTTTTACGCTTTCTTTCCAATCATTCAATTCCTTTCGGTTAACCCCAAATGCCATTACTTCTTCCTCTCTCCTGCATGTTAAAACTCATTGCCCGATTTTCAACCTATCTTGAGTGATTCTTTAATCAAGAGTGTTGTTTTTTTGCTTTTTCATATGCCTCATGCCATTCTGGAAACATTCTGCGGATCGAAATGGGACGGAAGCTTTCTTTTTTGACACAGACGTGCTTTGATTGACCAGTTATCGCTATTTGATGATCTCCATTATAGATTTCATATGCATATGTAATCCTGATACCGTCATAATCATCCACCCATGTTTTTACAAGGGCTATTTCACCGTAACGTACTGGTGTTTTATAACTGATATTTAAGTCGACTACAGGAGACAGTATACCTTCCTTTTCAATTTCAGCATAATTAAACCCCAGGTCTTCTATCAATTTCGTTCTGCCGAGTTCCATCCAAACAAGATAGTTCGCGTGATAAACGACGCCCATCTGGTCTGTTTCTGCGTACCGCACTTGGACTGTGTTTTCCGATATATGCACGACATTCACCTCTATATTTTATTAATGCACATACTCAATAGTATCACAGAATTTAGGTTCATTGTATTAATGAAGCTTGGACAACGAAGGAAGAAAAAAGCCCGAACATGCATGATATGTTCAAGCATGTTCGAGGCTTTTCTATAAAAGGTTATCGGTTCTCATTTTGACCGGCTTCATCTTTGATTTCACTGCGGAATGCTTCCAGACTCTCGCGGCGGCGTTCATTTTTAGCCTTGATCGACTGAAGCTGCTCCTCACTATCAGTGAAAGCCATGGACTCTTCTGCTTTCTCCATGTTTTCAATCGTATGCTGAACCATACCTTGAAGCTTCTCTACGTTATCACTGCGATCATCCGGATTTGGTTTACTGTTCCATGCCATGCTGCATTCCTCCTAAAGATGTATTGAAGACAGACCTTCACGCGGGGTCGGTCCCTAGATTATTTTACATCGGAAGAATAAATGTTATTCTCCCTTTGTCTGGATTACCTGGGCGTGTTTTCCCGATGTATCCTGCATTTTCTTCCCGTTATTGTTACCAGCTTCTCTTGATTGGGTTCCGATATGGTTCGGAACAAAATGTTTATTATTTCTTTTCGGATTGCTCATTGTATTTCCCCCCTTATTAGTATCATTTCCAATTTGGTAAGGAAGTTTAGGCGTAATAATTGGTATGTATCATAAAACACTGCTGATATCCGCACAAAATAAAAATAAAGCCTCGTAAATGATTACTCGGCTTTATTCAGAGGGCGTTTAATTTCAAATCGGGCGTCAATTCTTTCTTCAATGGCATTCATTGCATCCTGGTCGAGGAGTAACTGTTTTTTGTTCTCTTTCACAAGATCAGCGAAAGACTTCTTTCTTGGTCTGCGCATATTAAGGATACCTCTTTCTATATAATGACTTGTATGAATAGTATATCCAAATTTCAGATATTTTAAACAAAAGTCTATAGAGAGGCTGTTACCTTTATTTCAATAATGCATTCATACCCTCTTTGCTGGTGATTGCCCCGATTTGTTTGTGGGTGATAATGCCTTGCTCGTTGATAACGTAGGTGGTCGGTACGGTCAGGATATCATATGCTTTGTTTATTTTGTCATCCTTATCGAGGAGTATTGGAAAAGTCAGACCCATGGATTTCTGGTATTCCTTGACATTATATTGAGGATCGATATTGATAGCCAGGATTTCGACATCCTCACTATGCTTTTTATAGAATTCCTCCATTATGGGCATCTCGTCTTTACATGGCGGACACCATGTAGCCCAGAAGTTAACGATCACTTTTTTTCCTTTAAATTGTGACAGAGTCACCTCATCTCCTGATAAATCCGACAGTTTGAAATCAATCGCTTTATCCCCCACATTCGGTCCAGGAAAATGTTCAGCAGGTTCCGAACTCTCGGCAACTTCCCCTTCTTCAATATCTATCAGCTGATCATAGGACTGATTCGCTGAGGCTTGTTCAAACTGTTCTCTCGAAAAAGCATTAGGGCTGAACTTATTTTCAACATAAAATGTATATACCAGCAATCCGACAAGCAAAACTCCAAAAAAAGATTTCAAAAGTATGTCTCTCCCCTTCTGATTAGTCGCTTAATAACATCTTATGTAAGCTTGTCTCGGTTTAGTCTTTAAAAACTACTTGTATTGCTATTCGCATTATTATTTTAGGGTAATCACATTCACCCGAGACAAATATGAGGGACATTTATAATACAAAAAAACCCCGAGATAATATCTCAGGGCTTTCTTCAAGAATTCATTATGCTTGGAACTTACCGCGAAGTACCATTTGCAGGATACCACCGTGGCGATAGTAGTCTACCTCAACTTCAGAATCAAAACGGGCAAGTACTTCAAAATCTTTCTTCGTTCCATCTTCTGCAACTGCTGTAACAGTCAGGATGTCACGAGGCTTAACATCATTTGTGATGTTTACAGAAATTGATTCTCTGCCAGTTAAGCCAAGAGTCTCAGCGCTTTCGCCTTGTTTGAATTGAAGTGGAAGAACACCCATCATAACAAGGTTGGAACGGTGAATACGCTCGTAGCTTTCAGCAATTACTGTTTTGATTCCAAGAAGGTTCGTACCTTTTGCTGCCCAGTCACGGGAAGATCCCATTCCGTAATCTTTACCTGCCAGCACAACTAAGCCAGTGCCGTTTTCTTGATACTTCATGCATGCATCATAGATAGGCATCACTTCTTCTTCTGGCCAGTAAGTCGTGAATCCGCCTTCTGTACCTGGAGCGATTTGGTTACGGATACGGATGTTTGCGAATGTACCTCGCATCATAACTTCATGGTTACCACGACGAGAACCGTAAGAGTTGAAATCACGCGGCTCTACACCGTTGGCACGCAGGTATTTACCAGCCGGTGTATCCTTACCGATTGCACCTGCAGGAGAAATGTGATCAGTAGTCACTGAATCACCGAATTTACCCACAACACGAAGTTCATTTAATCCTTGGATGTCTTCAGGTGTTGGAGCCAATCCTGTAAAGAACGACGGGTTTTGGATATAAGTTGATTTGTCATCAAAACTGTATAATGGTTCGTTGCTTGTCTTAATTTCATTCCAACGCTCATTCTCAGAGAATACATGCTCATATTCTCTGCGGAACAGTTCAGGCGTTACTGTTAATTTAACAACGTCCTTCACTTCATCCTGAGAAGGCCAGATATCCTTGAAGAATACATCATTTCCGTCTTTGTCTTTTCCGATTGGATCACTTTGAAGGTCGATATCGACCGTGCCTGCTAATGCGTAAGCAACGACAAGCGGTGGTGAAGCAAGATAGTTTGCTTTCACTAATGGGTGAATACGTCCTTCAAAGTTACGGTTACCCGAAAGTACAGATGTCAATAGAAGATCTGACTCAGAAACAGCCTTTTCGATTTCCGGACGAAGTGGACCGGAGTTACCGATACATGTTGTACAACCGTACCCAACCAGATTGAATCCGATTTGCTCAAGGTAAGTAAGCAGCCCGGAGTCTCTTAGGTATCCTGTAACGACTTTAGATCCTGGAGCAAGAGATGTTTTGACGAAATCAGGAACATCCATTCCGAGTTCAACAGCTTTCTTAGCTACAAGACCTGCTCCAAGCATTACATACGGGTTGGATGTATTCGTACAGGATGTGATCGCTGCGATACCGATTGCTCCGGTAGGCATTGTTACATCTGTGCCGTCTTCTGTTGTATATTTAGCTGTTTTGTTGATTTCAGAAGCATCAAGACCAAATCCTTGTACGCCTTCTTTAGCAGTAATTGATTTATGGAAAGTTTCCTTCATATCAGAAAGCGGAATTAAATCCTGAGGACGTTTCGGTCCGGAAAGATTCGCTTCAACTGCAGAAAGGTCGATTTCCACTACATCGGTGTAAGTCGGTTCCTCTTTTTCAGGTGTGAAGAACATTTCATTATGCTTCAAATACTCTTCTACCATTTTGATATGAGTTTCATCACGACCTGTCAGGCGCAAATAATCAAGCGATTCTGCATCAACCGGGAAGAATCCGCATGTTGCACCATACTCTGGAGCCATGTTTGCAATTGTTGCACGGTCTGCAAGCGGCAATGTAGCAACCCCTGGTCCGAAGTATTCGACGAATTTTCCTACGACACCTTTTTGTCGAAGTACCTGTGTAACTTTCAGTGCCAAATCAGTAGCTGTTGCTCCATTTGGAAGCTCGCCAATGAATTTAACACCGATGACTTCAGGTATCGGGAAGTATGAAGGTTGGCCAAGCATGCCCGCTTCCGCTTCGATTCCGCCAACACCCCAGCCAAGAACACCGATACCGTTGATCATTGTCGTATGAGAATCGGTACCAACAAGTGTATCCGGGAATGCTTCAAAGTCGCCTTCAGTTGTTTCAACAGCGTGAACAACGTTAGCAAGATACTCTAGGTTAACCTGGTGAACGATACCTGTAGCAGGCGGAACAGCACGATAGTTTTCAAATGCTTTCTGAGCCCAGCTAAGGAATTGATAGCGCTCTGCATTTCGTTCGAATTCAAGGTCCATATTTGCTTTCAATGCACCTGCTGTACCGTATTCATCAACTTGTACAGAGTGGTCAATGACCAGGTCAACCGGAATTTCAGGGTTGATTTTTTGAGGATCTCCGCCGATGTCAGCCATGGCTTTACGCAATGAAGCCAAGTCAACGACAGCCGGTACTCCGGTGAAGTCTTGAAGGATAACTCGTGAAGGCTTGAATGGAACCTCCGCTTCCTTGCTTGCTGCTCCCCAGTTTGCCAGGTTTTCCACATGTTCCTTATTGATCACACGTCCGTCAAACTGACGCAGTACTGATTCAAGTAATACCTTTACACTGTAAGGTAAGCGATTAATGTTTGAAACGCCTGCTTCTTCAAGAGCTTTTAACCGATAATAATGATAACGTTTTCCTTCCAGTTCGAAAGAAGATCGTGCATTAAATACATCGTTCTTTGCCATTTCGATTCCCCCTCTAACTACATATACACATTAAGTCGAAAAGTGGTCGTTATTAAATAACGAACTTTTCTCACATTACCAATATTAATACAAGCGATTACATAAGTAAATAACAATAAAGTTATTGTTTTTGATAAGTTTTACTTATCTGAATATGTAAACGCCTTTCGTTTTCATACAAAATATTGGTACTACAGTATTTACACCCTTGTCAAAAGATGTCGGCTGAAGAAAAATGTTATCTTGAAAAAACAATTTGCACTTGTGTCCTTTTCCTCTAATAACAGTACAGATATGGAGGTATCCTATTCATAGGGAGGTGTTTCAATTGGCTAAACGAAAAGCAAATCACGTGATGAACGGAATGAATGCTGCAAAAGCACAGGGCAAGGGTGCCGGTTACAATGAAGAGTTCTCCAATGAGCCGTTAACGGAAGCTCAGCGTCAGAACAATAAAAAAAGAAAAACAAATCAATAGCTGCTGACCTGCTGTGCAATGATGCTGTCGGCACACCTAGACACTCCCCTTCTCACTTACCCAATCTTTAGAATATTAAACAAAAAACTCTGCAATTGAACTTGCAGAGTTTTTTGCAGCTTACATATCGTGGTTGCTATTGTGCTTTTGACGGGTATGGTTTTGATTTTTTACTTTGTGAGAGCCGCTTAGCGGTTCTGGCTGCCCTGATTGTTTAGGTGCATTTTTTCTCATATCCTTGCTGTCATTTTTGTTCATGATCCATCCCTCCTCTTATTTAGAATGGATTTGGCGGATAGAGTTTATTCATCCGTATATAATCGTGCTGTAATGCCTATAATATAAAGGCAATTTTACTTTGAAGGAGAGAATAACAATGCCTTATCATAAAAATAAACAGCAAGCGTTCCAAGCTGCACAACAGGGATTCACAAATGTGCAAAATACTGTAAATGAATTAGTTCTTGATGGCGGAAGCTACGGTTCCCAGCTTTCACACCTTAGAACTGAAGTGAACGAAGCATATCAGCAAATTGAAAATGCCCTTGAAGTAGCTTCGGAAACCCAAAAAGCACAGCTGCAAAAATTCAAATCAGACATTGAATCGATTGTAAATGAAGTGAACGGACAATAATAATCCATAAAGAGGCCATTCCAGTACTCCGGAATGTGCCTCTTTGTATTTAATCTATCCTCATTAGTCTGAGCTCAGGACGGTTGTGTCTCAACGAACTAACTCTTCATGTATCGTATCCAGTACTTCAAGTATTTCTTCATGTTCCCCAATTGAAACAGTTCTTAAATCGATAAGAAGGCGCTCTTGTTGAATTCGTGTAATAATGGATGGTTCACTTAATCTTAATTGTTCGTGTAATTCATGGTTGGTAAGACGATTGTGAAAGATCGAAATAAGATACGTATCCAGCTCTACCTCTGGCATGGTCCCCCCGCCTACTCTGCTTTTCCCCTCCACTATTTCAAGTTGGAAAGAACTATTTTTCTGTTTTAACTGTGCCATCAATGACAGTGATTGCTGGAGAATATCGTCTTTCGATCGGGTTATGTCGTAAATGGCAGGAATCTTATGTTCTTCTTTTTTGAGATAATGCAGCAAAGTCATTTCAAGCGCTGCCAGCGTCATTTTATCAACTCGGAGAACTCGGGCTAGCTGATGTTTTTTTAGTGAGTCGACAATTTCCTTCCTTCCTGCGATGATCCCTGCTTGGGGTCCGCCCAGCAGCTTGTCTCCACTGAACGAAACGAGGTCGGCACCCTGCTCTATCACTTTTCTGACTACGGGTTCATTCCCGATACCTTGGTTTGAAAAGTCAAAAAGCGACCCGCTTCCCAAATCTTCATAAAAAATAACTTGATCATATTCATTGGTCAGTTCAGCAAGTACTTCTGTGTCTACTGATGATGTGAATCCTTTCATGACAAAATTGCTTTGATGTACTTTCATGATCATGGCTGTTTCCTCATCGATGCATCTTTGATAATCCTGTAAATGAGTTTTATTCGTCGTTCCGACTTCGACAAGCTTTGCTCCGCTTTCTTCCATGATGGAAGAAATACGGAAGGAACCACCAATTTCTACAAGCTCCCCTCTTGAAACAATCACTTCCTTGTTCTTTGCAAGTGAAGTAAGTATGAGAAACACGGCGGCAGCATTATTGTTAACGACCATCGCTGCTTCCGCACCTGTCAATTCACGGATGAACTTTTCTGCATGTGCGTGACGAGATCCTCTTTTCCCGTTTTGCACTTCGTATTCCAGATTGTTATAAGAACTTGTGACTTTACACATATGCTCGATGGTTTCCTGTCCCAATCGCGCCCTGCCTAAATTTGTATGTAAAATCGTTCCGCTTGCATTGATGACTCTAAGTAAAGACAGGGAGAGCTTTTCCTTTTTTAAGTAAGTGGCCAGAGTAATTACAGCATGAATGAATAGGTCTGATTCGGGTAAAGGACCATCCCATATTTCTTGCTGGATATGGGTTCTTATATGAGCAACACTTTCCTTCACAAGGTCTGCTGCTATTTCAAATGAAAGGTTCTGGCTCGAGATGAAGCGGTTGAATTCAACTGTACGCTGAAGTTCATGGATTGGGGGGATTTGTCTCAGCTGATTCTTCATGTTTACCTCCTTTGTAACTTTTCCCTATTATAACACCCTCACCATTTAATGCAGAAAGAATAGAATGTGTAAAAGAGAAAGTTAGGGGTCAGGTGTAATGGGAAAGGGTAAGGAAGATTTTTATTTAGAGAACTGGGAAGAGAGGATGAAGGATTGGTTATTGGATCCCGATAAAGTTCAGCTAGATGAAAAAGAATTCCGAATTGACTTCCTCGACACGACAGATTCATTCATCGTGGAAGTTGAAACTGAAAATATTTGTCCGGATGAGCTGATTCTGATGAAGAAAGATCACCGGCTTGTTATATCGATTAGATTGAAGAACGAATTAAGGGCAAGGAGCAGGGATATCGAGTTCCCTTTCTGCCTGCAGAAGCGGGATTTAACATATTCTCTGGAGCATCATACCATCGAAATCAACGTACCCAAACAGGAATGCTCGGAGCGAACCTCATTAATCATCCGGGTACAAGGGATATGTGACGGTGATCATCATTCTCTCTAATAGATGAAAAAAGCCTGGGACTCCCAGGCTTTTATGTTTGATAGGAAAGTGTAAAAATAACCTTGTGAATGTTTCAGCTCCTGCATTCAGCCCGTCGAGCGTTTCGATCCGACCAATGAAGTTCACCGGTCGGCCATTCATCGCTTGTTGTGGCTGACATAGTGCTTGCGCTTTTCTTTAGTACCTACATACGCTCGATCTCGGTAATGATGTCATTTACTTCAGGGAATACTCCAGTTTCAAGTTTCGAATAGATCTTGATGTTTCCTGCAGTGATTTCAAAGGCTCCACCTGAAGATGGGATGAGCAGAACTTCTTCAATATCGTATCGGAAATGTGTAAATAGCTGTTCCGCGAAACTCGCGGCTTTTGGTGAATAGTTTCACCTTAAGCAGAATTCGATTTTGATTTTACGGTTATCCATGAAATTACCGCCTTTCAATATTATTATTGATTACATTCTATAGGAGAGATGATCCTGACGCAAATCACATCGGGTTGTTCGGTTTACATTTTGCCCGTTCTCTTATATTTTCCTGTACAATGTAGGTAACTATACATAAAGGAGTGATAGCTATGAGTAAAGAAGAGATCATCCGTTTGACGGCTCTTTCCTCCAAAGCCGGCTGAGGATGCAAATTAAGTCCAAGTGACTTGGCGCAAGTTTTGCGTCAGCTGCCACCTCAACCCAAGACAAAAGAGTTGTTAGTGGGAAATGAATCCTCTGATGATGCGGGTATTTATCAACTTACCGATGAAATTGCGCTTGTTCAAACAGTCGATTACTTTACTCCTATTGTTGATGACCCTTATCTGTTCGGTCAAATTGCAGCAGCGAATGCCTTGAGTGATGTGTACGCCATGGGCGGCGCGCCGAAAACAGTATTGAATATTGTCGGTTTTCCGGTAAAAAAACTGGGAAGTGATACTCTGACTAAGATCCTTGCTGGTGCACAGGATAAAGTTTTGGAAGCCGGGGCAATAACTGCAGGAGGTCATTCCATCGATGATGCAGAGCCGAAGTTTGGACTAAGTGTGACGGGGATCGTTCACCCAAATCAGTATTGGACCAATAAAGGTGCTGTTCCTGGAGACGTTTTGGTATTGACGAAACCAATTGGGACAGGAATCCTGACAACGGGCATCAAACGTCAGGCTGTCACAAAAGAACAGGAATTTGAAGTGATCTCAGCTATGTGTATGTTGAATAAGAGAGCTTCAGAGACTTTACAGAACTTTCAAGCTAACGCTGTCACAGATGTTACGGGCTTCGGACTCCTTGGTCATGCATTTGAAATGGCGAAAGGAAGCAATGTGACTCTGCATATGACCTACTCATCAATCCCTCAATTGTCAGGTACAGAAGAACTTGCCGAAGCAGGTGTCATCCCGGGGGGATCAAAAGCAAATCATTTATGGCTCAAAGAAGCCGTTTCATATGATTCGGCACTTTCAGAAGTTCAACAGCTGATCCTTTGTGACGCGATTACCTCTGGCGGCCTACTGGTAAGTCTTCCAAAAGACCAGGCCGCTAAATATATCGAGGAATTGCAGGAGAATGCAGCACGTGCATGGGTAATCGGTGAAGTGACGGATAAAACGGATAAACCTATCGTAGTTTCAAAATAGTATAGTGAGCCTTGAGTTATTAATAATGTGTTGGTTACTTGAGGCTCGCTATATCCCCTTCTTTAATGTGAGTGGCCTTTGTTTAAGCAGCCCCCATTCCTCTCAGTCTTATACAACTTTCCCCTTCAAAAACAATAAAAACATTTTTCTTTTCTATCATTGACGGAATGTCCTCCCTTTTCTATGATGTATCTATGTATTAAGGAGGAAAAATACATTTATGGATTTAATCACATTCAAATATGAACCTTTTATTATTTTCTTTCTCGCCATCCTGTCCTTTACCGGAAGCTATACATCCTTTCAGTTAATTAACCAGACTGGAGGGGATCATAAATATCCCCAGATGAAAAAATGGTTCAGCCCGATATTATTGGGTTTAACCATTTGGTCTATACAGTTTCTTTCAATGATAAAAAATGATACTAAACTCTTCTATAATCAATTCTATTTCATCATCGGATTAGCGGTGGCTGCCTCTGGATGTTATGCAGCTTATAATGTGTTACATGCCAATCTACCGAAATGGCGTGCCGTTATTGCTGGTGCATCAATTCTTACATTAACTATGTTACTCGTACATTTCAGTGCAATGTATTCCATAACGAACGTTCTTGTTGATATTGATTGGAGCAAGATTATTCTTGCAGTGCTGATTCCATACCTATTCAGTATTGCAGCATTTTATTTCTTATATAGTGGAATCCGTGAATCTTCAAATATTCTAAAAAGCACTTCTTCTCTGGGGTTGGCTATTTTGGCGATGAATTACTTTTGTCTGAAGAGTATTCATTTGTGGGCAGACAGGGAAGTGAAACTGCCTGCATTTGTCATGACAGAAAAATTGACGGTCACTCTTGTATCCCTTGCTACTTCTCTTTTAATCGTGACAGGATTTATCATTCAGTTGGTATCCAATCAACGAATGAAACGTGCTCAGGATATTAAACAAATCAGGCTGCATTCTCTTTTCAATCAGAATCCATATGCCATATATGCACTCGATTCCAGAGGAAAAGTAACAAACTGTAATCTTGCTGCCGAAAACATCACAGGATACGCCCTTGAGGAACTGATCAATAAATCGTATCATTCCTTTGTCCCAAAGAAATACCATAAAGAAACGCTCCGTCATTTTTTTTCTACTTTGAGAGGTAACACAATAGAATTTCAAACAAAAATCATTTCCGGGAAAAATGAAGAACTGACGATAAAAGTGAAAAGCTTCCCGATTGTTTACCTTGATAAAATCATCGGAGTCTATGCAATCATTCAAGACATGACCGAGAATGTTCACTTGAAGCAACAATTAACCGAAAAAGAAAATCACTACCGGCTGGTTTCCGAATTCAGCAGGGAATTGATCCTGCTGATGGATTCGGACGGAATAACTAAGTTCGTCTCCCCTTCTCATTTCAACGCGTTAGGGTATCAAGAAGAGGAATTGGTAAACCATAATGCCTTAGCCCTGATCCATCATGAAGACCGGTTAAAAGTTGAAAAGGTTTTTGAAACTGTAAAGGACAAAAGCTCTTCAGCGAATGTGATATTTCGATATAAAAAAAAGAGCGGGAAGTATATCTGCCTGGAATCTTCAGTAGTTCCAATCCTTGAAAATGGTGAAAAATATTATCTTGTCACATCCAGGGAAATAACCGAGCGTATCGAATTAGAAAAGAAGTTGACCTATCTCGCTTATCATGACACTCTAACACGCATTCCCAATAGGGGTTTTTTTACCTCGCAGCTGGAAAAGAAAATCCATGGCTATACGGAAAGTAAAGGCGGGTTTTCAGTCATGATATTGGACTTTGACAGGTTTAAATGGGTGAATGACACGTTTGGTCATGATACCGGTGATCAATTATTGATCGACTTTGTTGCACGAGTGAAGGAAAACATCGATTCTGATGAGTTTTTTGCCCGGTTGGGCGGAGATGAATTTGCACTCATTCTTCCATGTAATAATGAAGTCCATATAAAGTACAGAGCAGAAAGGCTGCTTAAAGCACTACAGAAAACCTGGAACATCAATCAGCATGAGTTTATTACGACCTCTTCGATCGGAATTGCACGCTTTCCAATGGATGGTCCTGACTTCAAAGCCATTCTTGCGCATGCTGACCAGGCCCTTTATAATGCGAAGTCTACTGGAAGGAATACGTATTCCTTCTATTCGAGTCTGATTGAACAATCATACAGCCGTAGAACCACAATTGAAAACGGATTAAGAGTAGCACTTGAACAGAATCATTTCTTTCTTGTTTATCAGCCGCAAATCCATGTCCAAACGAAAGAAATTGCCGGGGTTGAAGTTCTTCTGCGCTATAGTCACCCCGACCTTGGGATGATACCTCCGGCAGAGTTCATTCCATTGTGTGAAAATAACGGAATGATCGATGAGGTGACCCACTGGGTGATAAAGGAAGCACTTAAACAGCAGGATAAGTGGAGTGAAGAAGGTTTGCCCCGTATGAAAATGGCGATAAATATATCGCCCTCCACAATTGTCAATACAGGCTTTGCCGGTGTATTAAATGAATACTTTCAAGCATCAGATATAGGTGAGCTTATTGAATTTGAAATCACTGAAGATGTTTTCTTTGAGTATTCTAGTCAGACGCTTCAGACATTGAACGAACTTAGTGATCTGGGAATCAAATTTGCCCTCGATGACTTCGGCTCAGGATATTCCTCCCTGCGTCAAATGAAAGAACTGCCTCTCCATAAAATCAAAATCGATAAAGTGTTTATTGATCATATTGAATTAGAGCGGGACAGAGCATTTCTTGACAGTATCCTGGACTTAACGAATAAATTGGAAAGCAGTGTAGTGTGTGAGGGAGTCGAAACAAAAGTACAGGTGGACTATCTAATAACAAAAGGCGATATTATCGCTCAAGGATATTATTACAGCAAACCTTTGACTCCATTCGAATTTAAGAGGTGGTATGAGAGCCATGTACGGCAGCATGCCTTTCCAGGATAGCACAGCTGCCCCCTTAAGGTATGATACTCCTTGAGGGGGTTACTGGATAAGTCTGAAGAAATGCTGATGGATCGTTTTGGAAAATACTCGAATTTGATGGGGGTATCTTTTGTATCTGCCTGTTAAGAAACAGTTAAACCATAGAACCTTCCTATCCAAACTGAGAAATGGAATATCAGTGGTGGATTCTTCACAATTATGCGGGGAGGTTTCTTGGTTCTTTTGTTTACATAGTATTTTTACAGTGACCCTCTCTTCTATTTCCTTTAGGACTTTCAAAATTATAGGAGGAATATCGTTTAAGCAATTCACATTCACGATAATCTCCTCCTTTGATGCATGCAGGTCATTGATTATCCTTTTGTGATCGTTGACTGAATACCATTTAAGTCTTTTTGTACAGCTTTTTACTGATTTGTTAAGATGGTTGCCACTTTCCACATATCCTTTGGTGTGCAGAAAATCGATCAGTTGATGTATTGGCTGGGATGGTCGGGTCTTCTTCTTCAAGAATTCATCGTCCGCAACCAGAATGAATTTCCCTCTTGCCCTTGTAACAGCTACATTTATAAGCCTTTCGCTTCCTTTACGGGTAAGTAAAGCACCGGCTTTTTCATGAGCTTTACCATCCACGGTATCGAAAAGAATCATATCATTTTCCGATCCTTGAAATCCGTGAACTGTTGCAGCATACAAAATTGGTTTCTCACTTTTATAGCTGGGTTCGATAAGTTCCTGAATCAGCAGGTTATACCATTTTGCCTGTGCCCGGTAAGGAGTAACGATTCCGATTGACCGTATTCCATCCTCAAGCGCCTTCATGGTCAGCATGATGGTGATGAAGCTTGAGAGGACGTTCCATCTTGAACCACGTTCAGTCGCTCCCCACTCAGAGCCTTCCTTGAGTGAAAACAGAATGCTTCCTTGGAGGGGGAATGGGTCTCTTATTAGGATGTTCTCTCTGTTTTTTGCAGCGTCAGGATGATCACCAACTTTGGAATGGTAGATGAAATGGTTTGTAAATGCCGAAATGGCCGGATGCATGCGTCTTTGTTCCGGGAGAAGAAGCAATTGTGGGTGCTCCTTTCCATTTTCCACTGAATCAGCAACCTTTGACAGATGGAAGATATCCTCCTTTAACCATTTCGTCACTAATGGGTGATAACTTGCCGCAATAGGGGGAAGTTGCTTGAAATCTCCGCATATGATGATTTTCTTCCCTAACGAAGCAGCAAATGCCACTTGAGGTACATATGCCATACTTGATTCATCGACAATGACAAGGTCAAATTCTTCATCATAAATAATCGGATCGATCGCCGCTTTCGATAATGTTGCACCGATTACCTTTGCGTCATTGACAAGTCCACCTTCCCGTCTTTTGAGCTTTTCTTTCAGCTTTTGATAATGAATCTCCAATTGTGATAACCGTTCAGAGTCATATTGGGAGAATGACTTTGCAAGTTTTTTCTTCAGCCTCCTGCGGTATGTTTCCACTTTATTCTTTTCATGTGCAAGCCCCGGGTCCTTTTGCTCCAACAACTGAGTCACACTCAAATCGGTAACTTCCTCTTGATATGATTTGTGATTGACTCCATATCGGATAACATCCCCGGGTTTCCAGCGGTCATGACCGGTCAGGAATTGGTGTATCTCTTCTATTAATACATCCACCGCTGCATTGCTGTGAGAAAGAAGCAGTACCCGCCTGCCTTCTGAATAATGATAGGCTGCTACGCGAGCCAATGTGTACGTTTTACCGGTTCCGGGCGGTCCCCAGAGATACGTTACTGGATTATATTTACTTCTTACATAGGCTTCGTGCAATGTGTTTTTTACAGAGACTGTGTTATGAAATATTTCTTCAGGAGGAAACATGAGATCTTTGATTCTTCTTGACTTGCCATGTCTCTCTTTGGCTTCATCCAGTCTTTCAATTAATTTCTCGAGCAGTTCCCATGGTTCATATAATAGCTGCCCGTTTGATACAGTATCCCCAATGTATTGATTGAACTCCAGGATGCATTCTCTTTCTTCAGAGCTGATCACTTTCCCGGAAAACTGTCTTTTTCCAGTCTTAAATATTGCGGAGCTGCCTTCGGGGAGGGAAGCTGGGTATGCGAGAGTGAACCAATAGATGAAGACCGATTCATCTTTCCTCAGGCATCTCCCTTCCTCTACAAAGATCCCCGTGGATTCCCTTTTCATTAGATGTGCAATTTCTATCTCAAGTGCAGCCTGCCACTCCTCAACCAATGAAGAAATCTTCATATTGTAACCACCTGTTTTCCTTGAATTCAGACAAAAAATAAGCATAACAATTTTTATGTATGTTGTGAAGTATTACCTCTCATTAAATGTAGCTTGCATACTGTAGGAATTCTGCAAATAAAAGAGAACCGTATTCCGTACCGGTTCTCTTCGGATAGACAAGAGTATGAAAGTTCATTGTTGGTTATCACTTTCTTCTGATTTTTCAATATATCTTTCAGCGAAATATAAGACGTCTTCTACATACTTGTCGCTGTGATTATAGGCGAATACAGCTTGTTCAATTTCACCTCTTGCTGCGCCATTGCGTGCTAAATAATTTGCTGCACTGAAAACGGCGTCTTCTATTTGGAATGGATCGGCAAGTCCATCTCCATTTCCATCAACCCCGTAACCCCCGTATTTCTCAATAATCCTGGGATCCGTTTTCTGTTCTTCAGGTATGTCCCCTTTGCCAAGATCACCGCATGTAGGGTGTGACCAGCCAACAAATGTACATGGCATGAACTGCATATGCCCTTCCGCCCCCACAGGGGAAATGAGTGATTTCATTGTGGAGAACCTTGTTTCAACGCGGTGGTGAGCTGCTAACAAGTTCCAAGGGACACCGTATTCTTTTTCAGCTGCCTTGTAAATCGGGATATATTGAGAAGGCACCTCTTCTTTTCCAACCAGTGAGAGCTTATTGGAAATGGGTAGAGAGTTTATTGTGAAGTAAATTGCCAATATTAGAATAGGGATCAGTAGAATGATAAATGGAGAGGCGTGCTTGTTTTTTTTCGGGGTCTTTTTCTTTTTCGTTTTAGTTGGCATATAGCCACGCCTCCTTCCATAATGTTGATTCCATTATGTATTTTAATATGAGAAGCAGTTAAATACAATCGTATAATTGTTGGATAACCATAAAAAAATGACCCGACTGAGTCATTTCTGTACTCTTCGGATCATTCGTTTTGTGAGTTTTTATTAGTAAACAAACGCTGCTCCAACGATAATTAACAAAATGAATAGAACCACGATTAAAGCAAAGCCGCCAGCGTATCCGCCACCGCCCCCGCCGTAGCCACATCCATATCCAGGGTATCCGTATCCACCATACATAATCAGTCACCTCCAGTTATCTAACTACGATATTAATGTATGCCTGGGACAAATTGTAGGTTAATTAAAATCACCATTATTGAGCAGTAGTCTGCATCACTGTTAACGAAATTACTGCTATATAAGGATTCATCAGTCAATTTTTATGAATAAATGATGAAAACGTCCAGATGTAAAAAAGAACAGAAAGTATTTACAGTTATCAGGTTTAGCTCAGGTTGAACTGCAAAAGAAAAACGCCCAGACTATGTCTGGACGCATATGAACTATTGAATTTTCTTATGAGAAGGTGAGTTCTTTCTTGGTTTAGGCTTAATGTATAAACCAAGTTCCTTTTTCTCGTGGTTCAATGATTTGTATAACGAGATCATCATGAGGGCCATAATGACTGAGAATGGGAGTGCAGCAACAATGAGCGCATTTTGCAGGGCCTGCAATCCCCCGCTGTATAAAAGGATCAATGCAACGGTTGATTGTGCAATTCCCCAAGTTAATTTTACATAATTAGGAGGTGTTAATGAACCATATGTCGTTTGCATTCCTAGAACAAATGTTGCTGAATCCGCTGAAGTGATGAAGAAAGTTCCAATCAGCGTAATGGCTACAACAGACAATATTGTGGACCATTCAAAACTGTTAAATACAGCAAAAAGCACTTCTTCTGTTGCAAATTGAGACAAATCTGTTCCGGCCTGTTGGACTTCGATGGCAGAAGTACCGAAAGCAGCAAACCAAAGAAAGCTGACCAGTGCAGGCAGCAGGAGCACCCCGATCAGGAATTCGCGAATCGTTCTTCCGCGGGATACACGTGCAATAAAGATACCAACGAATGGAGACCAGGAAATCCACCATGCCCAGTAGAAGATCGTCCATCCATTAATCCAGCTGCGATGTTCTTCGTTCAATGGCGCGATACGGAAGCTCATCGCAGCGATATTCTGAATATACGCTCCGATCGTATCAGTGAATATATTCAGGATCAGCAGTGTCGGGCCGATAAAGAATACAAGGACGAATAATCCAATTGCAAGTACCATATTTGTATTCGATAAATATTTGATACCCTTACTTAATCCGGACCATGCTGAGATCATAAACAGTACGGTGACGATAGCGATGATGATGAACTGAACAGTGAAGTTATTCGGTATCCCGAATAGATAAGACAGCCCCCCGTTTATTTGGGCCGCACCGAATCCGAGTGTCGTAGCAACACCAACTACCGTTGCAAAAACAGCAAGGACGTCGATGATTGTTCCAAGCGGGCCGTTAACTTTGTCACCGAAAATAGGTCTGAGCGTTGCAGAAATCAGTCCGGGCTCATCTTTACGGAATTTATAGTAAGCGAGGGCTAAGGCAACGATTGCATAAATTGCCCAAGCATGTATTCCCCAATGGAAGAACGTATAGCGCATCGCTTCTTTAACAGCTTGATTGGTACCCCCTTCTGCAAGTGGCGGAGTCATAAAGTGAGACAGAGGCTCTGCTGCCCCCCAGAATACTAGTCCAATACCCATTCCGGCACTGAATAGCATGGCAAACCATGTACCTTTTGTGTATTCCGGTTTTTCATCCGGTTTCCCCAGTCGAATCGTACCTATGGGGCTGAAGATCAGGAATACACAGAAAATTACAATTACGGTCACTAATATTAAATAATACCAACCAAATGTAGAGGTAATGAATGTCTGCATACTAGAGGTTACATCTTCAAAAGATTTTGGAGCGATGACTCCATATGCTACAGCTGCTGCAACAAGCACCACTGTAATCCAGAAAACATTTGAAATTCTTTTCATAAATATCTCCTTTCTGATTATGTATTTGTAAATATGTCTGCGGATAGTAGTAACAGAAATAGTCCCATTTTCTTATTCCCTGTTTTCCGCCTTTGAAACCAACAGTTGTTACCCTATCAAACAAAAGGTTGAAATTGCAAGCGATAAGCCTTGATTTTGACTAGTATTTGCCTATACAACGTTTTCATTCCATCTAATTTTAAATAAAATGCAGAAAAGCTGTTTCCAAAAAATGAAATTAAGTCGATATACGAAATACTCTATTCTCTTATAAATACGGAAACATACTGTTGCAATTGTGCATAATACTATACTAACTATTTGAGGCAATAACATCAGGATCATATTATAAAAAAAGACGTCCCAGAGGGAGCGTCTTTTCTATCTATTCTTCTATTATTTTCACTTTGACATCTCTTACACCGTATTGAAGAGCATCTTCTTCATGCTCCATATAAATGTCGATTCGATTACCCTGGATGGCGCCGCCTGTATCTTCTGCACGCGCATATCCGTATCCTTCGATGTAAACCTTAGATCCTAATGGAATGATATCCGGATCGACGGCTATGACTCTTGCGTCAGGATTGGCGATTAAGTCCACCCCTGTCTTTGTAATACCGATACATCCTTCACAGTATGCAGTATAAGCGGTTGCTGTAACATTTACTTCTTTGACTACGTTATCTTCTTTTTCAGGTTTATCTGTTGCTGAAGTTTTTACAGCTTCATTTTGTGTTTTTTCATCTTTCACAGTCATACCCTGTTCCAGCAGCTCCTGGCGGGTAACTACCTCTTCAATGGAAATATGATAACGTTCGGCAATTTCCCAAAGGATATCACCTTTTTCTATATTATGATAATCATTTAGAGCTTTTTCAGTCTTAACCTCAGTTTCTGCAGATGCAGAATGTATTCCGATTGAAAGAATAACTGTGAAGGAAAAAATGGTAAATAAAACTTTTTTCATATTGTCATATTCCTCCTTTTGTGGTTCGTGAATGAAACCAACAAAAGAAATGGTAACATAGGCTTGCATCAAGCATATATCAATCAGTTTATAATCGAGTAACAATTGGATGACACAGACGTAACAGTAGGGAAAATTGAAAGTTTTCAATCAACTTCACTGGAAGTTAATCCACGATTTGCATAGATAGGAATTTAATTGAGGATAATGATTTAGTTTGGCGAGTAATAAAAAACCTCATTAGGAAGAGATTCCCAATGAGGCGATCTATATAAATGGTTATTTTGTTTCAAGTACTTTTACATTTACTGTTTTTCTGCCAAAGTCAACGGCTTGGTCTTTTGAAGGAATGAATACATCGATCTTGTTTCCTTGGATTGCTCCCCCAGTGTCTTCAGCAGTTGCATATCCATAACCCTCAACATATACCTTTGAACCAAGTGGGATAACATCCGGATCCACTGCGATTACTTTTGCATCAGGATTTTCGTTAAGGTTAACACCTGTTGAAGTGACACCTGAGCAACCTTCACAATCAGCTGTATATGCAGTGGCTTCAACTGTAAGTTCTTTAACTACAGCGTCCTGTTCTTCCTTAGCAGGTGCTTGTGCAGGTTCTGCAGCAGGTTCTTCAGCTTCTGGAGCTACCTCTGGCTTTTCTTCCGGCGCAGGCGTTGGTGCAGCCTCTTCTTGCTCAGAAGTATTTACAGGAGTTGAAGTTGCTTTTTTATCATCCAGGTTGATCAATAATTCTTGACCAGGCACGATCAGGTCACTTTCCAATGCATTCCAACCTTGGAGGCTGTCCACTGAAACGCCATAATTTGCAGAGATTCCCCAAAGCGTGTCACCTTTTTTTACTGTATAATATTCCTTTGAAGATACTGTGAGTTCCTGATCAGGAAATATAATATCTGAACCTAAGTTGTTCCACGTTTTAAGTTGATCAATACTTGTTCCATATTCCTTCGCCAGTCCCCAAAGTGTATCTCCCTTTTTGACTTCGATTTCTTGAGCTGAAGCGCTAGCTCCACCAGATACTGCCAGAGTAGTGAATGCAGCAACAGAAATAATCGATTTTTTTAGTTTCATAGAAAAATTCCTCCTTATGTAGCTAGCGATATATATTTTTGCTAACAGGGAAAATACTAACATAGTAAAATCTCAATACAATAACAGGACAATTATAAACATGCGTCAAGAATATTTCACATCTGTAATAGTAAGCGTTTTCTTGTATAAACTATCAATTAGAGGGATTATAAACCAGTTATTTTAGATAATAATGGATTGTAAGGATAATTATAGGTGTTTGAAGTTGCAGATAGATAAAGCAGCAGGTTACCGATAAAGCGAAAAACTACTCTGATTTCACTTAACATCTTTTTATTTACCATTTATACTAATAGAAACACCAGAACTGACGCAGGAGGTTTGATGATCATTGGACAACCGGGAAGAGAAAATTGTACTCTACAAAGATGAACCGGATGAAAATGCCGGACGGTGCGAATGTGGAAATAATATATTTAAATCCAGAGTGCTGGATGGGAAATTTTATCGCAAGTGTCAGGAATGCGGTAAAACGAAAATTGTGTAACATTAAAAAGAGGGACTGGCCTTTTGCTGGCCAGTCCCTCTCTGCTTTATTGTGTTAAAATTATTGGTTCCTTTTTGGTGATAACGATGGTGTGTTCAATTTGGGCAACGAGGCTTTTGTCAGGTGTGATGTACGTCCATCCGTCGCCTTTTTCAACAACATTTTGAGCTCTCCTTGAAATGAAAGGTTCAAAGGCAATGACCATGCCTTCTTTAAGTAGTCCATTATCCCATGGATCGAAGTAATTAAGAATATGATCCGGTTTTTCATGAAGTGACTTCCCAACTCCGTGACCTGTAAGATTTTTAATAACAGTGTAGCCATTTTTTTTTGCCTCATTATGAACAGCTTTTCCAATCCCATTCAGTTTCGCTCCTGCCTTAGCTTTCCGCAGACCGGCTTCGAATGATTTAAGGGCAGCTTCGCACAAGTCGGTCAGTCGCGGATCTCCTTCACCTACTACGAACGAAATGCCCGTGTCTGCATAATAACCGTTTTTGGAACCCGATACGTCAATGTTAACCAGGTCGCCTTCTTGAATGACCCTATCTCCCGGAATACCGTGAGCAACTTCTTCATTAACACTGATACAAGTATATCCCGGGAAGTCATATTCCCCTTTCGGCCCAGATATGGCTCCGTTATCTTCGAACATTTTCCCTGCTGTTTCATCAAGTTCTTTTGTCGTGATCCCAGATTTTGTTCTAATCCTCAATTCGTCACGGATAGTTGCGACGATACGGCCGATTTCTTTCAACGCTTGTAAATCTTCATCTGATTTGACTATCATATTATCTTCCTTCTCTTTATGAATTTCATCTTCCCTTACTATACCGAAACCGTTTCAAATTTTAAAGTGAAAGGTAACACGCTTAAAAAGAAGATTCTCTACTTCATTATATGAATAGATAGAAACCCGGAATGTTTAAAGACATGGGCAGCGTTTGCAGTCAAGGCCATGGCTGCACTGCTTATGGCTTTTTTGATATCCACTTTCTTACTGACCTGAGAAGTACCAATGACATGCTATATGCCTTATGATGGCGTCCTATGCAACCGGGAATGTAATTTTACCACTTTGTTGATGAACTGCAGGCGCCAGAATCTTCCATGCATGAAGGATCCGATACAATAAAAAAAGCCAATGAGGAGCATCCCATTGGCTTTTCAGGCTTATCAAGAAGGATAATGCTATACTATTTTTACAAAGGCTTCTGCTGTGGACTGACTGGATTGAGGATTTTGACCGGTTACAAACTTTCCGTCTGTTATTACGTGGTCACTCCAAGCTTCTGACTTCTCAAATTGTGCCCCTTGCTCACGTAATTTTGTTTCTAACAGAAACGGCATTAATGAATCCAGGCCAGTCTGCTGTTCTTCTTCGTTCGTAAAACCTGTAAGGCTTATGCCGGCCACCAGCCATTCCCCGTTTGATAATTTGGTATTTACAAAGCCTGCAGGTCCATGACATACAGCTCCGATTGCTTTATTATTTTCTGCAAAATGAGAAAGTGTCTGTTGTAGTTCAGCACTTTTCGGCAGGTCAAACATCGTTCCGTGCCCGCCAGGAAGGAAAATGCCGCTATATTCATTCACGTTTAGCTGGGAGAGCACCAATGTCTGGTCTAATTCCTTTGTGATCCCTTTCCAGTTTTCCACGTTTTCATCATCTAAACTGTTAGCGTCAAGAGGTATTCTTCCGCCTTTGAGGCTAGCTACATCTACTTCAAAGCCTTGATTCTTAAACTCTGCATATGGCTCTGCAAATTCTGATAACCAGAGTCCAGTTTCGTGTTCATCGTCAATTTTACTTGCATTTGTTAATACCATTAAAATTTTTTTCAATGTATACCCTCCAATATATTCTCATGTGTACATAATTGGTTTATCCGTTTTGAGGGAAATTAAACGTTTATTGAAGGTGGCCGCACTGATACATATCAGATGAAAATTATATACTGATAGAAAAAACAGCGGCTTATTCTTAAGAATCGCTGTATTACAAGGCTGGCAGATACCTTTTTTTGTACTATCTGCTCTAATTGACATCAAATAGAAACTGTATTTTCTTTTGATTAGGGTCCCAGCCCAGGTAAGCCGAAAATTGTTTGTCTCCTTTTGTAAACCCATCGATCCGGTCCGATTTTCCTTCTTTCAATACTTTTTTAACAATCGTACCGGTAATTTTTTTTGAAAGGATCGTTTTAGAAATCGTGAAGCTGCATTTCGTTTTTTGGTAGTTGGAACAGCCATAGAACTTGCCCTTATCTATAACCTTGCCGCCGCATTTCAAGCATGTCCCAAGGCTCGCTTTGCTGCTGCGTTTTCCTTTTTTAACTGGTGTACGCTGGATGGTTGCAGTATCAAGATCGGTAAAATCCCAGGATTCGGCTTCTCGCAATGCATTTTGAATAAGTGAATGACTTAATTTCTTTACTT
>NZ_JABMCR010000210.1 GCF_013179555.1 Bacillus haikouensis
TCGAGACCGGTGTGGAAGCCAATGCATCTGCAGCCTTTCTTTGAGAAGTACGATTTTGTCGGAACAGATGTTTCTGAGACACTGTTTGAAAATGGTATTTGTTTGCCTTCTGATACGAAGATGACGGATGAGGATTTAAAGAAGGTTGTGAATACTATAAAAGGATTGTGGTTGAAATAATGAAGACCGATGGCGGTACCTATAGAAGGTTTATAAAAAGACCGATGGATTTCACTCTTTCATTATTTGCTATTATTATTCTTACTATTATACCTGTGCTACCAATTGTAGCTTTACTTGTTAAAACGAAGTTGGGTAGTCCTGTACTCTTTAAACAAAAACGACCAGGGCTAAATGAAAAGGTTTTTATGATGTATAAGTTCCGTACAATGACGGACGAAAGGGATAAGAATGGAGAACTACTTCCGGACAGTGTGAGATTAACGAAGTTTGGGAGGTTTCTGCGTTCTACATCATTAGATGAACTTCCTGAGCTTTTTAATATTCTTAAAGGGGATATGTCGATAATTGGTCCTAGGCCTTTATTGGTACAGTATCTGCCACTTTATAATGAGCATCAAAAACGGCGACATGATGTTCGACCGGGATTATCTGGGCTGGCTCAGGTAAGTGGTAGGAATGCTATTAGTTGGGAAGAGAAGTTTAATCTAGATGTGAATTATGTTGATAGCGTAAGTTTTAGAGGGGATTGGCAAATCATTCTTCTTACTATTAAAAAGGCATTGGTAAGAGAAGGTATTAATTCGGAGACTGCAGCTACTATGGAAGTATTTAAAGGAAATACAGGAACGGAGGATTAACTTATGAAAGATATAGTAATTATTGGTGCAGGTGGATTTGGACGTGAGGTAGCCTGGTTGATTGAAGATATAAATAAGGTGAATACCGAGTGGAACATTCTAGGGTTTGTAGATGACAACAAAGAAATTCATGGAACAGAAATGAATGGATATGAAATATTAGGCGATATTGAATGGCTGAAATCTCAAGAGTTCAATGTAGTTTGTGCAATTGGTGATCCAATTACTAAAAAGAGAACAATTGAAAAGTTAAAAGACACTAATAACACTTTTCCTGTACTTATCCATCCAAGTGTTATTTACTCTGACAGAGTTTCGTTTGGGGAAGGGTCTATTATTTGTGCAGCAAATATTATCACAACGGATATTAAAATTGGTAACCATGTCATCATAAATTTGGACTGTACGATCGGACATGATGCGATATTAGGAGATTACACCACAGTACTTCCAAGTGTGAATGTTTCTGGTTTCGTAGTCACTGATGAATCTGTAAGTATCGGTACAGGCTCTGCCATAATTCAGGGAGTAAAAATCGGGGAAAACACTGTAGTTGGTGCAGGTTCTGTAGTGGTTAAGGATTTACCGGATAACTGTACAGCTGTTGGTGCTCCTGCAAAGCCGATAAAGTTTAACAACTAATGAAGGGATTTAAAGACATGATAGCTGTTATTGGATCGGGAACAATGGGCAAAGGGATGGCAATAGAATTTGCCAAAAACGATATAGATGTATTACTAATCTCTATTGGGCGTAACTTAGAGACTACTGAATTAAAAACTGAAATTATAAAAGTGGCAGAAAGATATAAAGTCGAAAATGTTGAAGAGATTGCAGGTAGAATAAGCATAGCCGATAATTTTGAACAATTACGCCATTGTAATTTAATTATTGAGGCTATGGCAGAAGATTTAACTTTTAAAAGAGAGATTATGCAAGATGTTTGCAAGCATATCGATTTATCTTCAACCATATTTGCTACAAATACTTCTTCCTTGTCTATAGATTCTATTTTTGAAGGGATTGTTCCTCTTCAAAAAGTTGTAGGCTTACATTTCTTTAATCCTGTTCAAGTGATGAAGCTTGTGGAGATTTCGTACTTGGAAGAAACAGAGAATAATGTGGTCTCCTATGTTAAACAACTTGTTATCTCAATTAATAAGGAGTACGTATTAGTAAAGAACTCACCTGGGTTCATTGTAAACCGTCTATTAATACCAATGATTAACGAAGCCGTAAAGATTGTGGAAGAAGGTATAGCTACACCTGAAGACGTTGATAATGCAATGAAATTAGGCGCGAATTTTCCTATTGGTCCATTAAAATTATCAGATTTAATTGGAAATGATATTACATTGGCAATTTTAAAAGAACTTCAAAGTTGTTCTAGTGATATTCATATTTCAAGTGTTCTAGAAGAATTAGTAAGAGAAAAGAAATTGGGTAGGAAAACTAAAAAAGGATTTTATTCTTATAAATAACCTTAACACTTCCCTGTAACCAAGAAGCCAAACTCCATATAATTAGAGCTGGACACAGCAAAGTAGTTGTAAACTGTAATAATAATATAAAGAGAGAACGAAAAGTTGGAAAAGTATCTTGGCTAGTTATCGAAAATATAATAGGTATACAAAGTAGGCAACGGGTTGAATTTGGTAAGGATAATTTGAGTCTGGATCCTCTGTTGGGATAGCAAAAAAGCTAGAATACTAAAAATATTGGGGAGAAAACACATGGAACTTTTATGTAAAATAATATTTTATATAAGTGGATTTATTATAGTGTGGGCAATGGTCGGTTATCCAATTTCTTTGAAGTTCCTAGGGAAGCTTTTGAAGAATCGAAGGACTAATAAAAACTATAATCATCAACCTACAGTGACCGTAATGGTAGTTGCTCACAATGAAGAAAAAGTAATACTAGAAAAGTTAAATAACATTATTGAGCTAGATTATCCTCAAGAAAAAATAGAATTTTTAATAGCATCAGATAATAGCACCGATAAAACTAATGAAATTATTAAAAGGTTTATAAAAGAACGTCAAAACCTAAAAATACGACTTTATGAAGTAAAGGACCGTAAAGGGAAAACAAATGCTCAGAATGAAGCGCAAAAAACTGTAACAACAGATTATCTAATTATGACTGATGCCAACTCTATTATGGATAAAGATTCTGTAAAAGAACTTATGGCTGCTTTTACTTCAGAAGACATTGCTTATGTATCAGGAAGATTATCTATTTTAAATCAGTCATCTAGCGATGTAAGTCATGCTGAAGCAAGCTATTGGGACAGTGACCTAGCTATCCGTGAAATTGAAGGTAGAATACAGACTATTACTGCGGGTAATGGAGCACTATATGCATGTAGAACGAAGGATTACTATGACTTTGATCCAATTCAATGTCATGATAGTGCAATGCCACCACTATATGCACTTCAAGGTAAAAGGGCAATTGCAAACCATGATGCTATCGCTTATGAGAAGGCTGGAGAAGTTATTGAAGACGAATTTGGGCGTAAAGTTAGAATGAATCGAATTATTCTTAAACATATATTACCTGATTTAAGAATTTTGAACATTTTTAAGTATAAGTGGTTTTCGTATTTTTATTTTGGACACAGAACATGTAGGTATTTATTATGGATTTCCCATCTATTAATATTTATAACTAATGTTTTACTTCTGCAAGAGTCATGGTTTTATAATATAACATTTGCTGGTCAGGTACTATTTTATCTGCTAGCAGTGGTGAAAGTAATTACTAAATCCAATAATAAGTATCTGACTTTAGTTTATTATTACTGCGTAACGATACTTGCTCAATGGGCTGGGGTCTACAATATTTTCTCTGGTAAAGCAAAGCCGTTTTGGGAGAAGGCTGAGAGCACAAGATAAGAAAATTAAGGAGTTATAATAATGAAAATAACGATTGCTGGAATAGGATATGTTGGGTTATCTAATGCTATATTATTAGCTCAACATAATGAAGTAATAGCGCTTGACATTATTCAAGAGAAAGTAAATATGATTAATAACAATAAGTCACCTATTATAGATAATGAAATTGAGGAATATTTAGCAACTAAGAAATTAAATCTAACTGCAACAACGGATAATTATAAAGCATATAAGGACTCTGAATATGTAATTATTTCAACGCCAACAAATTATGATCCAGAGAAAAACTATTTTAATACCAGAACTGTTGAAGCGGTAATAGCCAATGTTTTATCGATTAATCCTAATGCGATAATGGTAATTAAATCTACTGTCCCTGTTGGGTATACAGAAAAAATTAAAGAGAAATTTGAAACTAATAATATTCTTTTTTCCCCTGAGTTTTTACGTGAAGGAAAAGCTTTATATGACAACCTCTATCCCTCACGAATAATTGTCGGGGAACAATCTCTAAGAGCTCAAGTTTTTGCTGACTTGCTAGCTCAAGGAGCTCTAAAAGAAGACATTCCTGTCTTATTTACTAATCCGACTGAAGCAGAAGCTATTAAATTATTTGCTAATACATACCTTGCCATGAGAGTAGCATTTTTTAATGAACTAGATTCATATGCTGAGGTAAGAGGGTTGGACAGTAAGCAAATCATTGATGGGGTAGGCTTAGATCCTCGAATTGGTAATCATTATAATAATCCATCGTTTGGTTATGGTGGTTACTGTCTACCTAAAGATACTAAGCAATTGTTAGCGAATTATGAAGATGTGCCCAATAATATAATGACAGCTATTGTAGATGCAAATAGAACAAGAAAAGACCATATTGCAGAAATGATTATTAAGAAGAGTCCTAAGGTTGTTGGTATATACAGACTAACCATGAAAATGGACTCTGATAATTTTCGACAATCTGCTATTCAAGGTGTCATGAAACGGATAAAAGCAAAAGGGATTGAAGTCATAGTATATGAACCAACTTTTTCTGGAGATAAATTTTATAATTCTAAGGTAGTTAACAATATCGAAGAGTTTAAGCAGATTTCGGATGTAATAATTGCTAATAGGCTTACTGATGAGATTAAAGATAATTCAGATAAAATTTATACAAGAGATATATTTAGTATAAATTGATATTGGAGGAAATGGATTTTGATAAAAAATGATTTAATAAATAAAAAGGAAAAAATAGCTGTAATCGGATTAGGGTACGTAGGGATGCCACTTGCAGTGGCATTTGCAAAAAAAATTGAAGTAATTGGTTTTGATCTAAATGAAAATAAAATAAACTTATATAAATCTGGAATTGACCCAACTAATGAAGTTGGTAACCTTGCAATTAAGCAAACTAGTGTAGAGTTCACAGCTAACGAAAAAAAACTGAGTGAAGCAAAATTTCTTATCGTTGCTGTACCTACCCCAATAAACTTAGATAAAACACCAGACCTTACTCCTGTAGAAGGTGCGAGTAAAATAATTGGACGCAACCTAGTAAAAGGAGCGACAGTTGTTTATGAATCAACAGTCTATCCAGGTGTTACTGAAGATGTTTGCATTCCTATTCTTGAAAGGGAATCTGGGTTAAAATGTGGGGTGGATTTCAAAGTTGGTTATTCACCTGAACGAATAAATCCAGGTGATAAGGTTCATACCCTAGAAAAGATTATTAAGATCGTTTCAGGAATCGATAATGATTCGTTAGAAGAAATCTCTGCAGTATATGAATTAATTATTGAAGCAGGGGTGCATAGAGCTAGTTCTATTAAAGTAGCTGAAGCTGCTAAAGTGGTAGAAAATAGCCAACGTGACATTAATATCGCCTTTATGAATGAGCTTGCAATGGTATTTGATCGGATGGGTATTAATACCAAAGATGTTATTGAGGCCATGAATACTAAATGGAATTCATTAGGTTTTTATCCTGGACTTGTTGGCGGCCATTGTATTGGTGTAGATCCATATTATTTTATTTATGAAGCAGAACGTTTAGGCTATCATAGTCAAATTATATTGTCAGGAAGAAAAATCAATGATGGAATGGGGAAATTTATAGCTGATTCAACTATAAAAAAATTGATTCAAGCTGATAAAATAGTTAAAAGGTCAAAAATAGTTATATTAGGGATGACATTTAAAGAAAATACTCCAGACACTAGAAACTCAAAAGTAGTAGATATTATAGAAGGATTAAGAGAGTATGGTGTGGAACCAACGATTGTAGACCCAATTGCCGACAAAAATGAGATGGATAAAGAGTATCAGATAAAGTTAGTAAATATAAAAGATATCAATGAAGCAGATTGTGTGATAGTAGCGGTGGCTCACGATCAATTTAAGAAAATGAAAAACAGAGAAATTGAAGGCTTATTTGGTGATAGCGAGAATGACAGGAAAGTTATTGTTGATGTTAAAGGGTTATTGGATAAAGAATACTACCAAGAAAAAGGATATCTTTATTGGCAATTATAAAGAGCAATAGGAGTATTATTAATGAAAATCTTACATGTTAACTCTTATTATAGTACAAGTAAATTCTATAAAAATTTTTTTGATAAACAAATAGAACTTAATAATAATATCGATGTGTTCGTTCCTGTTACACGAACGTTTAGTGGTAATAATTTTAATTTCGGAGATTATACGACCGTAAGTAATAATCACGGCCGATACGATAGATATATATTTCATTTGAAACAAAGTAAGATTTATAAAGATATTTTAAGGGAATTTAAAATAAACGAGTACAATTTAATTCATGCACACTCTCTGTTCACTAATGGATATATTGCATATAAACTGAATAAAGATTACGGTATTCCGTATATAGTTGCCGTGAGAGATACTGATATAAATATTTTTTTTAAAAAAAGAATTTTACTACGACAAACTGGAATTGAAATTCTTAAGAGGGCAAAACAAATCATACTTCTTTCAGATACATATAAGGATTACATGATTAATAAATATATTCCTTATAAAATAAGAAATGAAATTAAAAGTAAAATTAAAATAATCCCCAATGGAATAGATCATTTTTGGCTAGAAAATATTCCATATGATAGAAATAAAAAATTGATAGATGAAAAAAGTACGATTAAAGTCCTGCAAGTAGGAGAGGTAAGTAAAAGAAAAAATCAATTTACTACAATAAAAGCTGTTAATCTTCTCAAGGAAGAGGGATATAAAGTAGAATTTACGATTGTAGGAAAAGTAAGGGATAATAAAATATTTAGAGAAATCAAAAAGCAAAGTGGGATACATCACGTAGAACACGTAACTAAAGAAAAATTAATAAATATTTTTAGAGATCATGATATTTTTGTAATGCCTTCTGTAACAGAAACATTTGGTTTGGTATATGCTGAAGCAATGAGTCAATCTCTTCCAATTATTTACACTAGAGGTCAAGGGTTCGACGGCCAGTTTAAAAATGGAGAAGTTGGATATAGTGTTGACTGTTTTGATGAGTATGAAATTAAAAA
>NZ_JABMCR010000211.1 GCF_013179555.1 Bacillus haikouensis
CCCCCGCTTTTTAAATATGTACGTTAACAATAGCAGCATGCAAGGAAAAGCAAATACAACTCCATAGCTTAAGTATTCTACAAAGGTGGAATATCGCTCCAGAGAAACAGGATCTTTCTTTGCAATCGCAAAAAGTGTGAAAACCACTGCACTATTCAAAACAATCAGCTTAGAAGGCTTGACTTTGATAAACGTCAGGCTCTTACTCGCCAAATATAAGTAAATGATAATTGATGCGGCCAGCGGGACAATCCAAATCGAGACAAACAGTAAATCGAGACGATCCACCATTTGAAAATGAAGCGGGCGCAAAAAGTAAATTACGGGATAATGAATTTGTTTCAATGCGGGTCCGCTGAAAATCATGATGCAAAGTATGACAAAATATGCAGTCAACCCCGTTACGAAGACATTAGCCCAAGTAATGACCTTTAAGAACGCAGCCCCCTTTTTGGAGGCCAGCGGATATAAGAACAGGATCGCTTCAAAACCTAAAATGGTTAGCAGACTATCCAGACTCCCATTCATAATTTCTCTTATGCCGCTGCTTCCTATTGGAAGAACATGATGGAGGTCCATAGGCAGAAGAAAGGAAAAAAAGGAGATTCCAAATAAGAATAGGAAAAGAACGGATGTAAGTACAAAGAACCTTGCAATGATTCTAATGTCACTGACGGCCAGATATGTACAGGTCAAAATCATTAAGAGACCTATTACCCAATAGGGAGTGTTAATCAAGAGATGTTCTTTGGTGATGGATGTAAACTGCAGCAATACAAAAGATGCAATCGTGATAAAGTAGATGAAAATGATACTGTTTATAAAGCTGCCAAGATATTTCCCCAGTATGGAAAGGGTGATCTCAGTATAGGTCAAACGTGGAAATCTCTTTAATAAAAGCCATATAAGGACTAAGAATATCTGAACAAGCACTCCTGCGACAATAACTGAAATCCAGCCGTCTCCATTACTTGTGCTTTGTAAGGTGTTTGGGAGTGAAAGAATACCAAATCCCACTTGGGTTTGTATAATGAGAAAGAAAATCTGTAAGGTTGTTAGGGACCCTGCCTTTGACATAGACGATTCCACACTTTCCTGTCGAGGTTACTAGGTTTGTTTTAAGGCGTTATTTTTCTTTTTGGCTTTTATAAATGAATCCTTAATCCCCTTGATGTGTATTGGGGCTACAGGTTCCAGATAGGGTTTTCCGAAAGACTCCAACTTGCATAGATGAATCAATAAGACTGTTAGAGCAAGAACGATTCCTAAGAATCCAAAAAAGTTGGCAGCCAGTATGATCGGAAATGTCATTATCCTGGCACCGGTTCCCATTTGGTTGACAGGTGCTACAAAAGAGGCAATAGCAGTGAGAGCAATGACAACAATCATCGTGTTCGAGACGAAACCTGCTTCCACTACTGCAGTACCAATGACCAGACCGCCGACAATACCTATTGTCTGCGCAATTGGAGAAGGCAGGCGGATGGCAGCCTCTTTCAGGAGTTCAAGCACAAGCTGCATGGTGATCGCTTCAACTAATGGAGGAAGCGGAATATATTCAATCTGCACTCTGATCGCATAAAGAATTCCCAAGGGCAGCACTTCTGAATGGAACGATACCACAGCAATATAGATAGCAGGCAGGCTTAGTGCCATTAAAAAACTGAATATGCGGATGAGCCGGAAGAAGGAGCCAACTACCCATCGGCTGTTATAGTCATCAGGAGACTGATAAAAACTGAAAAATGTTATCGGTGATATCAGCACATGCGGAGTTCCATCCACAATCAGAACTGACTTTCCTTCTAATAAATAGGATACTGCTCTATCCGGTCTTTCTGTCGACAGCATTTGAGGAAATAAAGAATAACTATTGTCTTCAATTAATTCTTCAAGTTCCCCGGCTGATTGCAGTTCTTGTACATCCACCGCCTCTATCCTTTTTAATAAGACATCTAATGGCCCGCGGTCTACAAGATCATCAATATAGAGTAGCGATACGTTGGTATTGGTATTGGAACCCAGGGAAAAAGTTTTTACCCGAAGAGAAGGGTTTTTAACTCTGCGTCTGAGTAGAAAGATGTTTTTATTGACATTCTCTGAAAAACCGTCATGAGCCCCTTTAATGATGTGCTCATTTTCCGGTTCCTGAATAGCTCTATCCTCACCAGCAGCTGCCGGCAGCAATAAAACAGTATTTTCGCCTTCTGTAAACAAGGCGCAGCTCCCCTCCAGAAGGCTTTTCAATGTGACTTCCAAATCCGCTGATTTTTTATATTCCGCATTTTTCACTACCAATTCCGGGGGTGCTTCTGTTTTACAATCCAAGAGGGGTTCAATCACATTTCTTTCAATTAGTTTTTTATCCACTAGTGAATCTATATAAATAAGTTTGCAAGAAGTCTGATTATAAAGTAGACTCCTTTCTTTCAGGTCCGCCGTTTCATGAAAGGCAGACTTCACCGTTTCAACGTTCTCTTCCATAGTCTTTGACAGTTTTTTTGTAGAAATCATCATGTATTCACCTGCTGTTAAATGAATGGTTTACATTATTCTTTGTATATTAAGGTGAAAATATGTTGGACCGGAGCATAATCTGTTGGGGAATTCGCAGTGATAAAACCTCCAAACAGGACTGGGAGTATGTATATTGAAAGTGTTTTTTATAATTAAATAATTTTTGTTCAGGGAAGGAAGTACATCCATGTCATTCAGCCATTGGAAGGTATAGTATGAATAAGTTCACGTCATTAAAGAAAACTTATTTCGTAGAAGACGGATGATCGCAGTGTGTGAGTTAGGATCCTTTAATGCTCGAGAAAGAGCTTCAAAGCCAGGGATTCGACTGCCGAAGTGAGAAAGTACCTTTCAGAAGAAGGGTTTCAGGATGTAAATATGGAATAAAACAAATAGGTAAAACAATGAGGAGGGCACGAACATGACAACAGATAATATAATCAGCGAAAATAAAGAGTTGTCACAAGAACAACGTGAAGAATTGATTACCGTATTAAAAGCAAGGTTTGAGAAAAACATGAATCGTCATGAAGGGCTTGAGTGGTCGAAAGTGGAAGAGAAGCTGGATGCGGAAATACTGTGGTCGCTTAATGAGATGGAAAGAACCGGCGGGGAACCGGACGTTATAGGATTTGATAAAAAGAAGGACAAGTACATGTTTTGTGATTGTTCAGCTGAAAGTCCAAAAGGCCGCAGAAGTGTTTGTTACGACCGTGAAGCGCTGGAATCTCGAAAAAAACATAAACCTGAAACCAGTGCCATGGATATGGCCGCTTCCATGGGTATCGAAATGTTGACGGAAGAACAATATCGACAGCTGCAGAAGTTCGGTCCTTTCGATAAGAAAACATCGAGCTGGGTGCAGACACCAACTGATATCAGGGAACTTGGCGGGGCACTTTTTTGCGATTACCGATTCGGTCACGTCTTCGTGTATCATAACGGAGCCGATTCCTACTATGGTGCCAGAGGTTTTCGCGGAACGCTGATGGTCTAACCGAAACTTGAATTTGAGAATGAATCACCAGTCCACTTTCGGGTGCAGAATCGTACATACAATCATGCTCGAAACTCAGTTCAAATGGACTGAGTTTTTATTTGTGAAAATAGCGCTGCGATATACCATCAACTCTATATCTTTATGAATCATCTGCTGGTAAAATAAGGGTTATGAAACTAGTAAACTGACAGGGGATTAGGGGTGGATCGGACCTGCCATTCAGCGGTTAATACCCGATTTTCTCTATATTATCAGGGCGGCAAAAACCTGTCCCTGTCGCTCTCAGGAGGTGCAGCGATGCTTGGTATAAAAAACGAGCATATATTCGAAACAATCAAACCGATCACGAAGGGGTGGTCGAGTGACAAGAAATATTATATTGAAACGGTCACGGGCGAAAAGCTGCTGCTTCGCACGGCCGATCATTCAGAGTACAAGATGAAGAAGAACGAGTTTGAGATGATGAAACGGTTATCCGGAAGGGGTCTTCCCATCTCGGAGCCGATTGATTTTGGTATGTGTGACAGTGGCAACAGTGTTTATACCCTTTATACGTGGTGTGATGGCGAAGACGCTGAGATTATTTTACCTAAATTGACCGATACCGAGCAATATGAGCTGGGGCTGACGTCAGGCCGGGTCCTGAGGGAAATCCACTCGATTCCTGCGCCGGTTGATCAAGGGGATTGGGAAAGGAAATTCAATCGGAAAGCGGACAGCAAGATTAAGCAATACAATGACTGCGATATCAAAATAGAGAACGGAGATCGAATTATTGCCTTTATAGAGGCGAACAGGCATCTTCTTCGAGACAGACCGCAATCATTTCATCACGGGGATTATCACGTGGGGAATATGGTCATTTCGCCGAAAAGGAAACTCTCCATAATCGACTTCAACCGCCATGACTTTGGTGATCCGTGGGAAGAGTTCAATCGCATTGTGTGGAGTGCTTCTGTCAGCCCGCATTTTGCCACCGGCCAGCTCAACGGCTATTTTAACGGCAGGCCGCCGGAGGAATTCTTCAAGCTTATGGCGTTTTACATAAGCAGCAATATGCTGTCATCGGTCCCTTGGGCCGTCTCTTTCGGTGAGGAAGAGGTGGGTGTCATGATGGATCAGGCAAAGGAAGTGATGCGCTGGTTTGACGGCATGGATAACCCGGTACCGACTTGGTATTTGGAGGACTTCTATCTTCAGTACATCAATCAAATTCCTTACACATTATCATCTCCTTTCGACTTCTCGTTCATCGGGGAATACGGGGAAGTCTTCAAGGTCTTTGACGATCAGGATTCAGGCAATATCTGCTTCGGTGTAAAGAACGGTGACAGGAAATATTTTATTAAATTTGCCGGTGCACCGACAGTGCGATATGCCGGCAAACCTGAAGATGCCATTGCGGGACTTAAAGCTGCCGTTCAAGTTTATCAGGATTTGGCGCACCCTCATTTGATCAAGTTGATTCGAACGGAAGAAGTCGGAGGAGGATTTGCCGCCTTTTTTGAATGGACTGACGGTGAGTGTATGGGAAAAATGTATCCGCTGTCCAGGGAGAAATTTTTGCAGATGCCGGACACCAAAAGACTGGATGTATTCCACGACATCCTGGAGTTTCACATTCACGTAATCAAGCAGGGGTATGTAGCCGTCGATTTTTATGACGGCAGCATTCTGCATGATTTTCAAACGGAGAAGACCCTTATCTGCGATATCGACCTCTATTCCAAAACGCCCTATATCAATAAAATCGGCAGGATGTGGGGATCATCACGCTTTATGTCGCCGGAGGAATTCACACGGGGTGCAGCGATTGACGAAATCACGAATGTGTACCTGATGGGAGCAGCCGCCTTTGCCCTGTTTGGCGGGGAAAAAGACCGCTCTCTTGACAAGTGGCGGCTGAGCGAGGAATTATATCAAGTCGCATTGAAAGCGGTCAGTGATCATCGGGAGAAGCGTCAGCAGTCCCTTGCAGAATTTAGATGTGAGTGGGACAGGGGGACAGGTACGTTGACCCAATTTTCGTGAGCAGCGGAACATGCCCGCATGATTCTAAGCAGGAAGGAGGCAGAGTGTGGTGGAACACATCAACCAAGTAACTTGTGAAAAGAGATCCTATTCGAAAGAGTTTCATTCTCACCAGCATGAGTTTGGCCAATTTCTTTTTCCATTGCAGGGATCCCTGGATATCCAAACGGAGGGGCAAGAACTAAAACTTAATCCGGATCACTGTTTCTATCTTCCTCCCAAGTTTGATCATCACTACCGATCCGTAGAGAGGAACGAATTCCTGATCTTAGATATTCCGACGCACTATTTACCGCTTGATTCAAGCAGCATGTATGTGCAGTTGGATGATCAATGGAATTCGATCCGCTATTTGCTGCTGGAAGAAGCGAAGAGTCCGGAAAATAGAACGTCCTTAATGAGTTTGGCCAGATATGTATCGACCAAACTTCATCACTCTCACTCTCCTTCTGTTGACTATATACGCAAACATTTTAAAGAGCCGATCAGATTAGAAACATTAGCGGAAATCGAGCATTATCATCCATCGTATTACTCTGGATGGTTTAAGAAAAAATACGGCAAAAGCCCAAAAGCATATATTTCGGAACTGCGTTTGAATGAGGCTAAACATCTGTTACTGTCGACAGGATGGTCCATGACGAGGATCAGTGAAGAAGTAGGGTTTGAGAATTCTTCATCCTTTACGAGATGGTTTGTGAGATGTAAAGGCATATCGCCGCAACAATATAGACTGCTTAAAAAAGGATAAAAGGGATATCAAACTTGGTAAAGAAAATTTCGATGAAGTTTTCTATGCTGAGTATAGATATTCCTTTTATTATTTTTGTTGAGGTGAGCAGAATGAAAGGCCCAATTTTAATTTTAGTTGCAGGCATCCTTTGGGGAACCACTGGTACAGCCCAGGTGTTTGCACCGGAATCGGCACATCCAATCTCGATTGGGGCTGCCCGCTTAGCAGTAGGGGGACTATTTTTGTTAGGGGTTGTCCTGGCAGCAGGTAAATTGAACTTTACTAATTGGCCGGTAAAGACTACGATAATGGCTTCTCTGAGTATGGCATTCTATCAACCATTATTTTTCTCTGCCGTTACCCTTACAGGAGTAGCGATTGGAACAGTTGTAGCCATTGGGAGCGCCCCAATCCTATCAGGGGTCATTGAGTGGATTTTTTTAAAGAAACGCCCGGTCCTTATTTGGTGGTGCTCAACATTTCTGTCGATCTCAGGCTGTCTGCTGCTGTTTGTGAATAACGAGTCCGTCCATGTCGATCCGATAGGCCTCTTGATGGCCTTGGGGGCTGGTTTATCTTTTGCCATTTATACACTGGTGAGCAGAGAATTAGTTGAAACATACTCAGCGTTATCGGTGGTTGCCGTCGTATTTACTCTCAGCGCCATCTGCTTATCGCCGTTTTTATTCATTTATGATATGTCCTGGATTACGGGTTTACGTGGTTTGGGGGTAAGCCTTCACCTAGGAATATTGGCAACCGGGATCGCATATTTACTGTTTGCGATGGGGCTGATCCATGTTTCTTCTTCAACGGCCGTTACTCTTGCATTAGCCGAACCATTGACGGCAGCGCTGTTGGGAGTGTTCATAGTAGGCGAATATTTAAGCATCATTTCCTGGATGGGAATTATTCTGTTGATGCTCGGGATCGGCATT
>NZ_JABMCR010000212.1 GCF_013179555.1 Bacillus haikouensis
ACATCAATTTAGATGGCATTGTCGATCAGAAGGATTGGAGTTATGTAGAAACGAATTATCTGACGAGAAACCATACATTGGATGAATTAAAGGATGCTGTTGAGAGTCACCAAGGTATGACATTGGAGAAAGCGAAAAAGGAATTAGGGATTACAAACTAATGTAAGAAAGCCGTACCCGTGAACTAAGGTTCGTGGGTACGTTTTTTGTGTAAGTGCTTAATAGATGGATCTTGAATAAACGATATAGTCTATTACTTTAATGAACAAAAGCCAAGAACAACCTTAATTGAAGGCTGTTCTTGGCTTCTAAATTAATGTTTAACCGTTATTTTCTTCTGCTCGGAAGTTAACGATAATCCTGTTTCATCTGTACCCGTCACGGTCACAAAGTAGTCCCCGTCCGGGTATTCAGAACCAGGGTACCATTTCAATCCATAGATTGAATGTTCGTTTTCTATATCTGCATACTCTATTACATTGCCTTTTGCATCCGCGATTTCAAAATGCCAATCCAATCGTTTGTAACCGAAGACCAGTATGGATGCAGGCTTGTCTTCGTTGATGTTAGTTCCAGATACATTGAAGTAATTGATAAATGGATCCGCATGCAGCAGGTCTTCATTACCGGTATATCCAACGCCTGCATTACGGAAATTATCCATAGCTGACACCATCACAATTTCAGGTTTTTCCTCCGAAATATACTCTTTGGACCCTTCTGCCACATTCTTTCGTTTACCGTTTACCCAAATAAAGCTTCCGATATAACCGCTTCCTTCTTCTATGACCTCCCATGTAATTTTATACTTTCCATCCGGTTGATCGGTTATTTTTATATTTTCGACACTAGGTGAGACAGAATCCAGATTAAAAGGTATTTTCGTTTGCTGAGGCTCCGCTCCCTTATAATTCAACGTGCTCTCATACACATAATAATAGTTTCCATCAGGGAGAAGATTTCCTTCATCATCTTTACCGCTCCATACGATTCCATCAAACTTGTAATAGTAATCCCGGTTGCTCATGATATTTTTTCTAAAAGTATAAGGACTTCCATCTTCCGTATACTCACTAAAATCAGTTATGTTCGAAACTGTATTTCCCTCTTCATCTTGGACACTCAGGGACATTTCTTTCAAATTACGAAATGCAGTGAATGAAGGATGTATCCCCGAAGCAATTGATCTGAACGAATAACCAACCGCGTTTTGATCAAATTTACCTGTCTGTTGATCATAACCCAATGGTAGTTCAAACATGTCATTCCATAAAACTGTATACGGTAAATAAGCATCTCCATTCACTGGACTCTCGTCGATGTTGTTGAGTGAATCCCAATCACCATAGAAACCCATGAAAGGCATCGTTAAAGTCGTTAAATCTTTAACAGAGCTGCCTTTAGGTACGAAGCGAACGAATCCTTCCACAAATCGCCCATCACTTAACTCTTCTGGTAGTGTCACAGAGATATTCACTTCATCATCCCGGCGTGGCTTATATTGGAATTTGCTTTTATCCGTTACTTGTTTTCCGTTGATTTTCACAACGGCATCTTTTATAGGAACAGAGTTCAATGTCAGATATTCTCTATCTACTCCGCCATATGTTCTCTCTTCTGTTTCATCCATTAACACATCTACTACAATTTCATATTGATGATTCGCTTTTTCTAGATTTTTAGCTATTGGCTCCACATCTAATGTGAAATCAAACGTGCGATCTACTTCTTTTAATGCAACAGATGAGGACTTCTCTAAAGGAGCACCTGAATGTTGCAGTAGGTAAGGTGTCTTGACCGCTTGTTCAATTTTCATCAACCCTGAGCCTTGGCGTCTAGGCGAGTAAGGTGTATTATCATGATCCGGGTTTGTTAAAATTTTTGATGTATTCATCAGAGCATTCTTGGCCTTTAAAACAGTATCTTTATTTTTAGGTAATTGCAGCTCTTCATAGTACTTTTGAAGAAGTAATGCACCACCGGCTGCAACGTGTGGAGCAGCCATTGATGTTCCACTCATTGTTTCAATCTGGTTGTTAAGGACAGTAGAACTTATTTTCCCGCCAGGAGCTGTAATTTCCGGCTTAAAACTTAAATCAGTTGGTGAACCATATGAAGAAAAGTACGACATTGGTTCCGTTTCAGGATTTTGCACCCAAAGCCCTTCATCTGACAATTGAGCGGTCACCTTCTCTCCACTTTTTAACCTTTCCACCAATTGTATAGAAGTATCTTGGTCAGTTGTCACGGCCGGAATGGAGTTAGCAGAAAATATCAATGTAGAATACGGTGTAAAGTCACTTGGAGGTATAACAATCAGAGCTGCAGCACCCTTTTTCTTTAAATCATGTTGAAGGGTGGAATAGGTGGAATATCTTGCTGGTTTGGCAATAACAATTTTCCCTTCCAAGTCCAAACCTTCCAGATGTTTCCCAAATCCTTCACCAGCGAAAATGAGCTCATACTCCTTGTCGGCTTCTAACGTACCAATCAATTTTTTTGCACGTGGTTGTATTTGATATCCTAACAAGCTTCCATCACTTAGACTAAGAGTATCGACTTTCATCTGATCATTCTCTGATGAAGCAACCTGTAGTGCAGATGGTGTAATCCCTGGATCACCTACAAGTCCGATATCAGGATTTTTCGCTAATGGTAATTGAGAACGTTCAAGTATGTTCTGCTTCGTGCTATATGAAGCATTTCCTGCAGCAGCTACGACTAGTACTCCTTGTTCAGTAGCATATTGGATCGCTCGTTGGACAGGGTCATTCGGATCCACCACCCCTGCATCAGATCCCAAGCTTAAATTGATGACATCCGCTCCGAACTCTACCGCATGATAAATACCTGCGACAATATCATCATCATACGCACCGCCATTATTATCCGAGAACACCTTCTCAGCTAAAAGCTGAACATCAGGAGCGACTCCGATCGCCTTTTTCTGGGATTCTTCATAAGCCCCGACAATTCCAGCAACGTGTGTACCGTGTGAACTACTAGCCGGTATAACGTTGGTATCTTTATCTGCCCAGTCATAACCTGTCGGTACCTTTTCCGTATACCAAATATCATTTACTTCTGTTTCATTCAGTTTCGCTTGAATATTCTCTTCATTATACTTTGCGTTCTTCTTCCCTTTTTCGGAAAGTTTCAGAGCCTCATGCTCATAATCGATTCCTGAGTCTACAATCGCAACGACCATTCCGTCACCGCTGTAATTGTATTTTGACCATACATTCATCGCTTCCACAAGCTCATTGCTCTTTACATCCATGTGTTTATACGTTTTCGCGATACGGATATCCTTTACTCCGTCTGCGTCTTTGATTTTATGTGCTTCTTTCATCGTCGTTTCCATACTGAATCCATAAAAACCTGTTGAATACGTATGTATGACTCTAGAGGAGCTATCTCTTTTTTTCATAAACGTATTTTTCACTTGTTCTACCTGATTTTCAGGCATGGATTTTGCTTTTTCATTTACATCGACTTCGACGATTAAACGAACTTTTCCATTTGGATCAACTGAAGTCCCTTCCTGTCCGTATAATGGATGGTTTCCACTATCTTCAGCTGAATCCGCCATAGGCAGTTCAGCTTTTTGTTTGTTAGGAACTGCTGATTGTCCGTCTTTTAAAAAATGGAATTCCGCACCTACTGGTGTTACAAAGCTGCTTAAAAATAAAACGAACATTAATACAATCGATAGTCTTCTTTTCAAGGTACCCTTCATCTTCTCACCCTTTTGTATAAATTAAATTCTTATTACACATGATGAAGAAACACAGAAGTAGATTAGGATAATGCTAGTAGAACATAGTCCATAGCAATCACATAATATTGCTGTTTGAAACGACGGATTCGCCAACTATCAGTAGAAGACATAGGTAACAGATGCATGCTTCGTGATTTGAAATCTTCATAATACATGCCGCTTATACCTTTGTGTCAAACTTCCCCTCCTTTTCTATCACTCTAGAAATAGTGAGCAGCACCTCTTATACATGTTCTACTGAAATCGACATTTTCCTATTGGGGGAAAATAAGAGTAAGTTTAATAAACAATAGGAATTTTATCCTTGAATGCTTCATTAAATGTTTGTATTTCACCTGTTGACAGTGACAAAAGTATGAAAAGACAAAAAGATCATTGGGGAAATCCTTCGAACCGTTGAGGAAAAGGTGGAATTATAATATGGAATAACAAGTTACAGAGCGAAAAAAAACCCTCCGGTGATGGAAACCTTGTCTGAATAATAGAAAATGCTGGATTTATATCGTAGAAAAAAGGAACAGGAGAAAGAAACGAGGGAGTCGACATTGTCCTTTGCTATCCTCTTTACATCTATATAGTGTCAGTGACTAGGGTCGTAACCCTTCGAAATATTCGTGTTTAGTTTTTTTACTTATTTTCAACTTCTACTTTTTCCTTCATGGCAAAAGTTTAACTTAATGTATAAAAGCCTCCCATAAAACACACCATATGTTTGCTCTATATTTAAACCAGGGGTGGGAAATCATGGATTGGTTCGGCCACAGTCATCAATCTTTCCATTTTAGCTTGTTTTCTGTAAGTCACGTTGTTACGTTAGCCATTTTTATTTTTGTTGCAGTCATCATTTTTCTATATCGAAAAAATGTGAGTAATAGTAAAAGGAGAAGAATTGAAAAAGGAACAGCTTATTCCTTGATTTTAATGGAGATGATGAATCATGTGTGGATGTATGTACATGATGTATGGAAATTCGGTCGTTCCATGCCTTTGGAGTTATGTAATATCGCAGTCATTTTATGTATCTGTTTACTCTTGACCAGAAAAAGAATATTCTTTGAATTATTATTTTTCATTGCCGTTTTAGGTGCTACACAAGCAATTATCACTCCCGCATTGACATATGATTTCCCTCACTTTCGATTTCTTCACTTTTTCTATTCGCATTTGATTGCCGTATGGGTTACATTGTATTTTACGCTGGCAAATGGGTATCATCCAACATTCCGGTCGTTTACAAAACTTATTGTCTTTATTAACCTCCTAATGCCGATCATCTTGTTAGTAAATATGCTGTCGGAAGGAAATTACTGGTTTTTAAGACATAAACCCAAAAGCCCAAGTCTATTTGATTTATTGGGGCCATATCCCTGGTACATCTTAACGCTTGAAAGTGTTCTGATTGTAATTAGCGTAATTACATGGCTCATCCTGCGAAAAATACGTGGAACGTTTTCAGCCTGAAACAAGTTAGTGATTCTAGTTGCGACAGTGCTAAGAAAGAGAATCTTTGTTACTTAGTTGACCGTTTCAAAAAGGAACATTATTAAAAAAGAGTGTTTAAGGAATTGACCTAAACACTCTAACGGATTCACGTGATTTACTTCCTATTTGTGAACTTATTGGATTCCAAGCTCCTCCAAGATCCTTTCCAATGATTTTCCTATGTAGTCCTTTTTTGCCATCGGAGCATTTTCTACTGATTGATTTTCCAAGAGGTAATTCTTCTGAACATATCCAATGTCTGCAGCATTCATGTACGGTCGAAGTTAATATCTGCATAGTGGTCACTGGTTCCCCATTTCTCTTGTTATAAACAGCATTTACTAAACCTCAGTTCGATTATATTTAGATTTGAGTGGATATCATTTTCGGAAAATAAAATTAAAAAAGAAAAAGAGCATTTTTGCAGCTCTTTTCCTCCTAGTAATTATTCCACTTTTCCCGTTTGTAACAGATTAGAATATTTTTTATCATGTTGGGATGTCGCATAAATCCTGTAATTCCAAAAAGATAACAAACATTTTTTGAACCTTTCTAAATTTCCTATCCTATTTGATAAATCCGCGACTTCCACGAGTTCATCCAAACCTTTTTCAAATTGACTGCTTTTACATAAAAACAAGGCGTGAGCATAACGAAAGTCTAAATTCATTTTTTCTTTCAGCCAGGGTTCCTTGCTTTCGGCCATATCGTCGATTACATGAGGGAACCTTTCTATGAGTGTATTGGCATCATTTAAACGATCTAATCGAACAAATGTCTCAAATATCCTGGGCAGTCCCACATATATATCTTCCCTTTTTTCCAGCCAGGAGAGATACTCATCTACATATTCAAGCTTCCCAAAATCCAACAGGGCAGCATAGCGATTGCCTGCAGCAATTCCCTCATAATATTCATTTATTTTTGAATATTTATCTATTATAGTCAATACTTCTTCAAGGGAGTCCCCTACTCTTGAAAGGGCAAGTCCCTTATACATTAGGGCCCGTCCATAATAATCGCCTTCGGGAGCCAATTTCTTTAATTTTTCTGCATAATTCAGGACCTGCCACCATTCCTCGCGCCGGTAGTAATCTGCCATGATCCACATGTAAGCTTCCAACATTATCTCATTAGGCATGTATGCTAATTGATCCAATACAAAAGACAGGGCATGCTGTCCTTTTTCTGTCCCCCTAACAATATAAAATCTCCTGAAATAACTTACCGCGACTTTTTCTGAAAAGCGATCCGACTCACTCTCAATAATCACCTCATAGAGCGGGAGTGCCTGTTCACCTAAACCTCCTTGAAAAAGTTCTTCGGCAACAGTATAGATATATAATAGATTTTTCTTTCTAATCGTTTTTGACTGTTCCTCCAGCATTAAATTTATTACGTCACTGTAAAGATTGACATACCCTTCCGCTGCACACTTATACAAGAACTGTATACTTCTTCGTTTGTCTGCATGTTTTCCTTTATTGAAGCATTCCTCTACATAGTACTGATAGAGAGTACCTTCAGATAGCCCGATTGCATCTGTTATCGCATCCAGATTTTGCAAAGAAAGAGGCTGCCTGTGATTAAAAAGGCGGCTGATCTCGCTTATATGAATACCGGATTCCTTGGAAAGTTCTGTTTTATTCCAAGTTTTCATTTGCATATACTTTTGAATTTCTTGATAGAGAGCAGCATTCATTTGATTCACCTGTTCCTTTTCATAAAACGAATTGAGCTGTAGCTATAAACAAACTCCCTTGATTGATGTTGATTTGATAGAATTTTTCAAAAACATTATCCCATCAAATTCAATTATAATCAAAGGAAAATGATAGAAAAGTAACAATAAGAGGACTAAAAAGGCTGTTGATGCCTTAAATAGAAGGTATTTATTCATTATATTCTTTCAATTATGGAGTGGATGTGGCTTGGATAAAGGAAAAATCATAAAA
>NZ_JABMCR010000213.1 GCF_013179555.1 Bacillus haikouensis
CTTTGGGAGGTGCTTCCGCCTCTAATCTCAACTACACCATTTGCCGTTTCACCGGCTTTATAGCTTGATTTCTCTAATTTGGTATCGACGGTTGCAGCACCAATTCCAAATGACGCAAATACTTTATTAAAAAATGACATGTCAATTCCTCCAATTTCACCTGTTTTTTTGATAAAGATGGATTATTTTTATCATTTCACCACGAGCTTCTTCCGCTGTTTCAAAAGGAGTGCCTATTCTAAGCAGTTTTCGAAGAAGCATCCTGGTTTCCTTTCTGATATTCAATTCATCCTCCCAACTTTTTTCCTTCCTATCATTTGGCACGTAGGAAGAATACAGAAGGAATAACAGAAAGTGTCCCAGCGCATATAAATCACTTTTTGCAGTCTTTTCTCTCATATACTCCTTATGATACATGGGTTCTTTTTCAGATTTCATTTCAATCTTACATGCCAGCCCGAAGTCGATGATATTCAGTACCCCGTTATTCCATAATATATTCGGGATCCTTAAATCCCTGTGTATATATCCGTGCTGATGAATATCAATGATCAGATTGATTAGTTTGAGACCTACGTCTAAAGATTCTTTCTCTGAATAGGTTTTTCCTTCTTTAAAAATCAAATCTTCAAACGTTTTTCCGTTCATTCTTTCCATAATGAAATAAGGTGTTCTCTTATAACGTCCCGTTTCATATATTGCCGGAAATTGGGGGTGATGAAGTTTACTCAAGACAGTGGTTTCATTATCGATATATTGTTCATGATCGGAAAAATACTTTTTATAAGGACGGATTCTTTTCAGAATGGCCAGGTTTCCGGATTCGATATGTTGAACCGTGTATGCCGTGCCGTAACTTCCTTTCCCCAACGTGTTAATAACTAGATACTGCTGGACTCTTTCACCCTTATTCCAATTTACTTCAAAGCTGTCGACCAGCCTGCGGAATAGAGAGTGTATCATCAGCTGCTGAAAAAGCTGGAAAAATAACTTTTACTTTTATATTTCTTCTTATAATGGTGATGACCGTAATGTTTATGTTTCTTATGCTTTTTCCATGCATCACTTGAACTATAGTAACGCGGTTTTGAATGGGAACCCAATAATCTTTTCAATAGTTTCTTTAACATTGTTTCTACCTCCGTATAATTAGGTCATTCATGACTGCTACCTCTATATACGGTTAGATTGCACCATTGGTTTCAAAAAAGGCGAATAAAAACAAAATATCCCGTCCCCCGACTCTTTAAAAGATCCGGGGGACGGGATATTGATTAAATTTAAATTATGCGTCTTCTTCCCATTCTTCGTCGATGATGCACTTGGCAATCAGATACTCGAAAGTTATGTCCGCTAGTTCTTCCAGTTCATCTTCTGAAGGTACATAGCCTCTTTGTACAAGTTCTTTCATGAAGAAATCAGCAATTTCTTCAGTGTCGATAAAGACTTCTATCTCCCGCATTTGATCGCCCCCTTTGATTCTCAATTTATGATACCGGCAGCTTAGTTATGCCAGCAGAAAAAAGTTTTCATAAGAGCTTTTGGACGAGCATACACTTTACCATTAAGATTAGAGGAGCGATTGCATGTTGACGTTTATTAAAAAAGGCCAATCCACACTTAAAGAATTGGAAAACGGAGAGGGGAAGATTGCAGCCTGTATGCAATTGGTTTTGCGCGCAATATTGATTTCATTCTTACTAATAAGTGTTCCGCTATTTTTATATATTATGTGGATCATTCCTTCTCTTTAACCGCAGAGTGAGAATTTGCATGATTTTTTAATTGTTCAAGGACATGGTCCATTTTCTTTTTGTACGTGCTGTCTTGGAAGAAAAGATAAAGAGCTTTATAGTCGTTATAATAATCAAGCAGCTGGTCTGTCCAGCTTGTTTTATAAGTAGGGGACTTAAGGAGTTTTGATTTTCCGTCTTTTTTCTGAGGAAATACAATGCCGTATTTTTTTATAAATGCTTCTGCCTGTTCTTCATCAGCTACGAGAGTAATTTCATCTTCATCTGCCTCAAGCCATTCCCCGTCTGTAATTCTCATTAATTCATATATGACATCTTCCCATGCATCGTCTTTATAACGCCAAATTTCCGTTCTGAATCCCACTACTTTGAATAGATCTTCTTCATATCCCTTTACGATGACAAGATCTCCAAATAGAAATTTATATTCAATATCGATTTGTTCCTGCTCGAAAATATATCCGTCATACGTTTCGAGAAGTTCGAGTGCTTTTTCTTTAAACAATCCTTCACTTTCATTTACTTCATATAGGAACTCACCATCTAATTTTTTTATATTCGTTATTTTCCCTACTGTTCCATAGATGGTCACGACTACTGTTTCCCCTACCCTGAATCTAGGCTCTTTTCGATTCTTCATTCTCCCCTCACCCTTAATCGCCTTTTTTATATAATATGCAAAAAACGTTATTACGGGATACAAGATTTCTGTTTCTCCGCACTCCATTTGAAACTATACTCATACCCAATCCAGGTTTGAGGCGTCCTTCTGCCGTTTGACCTTAAAAAAATAAAAAGACTGACTTCAGTTATTTTAACTGTACTTCAGTCAGTCATTTATTTTCACCCTTTTTCTTCTATTGAATATTGATCCCAGGCATAGTCGAATATCGTCATGCTTTCGAGATAAGAGCCATTCAATTCAAGGTATGAACTAATCTCATCATACTTTTCCGACTGCTTGGGGAAGCTGTGATCATCATATGCTGCGTTTGCAAACCTGGTCAGGTCATCTTTGGCTGAGGGCTGCCTGTATTTCATTAAGAAATGATAAAATGATTTTCTCATCTACTCACCTATCCTTTAAGAACTGTCTTTTTAAAGGATAGCGAATCATGTAGAATCCGTAAAGTAGAGAATGTCAGAAGCGAAAATAATTTCTCTTTAGGATCTTCGGGATATTCAGGAGTTCTTCATAGGTGACTGTATCTGAAAGACTTTTGGAATCGATTAACATCAGTTGATCCTCAATTGCGTTGATCACGTGCTCCTCCTGGTACTCCATACCGCATTTCCTGCAGTTGATCCCTGGTACTTCTTTTATTGTTATCGCCCTCGTGCCGTCAGGAAGTTCCCAATACACGTTACCCTTTTCTTCCAAGACGTCTTCTCCCCCGCACCATTCGCATCTGTACTTATTTTCCATCATTTGAATCTTCCTTTTTATCAGTATTCATTTTAGCGAGCATGGCTTTGTGTTTCTTCTCTTTAAGTTGGTCACGTTTGTCCCTGAAGTCTTTGAGTGAATTATGGGATGGGTCTTCTTCGTATTTCTTCCTTCTTTCCAGTCTTTTTAATCCACTTGGTGTCAGCGATGGATGTGTATCATTCATTAATCCCGCGATACCTATTGTTGTGCCCTCAAGGTTTTCATCATGATAGATTTCTTTAAAGTAATCATCCGCTTTGCCCGGTACATATCCTTCAGGTTCGGGGTAGGTGGAGATGACTCCCTCGAAATTCCGTACGACTACCTTTGATGCACTTTGAGATATGAGATAATTTGGCTGAAGCGAGATTTTCCCTCCCCCGCCAGGAGCGTCCAATACGAACGTCGGTACTGCATAACCAGATGTATGACCTCTTAAACCTTCCATGATCTCCAATCCTTTTGCTACCGGAGCCCTGAAATGCCCGATTCCTTCGGAAAGATCACATTGATAAATATAATAGGGACGTACACGAATTTTCACCAGGTCATGCATCAACTTTTTCATGATTGGGGTGCTGTCATTGATCCCTGCCAGAATGACTGCCTGATTCCCCACAGGCACTCCCGCATCGGCAAGCATCTCACAGGCTTTCTTTGATTCCTCTGTAATTTCTATCGAGGTATTGAAGTGCGTATTCAACCATACTGGATGATATTTTTTCAGTATGGTGCAAAGATTTTCAGTGATGCGCTGTGGAAAAACTACTGGTGCTCTTGTGCCGATTCTGATAATTTCCACATGGGGAATGTCTCTTAGATTCTTAAGAATATATTCAAGAATCTGATCATTGATCAATAATCCGTCCCCGCCAGACAATAATACGTCTCTTACAGCAGGTGTTTCCCGGATATACTGAATCGCTGCATCCAATTGTTTCTTTGGTACACCCATGCCGATTTGTCCTGAAAAACGTCTCCTTGTACAATAACGGCAATACATCGAACATTGATTCGTAACAAGAAACAATACTCGATCGGGATATCGGTGTGTTAAACCGGGAACAGGTGAATCTTCATCTTCCTGAAGTGGATCTTCCATGTCATATTTTGTTTTGTTGATTTCTTTCCCGATGGGTACAGATTGCATTCTGACAGGACATCTGTGATCATTTTCATTCATTAACCAAGCATAGTAAGGGGTGATATTCAATGGGATCGTCTTAGTTGAAATCCTGACCCCCTCTTCTTCTTCCGGTGTAAGATTCACTATTTTTTTTAAATCATCAAGTGTCCTGATGGTGTTTGTGAGCTGCCAAAGCCAGTTATTCCATTGTTCCCCGGTAACGTCCTTCCAAAGTTCGATATCTTTCCAGTGTCTGTTCGGTTTATATAGGTTCATCCTCAATATCTCCACCATCTTTCATAAAGTTTCATCCTAAGATCTTTATGATGATCGATACTCCCCTTGACGTATGGGTTATTGACCCAAATTCTTTTCCCACAAATTCATATCTTCGATTTTATCGAAAATATAACAATTATTAGCAAGCCTGCCCCTGTACTCATATCCCAGTTGATGGAATACTGCATTCATGCCATAAGAAAGTGCTCTCGCAATAGTGTATGCACAAAAAATTTCACGGGACAGTAATTCTTCCTCAAGTTTTGCAATCAGATTCTTCATGATGCCCCCTTTCCTGTAAAGAGGAAGGGTTGCACAATCAGTCAGTTCAGCATTCTTATATTGAAAATTTATTTCCGCCGATGCAGCGCTGACTATTTGTTCATTTTGTCTGATACAAACAAAGATTGTCCCATTATTCATTGCGTCCTTAATATATTCAGGATTGTGCAGCGGTACTGGATAAAGCTGAAATACTTCTTTATATAAACAGGCTAATTCTTCAGCCTGCCCGGGCTCCGCCAAAAGGATTGAAGATTTTGTATCCTTTAAAGAAGGATCCATCCTGAGTCTTTGTACGGAAGAAAGGATGTCATCTTCTTCACCCCAATAGTTGCTTGTACGTCGTTCCTCTTTCCTGAACCTTGACATGAAATGCGCTCTGTCCCCATTAAAATAATGATTGATCACTCCCTCATGGACGAAGCCCCGTTCAATCAATGTCATAAATTGACTTTCCCGCGCCTTGATTATGAGTTTTTCATAATCGCCGAATTGGGAATCCATGTCTAAGATCGTTAGTAAAGAATGCAGGTTTCCGTGTATATCATCCACCCTTATTCTTTTGTTTACATCATCCCTGTAAACGGACGCAGCGAGTTTTGCACGTTTAATCAATTCATACTTCTGCATATAAAGCACCCTTTTTTATCAACATATGAATTCCCACTGGAGGATATGAAACAAACCTCCGAAAGAAAGATTAACCTTTATCCTGACATCGCTTTCCACAGCCTTCTTGTCATACATTCCGGAAAATCAGGATAAAAGTTTCAGCAGTCTTTATTACACCAATCTATAATAAATAAAGTCAGGATTTCTGCAGTCTGAAATACTCTTGCCAACTCGATGAACTCATTTGCATCATGTGCAACTTCAGTTGTACCTGGTCCGAATACGACAACGGGAATATCTGCACCTTGCGATAAAATACCTCCGTCTGTCCCCCATGGTGAAGCTTCGATGACCGGTCCGGAACCCATCACCTTCTTGAAGCAACTCTTTAAATCATTCATAATCGGATGATTCGGAGATAAATCACCAGGCTGCCAGCGTCCCCCAAACCATTCTACTTCCACAGGATGCTCGATAAACCAGGGATCTGCTTCCCTAAGACCAGCAAGCCACTTCTCAAATTCACTTTCAACCTGCTCCATCGTTTCCCATGGTGCTACTCCCACTCTTCCTTCGATCACCGCAAGATCCGGTACAGAGGATGGCCACTTACCACTTTCTATTTTTCCTATATTAATTGGCAGGGGAATGGGGACAGAATCATATAACGGATCTTTCACTCTGCCATTTCTCTTCTCCTCCAGTTTTTTCAGGGATGAAAGGACGGTATAACCTTTATCAATCGCATTGATCCCTTCATATCTGGTACCTCCATGAGCCGCTTTCCCTTTAACAAAAACCCTGAACCACATCGACCCTTGCTGCTTAGGGAACATTTTCATATTTGTCGGCTCAGGTATGATGGCCCCATCGGCTTTATAGCCCCGTAATAAAGCCGCAAGGGTACCTGCGCCTCCGCTCTCTTCTTCTATTACACTTTGAAAGATAATGTCACCCTTCAAAGGAATCTGTAAATCTTTGATCACTTCAATCGCCATTAATAGAGCAGAAGTCCCTCCTTTCATATCTGTTGAACCCCTGCCATATAACTTCCCATCAATAATGGTGGCGCTGAAGGGATCATATTTCCAGTCCGCTTTGTCGCCTTCTGGAACGACATCAACATGACCATTCAAGATAAGGCTCTTTCCACCGCCTGTACCTTTCAATACAGCTGCCAAATTGGGATTCCCTTTAAAATCCAGGCGGTCACAGCGATAAAAGCGATGGTCTTTTAATTCCTGATCCTGAATCTCCCAAATGTCCAGATCCATTCCCAGCTCCCTGCATTTTTCAATGATAACCGCTTGTGCCTTGTATTCTCTTCCTCTGACGCTGTCTTCCTGCACCAATCTCTGCAGAAGTTCTACTGTACTTTTCTTTTTATCTTCTATCTTTTCTTTTATGAGATGATGGATTTCGTTCAACATTATCCTCTCCTCTTTATGCTTTAATCTATAAAAGCTACCTGCTGGCTTATCATAAACTTTGCTTCTGTGGAATTCTTAATTTCTTCTATTGAATAGGGACGAAATACTTCAATGAGAGTTAAGAGGCCATTATCGACTGTAAAAACACCCCGATCTGTGATGATCATAGATACGCACTGTTTTGCGGTTAATGGCAAGGTGCATTCTTTTACTAGCTTACTATTATGATATTTATCCAAGTGAGTCATTACCACGATCACTTTTTTCGCTTTTGATGCGAGTTCAGTCGCACCGCC
>NZ_JABMCR010000214.1 GCF_013179555.1 Bacillus haikouensis
GGGCCTTGGTAATCAGTCAGCTAAAATATCGATGATAAAGGGATTTCGCTTCCTTGATATCATTTGTGCCATGGATGAGTGCCCGGCCGTCTCTGAATAAGACAATCCGGTGTTTTCCAGTTCTACAAGCAAGAAGATAAGGATTCACTTCTACTCTTTCCATCACATTTTCAAGTTGTGCCCCTACCTTCTTCAGGTCTAAAGATTCCAAGACGTGAGAGCGGATCTGGACGGCATCCCTTCCGCATAACACGGCTGATTTCAGCTGGTTTCCATATTGCAGAAATGGATATTGACGCTTTTTTCCGCAAGATGGACAGTCAATTTTCTTCAATCCCTGTACATCCACAGAGCTGAATTCATTCTTCCAAATATCAAAAGAAGTAAGCTTTTGACGGACAGACCCCCAGTCCTCTACTAATATCTTCATTGCGTCAGAAACTTGGTATGAGACGACCATTGTTACAGCTGGGGAGATTATACCGGTCGTATCGCAAGTGAGAGCTTGGGGCGGTAAGGTTTGGATCAGACAGTGCATACATGGTGTCCTGCCGGGAATGAATGTATAGGTTATTCCATAGCTTCCTGCACATCCCCCATATATCCAGGGAATATCTTGCTGCATGGATACATCATTTATCATCATTCTTACATCGAAGTTATCGGTGGCGTCAATGATCAGATCTACCCCTGAAGAAAGGTGCAGGATGTCACTGGGTCCGGCATCCAGGATGTGGGCCGAGACTTCAACTTCCGAATTGATTTCTTTCAGGTGTCTTTCCGCCGCAACTGCCTTTGGAAGTCTTTCAAACACATCCTTCTCGGTATATAGCTGCTGTCTTTGAAGATTGCTATTTTCCACATAGTCGCGGTCAACAATCGTGAGTTTACCGACTCCGGCCCTTACAAGTGCTTCTGCATTTCCTGCACCCAGCGCCCCTGCTCCTACTAGTAGCACGTGTTTTCCAGAGATACTTTTTTGACCGGCTTCCCCTATGGGGCTGAATAATTCTTGTCTGGAATACCGACCATTCATCAGTTGACGATCCCCTCCATCGGGCTGCTTGCTGTAGCATAAGATTTTACAGGGATCCTGCCGGCTTCAAATCCCAATCTTCCTGCATTTACTGCAAGCTTCATTGCACCTGCCATTTTAACGGGATCCCCCGCTGCTGATACGGCAGTATTCACCAGGACGCCATCCGCTCCCAGCTCCATTGCATAGGCTGCATCCGCCGGGGAACCTATTCCTGCATCCACGATCACCGGCACATTGGATTGTTCGATAATGAATCGTAAATTAACAGAATTAATGATACCCTGCCCGGACCCGATTGGCGCTGCCCCGGGCATGATTGCATGTGCTCCCAATTCTTCCAGTCTTCTGGAAAGCACGACATCATCAGATGTGTAGGGGAGAACTGTGAAACCTTCCTTAACAAGCTCTTCGGTTGCTTTCAATGTCTCAACAGGATCGGGAAGAAGTGTCCTGCTGCACCCTATGACCTCTACCTTTATCATGTCACATAAACCGGAAGCCCTTGCAAGCTTTGCATGTCTAACAGCTTCCTTTGCAGTTTTCGCACCTGCCGTATTAGGAAGGAGTTTATACTTTTCAAGGTCAAGCTGCTCCAAAAGGTTGGGTTGATCTTTTTCAAAAATATTCATTCTTCTTACAGTAAACGTCAAAATTTCCGTTTCTGAAGCCGTCACTGCCTTTTTCTGTGTATCAAAATCCGGATATTTACCGGTTCCAAGTAATAATCGGGAATGAAACTCATATTTTCCTAGTGTTAACATATTTACCCTCCTCCTACAAAATGGACGAATTCAATAGAATCCAATTCTTTGATTGTCGTTGAGTCGTAATCTTGTTTCTCAGCAATAACACCATTCACTTCTACAATAAGGATACGATCACTCAATGAAAAGTGATTCACCATGTCTGTAATCGTCCCGAGCGTATCAGGAACTTGAACAATCTGACCATTAACCCTTACCTTCACCATTCATCATCCTTTCTTCCATATCTCCAGGTTCAAACATAGGATCTATTTCTTTCCCTTCCAGTACATCAGCCATCAAAACTCCGGTAATGGGTGCCAGCAATATCCCATTCCGGTAATGACCTGACGCAATTGAAAGCCCCCTGTATCCTCTCACTCTCCCGATATGAGGATGGCCTCCTGCCGTTTTAGGCCTGACACCGGCCCACGCCTTTTCCCATCTCCCATTTGCAAGGTCCGGTAGAATTTCAATGGCTTTATTCATTAACAAATTTATCCCTGCGACCGAATTCGATTCATCAAACGTGTGAGGATGTTCTGTCGCCCCTACTAAGATCCGGTCTCCCCGTTTTGGAACAAGATAGCAGCCATCTGTGAATATCGTCCGATTGATGATCTGCCGTTCAAGCATGACGGAGAAACATTCACCTTTCACTGGATAATCGGGGAGTTCAACCCCTGCATAATTCAATATTTGGCTGCTCCAGGCTCCCCCTGCGATGATGACCTCATTTGCGTAATACGTTTCATTATGTGTTCTTATACCTTTGCACCTGCCCCCTTCAAGTATGAAACTCAAAAGCGGTGTGAATTCTTTTAAATCAGAACCAAGTCTCACTGCTGATTTTGCTAATGCAAGAGTAAGCTTCCCGGCACACACATTGCCGTCTTTGTATGCATACAGGCCGCCCAGATTTCTTTCTGACAAGCCCGGTTCCAGCATGGTAACCTCTTTGTCTGTCAGCCACTCTACATCATTACTCAGCGATAAAACATGTTGTAAATTATTTACGTCTGATTCGGAGGCTGCAAGCTTGATCATCCCATTCTGGCTGAACTCGAAATCGATTCCGCTAATTTCTTTTAATTCTTCTGAAAGTGACGGAAACATATCTCGGCTTTTCATAGCAGCCTGCAGCAACCCTCCATTTTCTAATTCTGTATGAACTCCAAGCATTCCAGCTGCAGCAGAAGAGGCTTTATTGCCTATTCTGTTTTTTTCTACAAGCAGTACCTTCTTACTTCGCTTTGCAAGTTGATAAGCTATCGAACAACCAATCACACCTGCACCAACAATGATGGCATCATAATTTTTTTCCAGCTTCCTTCACCTCCTATCAAGTAACTGCCTAAATTCTTTTGCGGCGCTTACCGGTTCCGGTGAAAGGAAAATACCGGATAAGACTGCAATTCCAGCAGCCCCTGTCGAGTTGATTTCCTGCACATTAGCAGGCTGGATCCCACCAATTGCTATGACAGGCAGATCAACTGCTTTCACCAAATTTTTCACCTTCATCGACCCGACACCCGGCTTTCCTTTCTTGGAAGATGTAGCGAATACATTTCCATACAGAAGAAAATCCGCTTCTTCCTTACATAAGCTGACCGCTTCTTCCATCGAATGAACGGATGCGCCAATCACCAGAGAAGGGAATTTACTCTTAACCTCGGATACATCTAAACTATGATGTGCAAGCTGAACCCCTCCAGCGTCCGTCACTGCTGCAATGTCCACTCTGTCATTCACCAAAATCTTTTCTGTTGGGAATCCTGCATTTACTAAATCTTTTATAAAGGATTTGATCTGAAGAGCACTCCACCCTTTTTCCCTGATATGAAGGAAATCGATGTAAGGATGTATAGCCTTAGCGATACGGAACGTTTCATCCATTCCTTGTAAACCGCTCGTAACAGCGTGCAGCTGCCTATGCATGTGAAAAAACCTCCTTCTATTTCTTATAACGGACGTCATCGACAGGGAAAAACGGAAATGCCTCCGAAGCAATATAACTGAACATCACCATAGCGATCATGACAGCCAGAAACACTCCATCATACTTTGAGAATCCTATTCGATAGAAGTAGGTCCTCTTTACGTTACCTGAGAAACCCTTTGCTTCCATCGCAACAGCAACTCGATGAGCTCTTCTGATGCTTTGAGCAAGAAGTGGAAGGGCGTAGTTCCTGAAAGTAAAAATCAATCCCCGAATCCCTTTTTCGGTTTTCTTTTCCCGTACTTTCAATGCAAACCGTATCGTCACAAATTCTTCAGCAATAATCGGCAGCATACGGAACCCCGCCAAGAAGCTGTACGCAAATTGTGGTTTCAGCTTAAGCTGCTGCATCAATGAATAAAAAAGCAGTACCGGCCTGGTAGAAAGAGTGAATAACAAGCCGAGCACTCCAAAAATAAACGCCCTGAAACCGACGTGTATACCCCGATAAAAGCTTTCTTCCGATATTTGAATGAGCCCCCACTTCACCCAGATGACATCCCCTTTCCCAAATAGAATCATCGAAACTGCAGTCGATGCAAACACTAGGAAAAAAGGGAGCAAAAGAAGGGATTTCACTTTGACGTTATGGCCTGAGTAAAGCCAGAATAGAAGCAGGGAAATAGCAGTCAAATACACAAGCAGGTTCAACTGATGGATCGTCAGTACTACTATAAACAGGAGAACCAAGATGATTAATTTGAAACTTGGATTAACTTTATGCATCCAGGTTTGCTTTGAAACGATATCCACCCTCAAAGAATTCCCTTCCTCTCACTAACCGTTTCCTCACAAAACTCTGCATTCTGTAATTGACCATCTTCAATCGTCCATATTCTGTTTGAAAATGAACGGGCAATATTCTGATCATGAGTCACCAACAAAATGGCAGATCCCTGAAGCTGCATCTCCTTCAGCATCTCGAGCAATTGAAACGTATTTGCTGCATCTTGTCCGAATGTAGGTTCGTCCAGTAAAATGATGTCCTGACTTTTCACGATCGACGCTGCCACACTGAGCCGTCTTTTTTGTCCCATCGATAATTGATATGGATGCTGGTGTTGATGATCGTCAAGGTTAAACCTTTTTAATACTTCATTCACTTTCAATGACACTGTTTCTCCTTTTATTTCTTTCATCCTGAAGTTATAAGCAACTTCTTCATAAACGGAATGTGTGACAAATTGAAACTCGGGATTTTGAAAAACGAACGTACACTGTTCAGGAGTTTTCTTTCTGTCTACCTCCCGCCCGAAAAGTTCGTACCTCCCTGTCGTTTTGATAAATTGCATTAAACTGTGAAGCAGTGTGGATTTCCCTGCACCATTTTTGCCAAGAATCGTTATCCATTCTCCTTTTCTCACAGCAGCGTGTTCGACGGATATTTTTGGGCGCTTCTGCAGATAACCCTTAAATTCCTCTATTTCCAAGATCATTTCACCCGGTAATTCGCTATGTTGAACCGGCCGCGAAGCAATGTACTCATTCCAAGCACCTGGATACCACACTCCTTGCTCCTTCAGGATTTGTTTATACGAACGTACTATTTCTTCCTTACGACCGTCTGCAAGTATTCCGCCGAACTTGTCAAAAAGGATGATCCGGTCTACCAGATCAAGTACGTGATCTAACTTGTGCTCTACAATCACCACCGTTTTATCCATACTGTTATCCTTGAGCGTTTCCCAAATATCCATAGTTCCATCTTCATCCACCAACGCAGTTGGTTCATCAAGAAAGAGGACCTCCGGTTCAAGAGCAAGAACAGCCGCAATGGCGAGCCTTTGTTTCATTCCTCCTGACAGCCGCTGTATGCTTGTATGTGCATCATTCAGTTCTAATCCTACCTTCTTGAGCAATTCCTGTATTCTTTCCTCCATCTGTTCTCTCGGAACATTCAGGTTTTCAAGCACAAATGCAATCTCTTCATCAACATACGGCATACAAAATTGAGCATCAGGATCCTGAAAAACATATCCCCAGGAGGCTGGCCGTGAAATGGAGGATACTCTCATCGGAACCTCATATGCATTCGGTATCAGACCCGCCAGTACATTGAGCAGGGTAGACTTCCCGCAGCCCGAAGGACCAAGCAGCAAAACCTTTTCACCTTTATCGATTGAAAGTGAAAGATCCTTGAATATAAAATTCGATTCACCTGGAAACTTCAATCTCAATTTATCAATCTTCATTTCCTTCACACCTATCTATCAAGAGCTTCATAGTCTTCTAGTTCTGCCGGCCTGACAAGGCTTGTCACTCCAGTTTGTTCCAACGCTCTCACAAGATAGAAAGCTCCCACTCCTGCAATCAATACTGAACCCAGTAATCTCGCTCCCAGAAACAGAAGCAGATTCCAGGTGGCAAGATCGCCGATGTACCCTTTGAACATATCCATCATAATCGACCCAACTGCTGACATAATGGCAGCGATGCAAATAATCGTGAGGCTGTATCGTTTGTATCTCGTTCCAAAGAATATCGCTTCTGCAAAGAGTCCTTGCACAATACCGAAGAGCAGGACCTCAAGCCCCCATTCTGAGCCCATCAGAAACTCTCCTGAGGAGGCTGCAACCTCAGCAAGCATTGCCACACCAGGCTTGCGGATGATCAGGAAAGCCACTGTAGCCGCCATAAACCACATCCCGTAAATAAGTTGATCGGCATGAAGCCCGAACGGTTTCATCATGTTGTAAAGCGGCCCCCAAACCTTATAAATGACCCCAAACCCAATTGAAATGACGACCGTGACCAGAATGTCGGTTAGTTTTAACTTCATGACTCATTTCACCGGCTTTCCTGTAACGTCTTGAAGAAAATGATTTTCAAACGGCCATCTTTCAAAGGAATATGCCATTTCCCAAAATTGAAGCTCATATATGCTGCTAATGGTAAACAGCTCCTTCATACGTTCTTTTTCCTCTTCGCCGGCTTTCACTGCAATCTCATCCAATCGATTTATCTGCTCTTTCACCAATTCACCGAACCACTCCCCACCGTAAGCTGCAATCCATTCGCGGTAAATCGGTTCATCCGGCGAACACAACTTCAAATGCTCACCGACTTCATGGTACAGCCAATAGCAAGGCAAAATGGCTGCTATAATGTCACCGAATCCCCCGAAATGGGCTGCCCGGTACATGTGGGAGGTATAGGCATAGGCTGTTGGAGCAGGCTTGAACCGATCCCTTTCATCTTCTGTGATCCCGAGTCTTACAGAAAAACTTTCATGCAGTGACAATTCGGCATCATTGGTACCCTGAGCATGGGCCGCCATTCTTGACGTAGTATGTAAATCTGGTGCAAACGCCGCTCCCAATGCTTGCATCTTCGAAAAGTGTGATAAATAGTATGCATCCTGGAGCACGTAATAGCGGAAATTCTCAAGCGGGAGTGTACCGTCCCC
>NZ_JABMCR010000215.1 GCF_013179555.1 Bacillus haikouensis
TATTGGCAGGGTAATAGAGTACAATCAGTCCCACTGCTGCCGTGATGAGTAAATTCCTGGCAAGTCTCCACTTTCTTGTCATCAGGATATAAAGGATGAAGCCAATTCCGAATGCAAGGATTGAGCCTCTTGAAAAGGTAAGGAAGAGTGTCCCTGCCATCAATATCGATGCGGTGATCAACCATGGTTTATATTTCTCCCAGGACTGCCATGCATACAGGGCGGCGAACAGACAGATGGATAAGTATGTCCCCAGAACATTTGGATTGGCGGTCAATCCGTATACCCTCATTTCATTGACAGAAGACAGGTTCCACTGTTCCCAGGCTTTGGGGACGAGTACAGAACGAGAACTGATAAATTCAACCAGTCCATGTAGGGATAAAGCGGTCCCCATGAGAATGGTAATGATGAGGAAACGCTTGACGTCCTGCTTTGAAATGTTCAATTCACCGACTATGAAGATCATAAGAAAGGTGATCACCAACGCCCTGTTTTGAAATAGGATAGCAGCCAAGTCTACTCCTGTCAGTAAGGCTGCCACCGTTCCAGTCAAGCAGAACAGGATAAAAGCTGCCGTAAACGAATAGACTTTTACTCTTGTCAGGGATTTTCTTTCTTTAAAGATCTTCGCAATCGTCATCAGGAAAAGAAATAGGATGACAGCATCACCCAGATATTTCAATCCGCCATTCATTTCAATTAAAAATGGTCGAATAGGGAAGTATACAAATAATAGAAGTATACCGCTTTTTTTATCCTTTAAGATGATTCCAAGAGATGCAAGGATGCAAATATAAGCCGCTATAGAATTCTGCAAGATCAGCGGGATGAAGAGGCCGATCGTGAAGAGAAGCAGGATTCTCCGGTTTCCGTTCAGCAAAAAAATTCCACCTTTCCAATTGGCTTTGCCGTTTAATGGTTCTGGCTGTCGTTTGGTGTGCACATGCAGACTCCTGCCGGGAAGCGGGACATTCAGAAAGGCGGAGCCTTGCAATGAAATCAACAGCGGTGGTTAACAAAGCCGCCAATTAAAAGCGTTCTTACAAAGTTAACACTAGTATTAGCTTAATAAATGAATTTATAGTTTTATTTAATGTTTTGTAAAGATTCATAAAGAAACGATGAAGAATTGATGACATTCGTTAAAGACTGTCCTTTTTACTTTATTATATAAGCGGAACGGAAATTCCTCTAAAAATGAATTTGTTTGATGTCATTGTACTGTAAACATTTTTAACAGAATATCTATTTCAGTATGTCCGGGACTAAGATAGAATGGGGAATACAAAGTTTACTGTTGAAAGGTAGTAGAAGTGATGAAGAATCAATTTGTTCAAATTTTAGATATCCCTTTTATCAATAAAACGAAAAATGATGTGGTAAATGACATCTTACATCAATATCTTAAAGAGGGGAAAAAAGGGTTCATCGTTACGGCCAACCCGGAGATCGTCATGCATGCCCAGAAAGACCGGGATTATTTCTATACGTTGAGCAAGGCTGACTTGATTGTGCCTGATGGAATCGGGGTCATCATCGCTTCAAATCTTAAGAAAAAACCGCTTCAGGAGAGAGTGCCGGGGTTTGAATTGATGGAAGATTTACTAACAATGGGAAATCTTCATCAACTGAGTGTTTACATAGTCGGGACTAAGAACGAAATTCTTGAAAAGGCTGTAAAGAACATACGGTTGAAGTACCCTGATTTGAATGTGGCAGGATATCATCACGGATACTTTGACGATAAAGATGATACCGTGATTGAAGAGATCCAGGCTGTAAAACCTGACCTGGTGCTTGTTGCACTGGGATGTCCAAGACAGGAAAATTGGATCAAAAATAACATATCCAAAGTCGATAAAGGTGTGTTCATCGGAGTGGGCGGGAGTATCGATATCCTTGCCGGCCATTTGAAGAGAGCACCGGTTTTCTGGCAGAAAATTCATTTAGAATGGTTCTACCGCCTTCTTCAGCAGCCGTCAAGATGGAAGAGAATGCTTGTTATTCCCCGGTTTCTGCTTCGGGTCCTTAAATCCCGCGCATAGTGGTTTACTTACTTTTTTCAAGAAAGGATGTCGCAAATGAAGGTTTTACATCTGAATGCCGGCAACGAAACCGGCGGAGGTATGTTTCATATCCTTTCTTTATTAAATGAGCTAAACCGTTCTGAATTTTACTTAGGTTTGTTTGAAAAAGAAGAAATGTATGATCGTGCACTGGAGCTCAATATGAATGCAGTTGTGTTCAACCAGCAGTCGAAATTCGATTTCACCATCATCAAAAAAATCATTGCATTCATCAAAGAAAATGAGATCGAACTGATCCATACCCATGGGGCCAGGGCAAACTGCTTCGCTGCATTGGTGAAGTCTTTCGTTAAGGTGAAGTGGCTGATTACCGTTCACAGTGATCCGAGGGATGATTTCATGGGCAGGGGTCTTACTGGAAAGGTTTATACTGCCGCCAATAAAAGCGCGCTGAAAAAGGCGGACCATCTCCTGGCCATTTCAGAACGATTCAAGGACATATTGATTGATTTCGATATTCCTTCCAAGAAGATATCCACTATATTAAATGGAATTGACTTCAATAAGAAATTGCCTGCCCCTTATAACAGGAAAGAGCTCGGATTGGAAGAGGATGACTTTGTGATTATCATGGTAGCAAGACTTGAACCGGTCAAAGGGCATAAGGTTGCTTTAGAGGCAATGAAGAAAGTGAACGGGAGCCATCGGAAGGTGAAATTACTGCTGGCCGGGGATGGGCAGATGAGAATGCAGCTTGAATCGTTCACCCGCGATCATGGGCTTGCAGATTATGTGCATTTTCTCGGCCACCGGAATGATGTGGAAAGAATCTATCCGATTGCTGATTTATCGATACTCACCTCTTACAGTGAAAGTTTTCCGCTAGTTCTGCTTGAAGCTGCCCGGGTGTCTGTTCCGGTGATTACAACGGACGTAGGCGGGGTAGATAAACTCATACCGGATGAAAGCTACGGCTGGATCATTCCGGTAGAGGATTCAGACAGGCTCGCTGAAAGCATCCTGCAGGCAATGGACATGAAAGCCTCTGGTCACCTGCTTGAAATGGGCAAAAAGTTAGAAAGTTACAGTAAAAGACAATTTTCTATAGAGCAATTCGCCAATAACGTATATAATGTATACTTGAAGTTACTAAATTGACCATGTATTAATTACCTGTTTCACAAGGTCTAATACCGGGTAGATTAACTACAAGAGGTGTGAAAATGTTAATTCTGACCTTAATTATTTGTTTTTTGTTAACGCTGATCTCGACACCATTAGTCAAAAAACTTGCATATAAAATAGGGGCAACAGATAAGCCCAATCATCGGAAAGTCCATCAGAAGATCATGCCCCGTCTCGGGGGATTGGCGATATTCATCGGATTCATCGCCGGATTCTTGATTCTTCGACCGGAAGATCCATATGCCTTACCCATTATACTCGGGAGTATCCTGATCCTTTTGACGGGCATGGCGGATGATATCTTTGAATTATCTCCGAGGTTCAAATTTGTAGGGCAGCTGGCCGCTGCTTTCACAGTCGTACTCGGAGGCGTTCAGACCGAATTCATCAACCTTCCCTTCGGAGGACAGCTGGAATTCGGGATCTTCAGTATACCGATCACGATCATCTGGATCATAGCCATCACGAACGCGATCAACTTCATTGACGGACTAGATGGTCTTGCTGCAGGTGTTTCCACTATTGCACTGGCAACCATCGGATTCATGGCAGTCATGAAAGGCGACGTTTTCGTTATGTCGATAGCGATGATCCTGTTGGTGAGCACCATCGGTTTCTTATACTTTAACTTTCACCCTGCGAAAATCTTCATGGGTGATACCGGAGCTTTGTTCCTGGGGTATATGATTGCGGTACTTTCTTTACTTGGATTCAAGAATGTCACGATGATTTCCCTCGTCATTCCATTAATCATTTTAGGGGTGCCGATTTCAGATACGGTCTTTGCCATCATTCGAAGACTCATCAACAAGAGTCCTATATCGGCACCGGATAAATCGCATTTACATCATTGTTTATTGCGGATCGGGTTCACCCATAAACAAACCGTTATCCTGATCTACTCAATGGCAGCCATGTTCAGCCTGGCAGCCATCATCTTCTCAATGTCAACGGTTTGGGGGGGCATCATCGTTGTTGGAATCTTACTTCTTGCCATCGAAATATTCATCGAAAGCATTGGACTTGTAAATTCGAATTACCAGCCTCTATTGAAGCTGGTTCGGGCAAGAGGGACAAGGAAATAGTAACAGAAACGACGAATTTCGACCGTAAAAAAAGACTCGAACCTCAAATTAAGAGGTTCGAGTCTTTTTAAGTTTTATTATGAGGCAGCTTCACTCTCTGCTGCTTCTCCATAACTTCCATCACCGGACTGTTCCTCGTCATAGCCTTCGGAGCTTTCCGCCGTGGAAGGATCAATCCCAAGATGTTCGCGTAAATCATTCGCCGTATTGGCAAGGCTTGTATCATCCAATTGCCAGTAATAGACGCCTTCGATATAGGAATCTTCCCCTTCAATGGACAGCGTGCTCAAATTCAGTTTCTTCTGTAATCCGTAACTTGACAGAGCTTTCATTTCATCAAAGGTCATGTTGGTTTCCATATTATCACCGATTGCCTGAATGATATCATCATACTTAGTAAGGGCGTTGGCCGAGATGGCTTTGTTCATGACGCCTTTTAATATTTCCTGCTGTCGTTTTCCGCGTTCGATATCATTATCCATTTTTCTTGTGCGTGCCAGAGCAAGAGCTTCTTCACCATCAAGACTTTGCATACCGGGCTGCAGGTGAATGGCATTCTTTGTATCTTTGGAGTTCTGTTCAAATAGTTCATATGGAACTTCAACATTTATTCCGCCCAGTGCATCGACAACATCGATGAAGGCGTGGAAATTCATCTTGACGTAATAATCGACAGGAATATTGAACATCGTTTCGACCGTTTCAATCGAAGCCTTGGGGCCGCCGTATGCATGAGCATGGTTAATCTTTGTATTATAGCCGACTTCCGGAAGGTACACATAGGAGTCACGAGGGATGCTGACTAACTTGACGGATTTATTCTTCTCATTCAAGGTAGCAAGCATCAATGCATCCGACCGGGTGGCGCTGCCGTAATTCCGTGTGTCGCTTTCATCCACCCCGATAAATAATATGGACACGTTGTCGATGTTGGGGTCAACCTGCTTGTCGCGGAGATCGGACTTTTCCCTTCCTTCAATCGTATTGAACGAATCGTTGAAAACCGTCTCGGCTTTCTTATATAGTAAAGCCCCGTAGCCTGCAACCGAAAAGGTTAAAATTAAGAGGGGCACAACGATGAAATAAAAAATTCGTCTCCTTCGTTTTTTCTTTTTCTGCTGTTTCAAATAATAGCGATCCATGGACATTATATAGTACTCCTTTGTATGGGGATTGATGGAGGATTCTCAAAATTCGACGTAATAACCTAACTTTCATTCTACTATGTATTGCCAAAACCGTAAAATGAAAATTTCATTACAAAACAGAGGAAGTGCCATTATTCCATTACCAGCACTTCCTCCTGTGTTTTAAGTCATTAAATTTTCCAAGTATTCAACTTCACCCTCTGTAATGTCTCCCTGACCATTGGTAAGTTCGGTCATCCAGTCGTGAAATGGCTGCTTAGAGGCTTCTTCCACATAAACCTCAACCTCTACCGCTTCAAGGTAATGGATTTCCTTCAGTTGATAGTGTGAAGATCGCACTTCATTTTCTACTTTTCCAAGCCACGTATAGTCGATTTTCGTCTTCATGATGCGCATCAGCTTTCTTTCAACAATCCCTGTAGCGTTCAAGCCTTCTGATGTCGCTCTCCCATAAGCCCTGATCAGGCCGCCTGCACCAAGCTTGATTCCGCCGAAATACCGTGTGACGACAACGACGGTATCTTTCAAACCGCGCTTTTTCAACACTTCCAGCATGGGGACTCCTGCCGTACCGCTCGGTTCCCCGTCGTCATTGGCTTTCTGGATCAGGTTATTTTCCCCGATCATATAAGCAGAACAGTTATGATTTGCGTCCCAATGCTTTTTCTTTATATCGGCAATGAAGGCCTGAGCTTCTTCTTCGGTTTCTGCCCGATTCACATAAGCGATGAATCGTGATCGTTCGATATTGATTTCATTTTCTCCGTAACCTTTGACGGTATTATAGTAATGTAACAAAGTTCTATCTCCTCCCGATCGTCATGTTTAAGAGTTATACAAAAAGGGTAAAGGTCATGGGTTTTATTCTTCTTTCTACTATAAAGGACATAGAGCCGAATTGCACAGATTACCGAATATGCGGCAAGGGAATATATGGTTCTACATGAAATAATGGTAATACAATGTAACGAAACTTTAATCTCCGACAATAACTGACATGGTATAATTGACGCTGAAAGTAATACTTCCTGTGTTCCTATATATGTTCGTAGGTGAATGGTCTTCTTTTTTGACCGGACTTGCGGAATCCAGTGAAGAGACCGAGAAAACCCTTGTATGGAAGTATTACAGCGAAATATGCCTAGATGAATAAAGGAGATTTATGATTTAGCATTGAAATAGTAATAGGTATATTTTATAAATGATATAATAGGTAGTTGGACACGTATCATTGTCCGGCTGAAGAATAAAATAGCCGATTTATTATTTTTGCAGGATAACGTTGCGAAAATCAGTCGAATGTTCTTCTTGGTATAAGACGAAATGTGGAACCAAAAGAGGGGTGTACCGTGTCACTAAAAAAAATTAACACCAAGTTGCTGGATGTCATCCTTGAGAAAATGGTGGATACGGTCGACCAGAGTAAGGATGAAATCTTTCATATTGGTGAGCAATGCCGAAATGATTTTGAAGATTTGACAAAAGAATTAGCAGAAGTGAAAGAAATGGTGATCAAGGTCATTGATGAAGGGGATGAACTTACCCGTAAATCAAGGCACGCCAGAATCAGGCTTTCTGAAGTGAGCAAACATTTCCAGACCTATTCAGAGGATCAGGTCCGAGAAGCGTATGAAGTGGCCCACGAACTGCAAATGAAACTTTCGATCAATAGACAGTTGGAAAAGCAGCTGCGCGACCGGCGGGATGAGCTTCA
>NZ_JABMCR010000216.1 GCF_013179555.1 Bacillus haikouensis
TGATCAAATTCATCCGCTTTCGTATAAGTAGCCAGATTTTCATCATATAAAGAATTAGAAGATTTTCTGCCTTCCACAATAGCATGGCCCTTAAACAATTTCACACGAGCCACTCCATTTACATATACCTGAGTTTGATCCAGAAATGCTTTTAATGCTTTATTCAATGGAGAGAACCATAGTCCTTCATAGATTAACTCCGTCATTTTCTTTTCAATGACAGGCTTAAAGTGAGCAAGTTCTTTCACAAGAGTCAGATCTTCGAGTTCCTTATGAGCCTTCAATAATGTGACGGCTCCGGGACATTCATATACTTCACGGGATTTAATTCCGATCAAGCGGTTCTCTACATGGTCGATGCGCCCTACCCCGTGTTTTCCTGCAACCAGGTTCAATTCAGCAATGATTTGATCTAATGGATACGCATGGCCATTCAATTCAACAGGAACACCTTGTTTGAATGTAATCTCCACAATATCCGCGACATCCGGTGCATTTTCAATTGAACTGGTTAAATCATACGCGTCTTCCGGAGGTGCAGTCCATGGGTTCTCAAGGACACCGCACTCATTGCTTCTGCCCCATAAATTTTGATCGATTGAATAAGGGGAATCAAGATTGATTGGGATCGGGATGCCTTTATCTTTCGCATACTCGATTTCTTCTTCACGAGACCATTTCCATTCACGTACGGGAGCAATCACTTCAAGATCCGGGTTCAAAGCTGAAATCGAAACCTCAAAACGCACCTGGTCATTCCCTTTTCCGGTACATCCATGTGCGACTGCTGCTGCCCCTTCTTTTTCTGCCACTTCTACTAACTTGCTTGCGATCAAAGGTCTTGAAAGTGCAGAAACAAGTGGGTATTTCCCTTCATATAATGCATGGCTTTGTAAAGCAAGCAGTGCATAATCTTTTGCAAATTCTTCTTTTGCATCGATGACATAGCTTTTTGATGCACCGACCTTTAACGCTTTTTCTTTAACAAAGTCCAAATCCTTTCCTTCACCGACATCCAGGCAGCAGGCAATGACTTCATATCCTTTTTCCATTAACCATTGCACTGCAACTGATGTATCTAATCCACCTGAGTAAGCTAAAACCACTTTTTTATTCAAACGTATTCCCTCCAGTTGTTTTTGTATAGTACGAGAATGTGAATTTTTCATCATATTCATGAATAAATATTCTTTAAGATGAATTTATATTAACAATTTACTTACTATTTATCAATACTTATTCTTTAATTTGTATAAATATTTTATCTGCTGCCTTTGGAAATGTTGTCATGAATGGATTGGCGAGTCATTTTGGTGTAGGATTTAATTGTGCAAAACTTACCCAATAAAGGAGAACCTGCCTTAAAATGAACACGATCAACGAATATTTTAAATACGACTCGCGTTTACATATACATATTCCTCACTTATTAGAAGATTGGCAGGCATACTCTTTACGAATTCAGGAAGCTATCCTTCTGGAGTGGGAAAAGATCAGGGGGACGATTCCTGACCGCATATCAGAAATAGAGGACGGCATTGAAGAATTACAGACCTTACTTGGACAAGAGGAGAACTTCGATGAATCCTGCAGATTGAATGGCGAAATATCCGAGAGAGCTTCCCGGATAAATGACCTGTGGCTATGGTACCGTACGACCCCGGAAATTCAATAAGCTTTAAACGGATACATCATTTAATAACCTCAAAAAAAATGAAGCGTTGGAGCTGTCAAAACGCTCCAACACTTCATATGTGAATGATTCAATTATTCATTCTTCTTCAATCGTAAATAACGGTATTGATAATACTTCTCTGCAAAGTCGGTGATTTTTCGGGAAAGCTGATAATTCGCGCCTGCTCCTATCGCGATGCTCACAAGCGGGAGCCCCGACCATTTCTTTCCTTTGAACATCGTGATCGCAAGGCCTTTGAGTGCGTGCTTCATCGTTCCTTCCAGCCATGTATAATCGGTCAGATGTTCGGAACCGTCAAAAAAGTAATTCGAATCCTTCTTATTTAAATCTTCCATCAGATCTTCCCATGCAAGCGCACGGAGTCTTGAAGGGAGGGTCGAAGCATGAAATACTTTTAAAGAAGTCATCATTTCAAAAGGGGTCTGCACGTCGAATCCATATGTAATCGCAATCAACTGAACTGATCGAAGATTGATCACCGCCATCGCCGGCAGATCTGATCCCAGTGCCACCATGCCGCCTGTACCTGTGATCCCGCCTTGAAACAAGGAATAAATACGATGGCGTCCCGCATGCTGTTCTGCGATATAGTGAAGTTGGTCAATTGTAAGATAATGAAGATCTTCGATTGACTGGATATCCTGATTAAACGCGCGGGCTGTCACCAGGATCCGCTCACGTGCATCATTCTGCATCTGCGACCCCTGAATAAGTGAATGCATATGGAACAGCCAGCCATCCAGACGCTGAAAGAATTGTTCCTGTACATCTTGAGGTATCGATTCAAAAGCATAATCCAACCATTTAACATATGTATGTTCCAAATCATTCGCTTCATATTCATACAAGTCTTCTTTCCATGACTTGATTGACTGCCAAACTTGTTTATCCCGATCGGACCAGCTCATGACTACCCACTCCTTACAGTTGTTAAATTAATTTTAGTATATCATAAAAATCTGAGTACATTTCGTTCTTCATAAATAGAATTGAATTTTCTGATATTGTTTTTTCTTCAACCCCTAAACCCTTCACATGTCCAAAAAGGATTTATGTTCGTATAGATTGTGTCAACGTCTGCTACCGGGCTGAAGAAGTCGGATATTCCCGACTGTTTCTCAAACACCTCCAGAGTTAATTTCCTTCCATTCAGTGTTTCAATCGCTTTTCGCTTTCAAGGCGAGAGCGTTTTCAAAAAAAAGCCAAAAAAACAGGATCACCAATACGGCAACCCTGTTTCTATGTTTGAAGTGAAAGTTCTTATCGTGTATAGGAAAAACTTTACATGTTTCCTTTTTCCATTACATCGCGTGCGATCATGACTTCTTCGTTTGTCGGGATAATCATGACTTTTACCGGTGAATGCGGATAGTTGATGAATGCTTCTTCGCCGCGCACGTTGTTGCGTGCAGGATCCCAGTAAACGCCCATGAATTCAAGTCCCTGCAATACTTTTTCACGTACCAGCGTACTGTTTTCACCGATACCAGCAGTGAAGATGATTGCATCCACTCCGTACATTCGGGAAGCGTATGAGCCGATGTATTTGTGGATACGGTTCGCGAATACTTCAAGTGCAAGCTCTGCACGTTCGTTGCCTTCTGAAGCTTGCTGCTCGATATCACGAAGGTCACTTGAGAAACCGGATACACCAAGCATACCAGATTTTTTATTGAGGATATTAAGAACTTCTTCAGCAGTCGATCCCGTTTTCTCCATAATAAATGGTATTAATGCTGGGTCAATGTTTCCTGAACGTGTTCCCATCGCTACACCCGCAAGAGGTGTGAATCCCATCGATGTATCGATTGATTTCCCGCCTTCGATGGCAGCGATACTTGCACCATTACCTAAATGACAAGAGATCAAGCGCACTTGCTCTTTTGGACGTCCAAGCATTTCAGCGGCTCTTTCAGACACATATTTATGTGATGTTCCATGGAATCCATACTTACGGATACCGAAATCTTTATAGTACTCATACGGAAGGCTGTACAAGAATGAACTTTCAGGCATCGACTGGTGGAAAGCTGTATCGAATACCGCTACCGCAGGTACATTTGGAAGCACGTTTTTGAATGCTTTGATACCTGTCAGGTTTGCAGGATTATGAAGCGGGGCCAGGTCAGAAAGCTCTTCAATCTTGTCGATCACTTCATCTGTAATCAGGACAGATTCATTAAAAACTTCCCCCCCGTGAACCACACGATGGCCGATTCCCTGAATTTCATCAAGGGAGTTGATGATTCCGAATCCAGTCAGTTTTTCAAGAAGCATTTTAACCGCTACTTCATGATCTGGAATATCCGTTATTTCCTCTTTTTTCTCACCGTTCACTGATATATTGAAGATCGCATTGTCCAGCCCAATACGTTCAATAAGTCCTTTTGTAATAACTGTTTCTTCCGGCATATCAAATAACTGAAATTTCAAAGATGAACTTCCAGCGTTGATTGCAATAATTTTGTTTGCCACGTTGTATCGCTCCTTCAGGATATAGGATCTTTACTATCTATATTGTGTTCATTGAATCACATTTTATCTCTCAATTTCCCATTTAATCACTGTACACTATCTATTTCAAGAAAAAGCTTGAAATGACACCGTTTTCATGGTAAATTAAATGTTTTCCCAAAATTCGAAAAGGAATCTCATTCTCTTATTACCGCATTATCTATGTAAGTAAACAGGTTTAGAATAATCCTTGACGTGCCTAACGCCTGGAAAAAAGTCATGTTCCTCGTGTACCCTCGACCTTCCTTTCAGGCGGCTGTCCTCCTCAGCTTTCTCTTTTTTCTAAATCCCGGCAGGAGCCAAATGCTTTTCGCTAAAAATCAATCTGCTTTTTCCGAGTGATATCTTAACCCCACTCGCCCGCAGGCCTGTACAAGTAAAAAGACTGCTCCCATTGTGAAAGCAGTCTTTTGTGGTGATGTTATTATTTATTTTCAAGCAGCCATTGATCGATTTTTGCCAGGATATCTTCGAGCGCACGTTGATTTGAGAGACTTGGAAGCTTTGAAAGCAGGACTTCTTTAGGTGCTTTCAGCCCTTCTTTTTTCTTTTGCAGGATCAAAATACTTTTCGCAGAGCTCTTATTTTTAAATAGAGACAGCGGCAGCTGCAAGAATCCTTGGATATTCACTTTTTCTTTTAAAAATAAATGCAGCTGGCTGCTGAGTGGTGACTCGAACAGGGCATTGGGAACGATGAAGAAGAGAAAACCTCCTTCTTTCGTATGCTTCAAGCTTTGTTCAATGAATAAATGATGAGCATAGGAATGCCCTTCTTCGGCCTTTAGTTCATAGTCCTGAGCTCTCAGGTCATTCGGATAATATCCCACCGGCAAGTCACTGAGGACAATATCGACCGGATCGATAAAAAGTGGATCCAATGCGTCCTGATTAAAAAGCTGCAGCTGATGCTTTTGCAGGTTCGCACCGACATATGCAAGTTTGATCAATACATCATCAATCTCCACCCCGATTGATTGAGTCTCAATATTGGGCATCTGGTTCAGCACGGTTGTCAGCAGGTTTCCAGTCCCGATGGCAGGATCCATGACTGTCAGATTCTTACTTCCTGCCGTGAACTTATTGACGAGGAAGCTGATAAATAATCCGAGGGAATCGGGAGTCATCTGGTGGTTCGGCTGCACGTTCTCTTTCATGCCCTTTAAAATGGCAAATTGGAAGGCTTTACGCAGATCTTCATTTTCAATGCTGCCGATCTTTATTTCTTCGTATTTTTTATGTAGGCGTTTTTTTGTCAGTTCGCTCAATTCATCTTGTAGTACTTCATCTTGAAAGAGGTTTTCCCCTGTTTCAGCAACCGCTTCGAGATAGCTGCATGCCAACTCTTCACGAAGCAGCTGTGAGGTTTCATCGATGATGCCGAATAGCGTTTCGACTGGCGAATTCATCATGTGCATTCATTCCTTTACCAACGTTTTGTGTCCTTTATTTTACCCGTCGACGAGCAATTTGTAAAAAAACAATGCTGACCATACAGCAGTAGCAGGTCAGCATGTCTCTTGTTCTAGTGTAAGTTTGTTTTATTCTGCGTTTTTCGCTGCATCGACAGCAGCTTCGTAATCAGGGTGGTCGGTTGCTTCGCTCACATATTCCACGTATGTGACCTCGTCATTGCTGTTTACTACGAATACTGCACGTGCAAGCAAGCGAAGTTCCTGGATATGCACACCATATGCTTCACCGAATGAAAGATCGCGGTGATCTGAAAGTGTCTGGACATTCTCGATTCCATTCGCTCCGCACCAGCGCTTCTGGGCAAATGGTAAATCGACGGAAATGGTGAGTACCTCCACATTATCAAACTTAGTTGCTTCTTCATTAAATTTTCTTGTTTGTGCATCACAAACGCCGGTATCAATTGAAGGAACGACACTTATCAAACGAACCTTACCCTTTGAATCATTCAGAGTGACTTCTGATAAATCATTTGCCAGAACTGTGAAATCAGGGGCTTTATCCCCAACCTTCACTTCACTTCCAAGCAGAGTTACAGGATTATTCTTAAATGTAATGTTTGCCATCATTTGTTCCTCCTCTATGAATAATATGTACACCTTTATAGTACAGAAAATCGGCGGGCCAACGCAAATGATAAGGGTCGAACTAGTGGAAGCTGCTTTTTATACCACTCTTCATTTCCCGTGCAAGAATTGACTTTGCATCTGTGGGTCCACAACAATCTCCCTTTTCCCTTGAGAAGTCTTCGCTTTGCACTCCAATCAACAATCAACCACTGGAACGGAGTATTCACATTGCTAACTAAAAAAAGGGGCTGACAATTGGAGTCAGCTCCTTTGTTGATTTCCTAGAAATCCATATTCTGTTTCGGCGCATTTCCTTGATTATTACCCTGGCCCTGGTCATTCTTTTTCATCATGCCCTGGATTTTTTCAATCGCACCTGGTGCCAGATCCAGCAGACGGTCTATTAGATGAGTGCTCTCATCCAGATGAAGCATCTTAATTCCTCTTGAGCTGACGATCAGGAACGCAATCGGAGTGATGGAGACCCCTCCACCGCTACCTCCGCCAAAAGGCTGTTTTTTTGAGGAACCTCCACCTTCATTGCCGCCTTTCCCTCCCTCTGATTCACTGTTCTTGCTTTTGCCTTCGATGCTGAATTCACTGCCTCCTGCAGCAAATCCAAAGCCTACCTTTGACACGGTAAGGATGACACTCCCGTCCGGTGTCTCGACGGGATCACCAATGATTGTATTGACATCGATCATCTCTTTTAAGTTTTCCATTGCAGTGGTCATTAGACCTTCAATAGGATGTTCAGACATGAAAAGTCCTCCTCATTATACTGATTGTTGTTTTTCATCAGAGAGACGGGATAACATCTTCGACTTGAA
>NZ_JABMCR010000217.1 GCF_013179555.1 Bacillus haikouensis
TTCTCTGTGAATGTTTTTTTACTCATGATGATTCCCCGATTTCTACTAGTTGTCTATTTGTCATTATACAAAAAAATACCCTATAGGTAGACTTTTTTTAAGTGTCTACTCTATAGGGTACATTTTACTTTTGTTGGACTGTCCTTTTTTCTATTCCTTTAACTACTTTTCTTTAATGAAGTTTTTTTCCCGGCAAAACCTTTCATGGCATCCGGGTTATAACCTACAACAACGAGCTTTTTACCGTCTGTTATTAGCGGGCGGCGGAGAAGTTTGGGTTCCTGGACAATCAACTCGATCACAGCAGAAAGTGGAAGGTCGTTTATATCTTTCCCCAGCTTTTTAAAAGTCTGGCTGCGTGTGGCCAGTATTTCATCCAAACCTTCGGTGGTGAGTGACAACAGTTGGACTAATTCCTTATGAGTGGGAGTTTCTCGGAAAAGATGACGTTCGTTGAAATCGATCGAATTGGCATTCAGCCATTTTTTTGCTTTTCTGCAAGAAGTACAGCTTGGGTAAGAATAAAACATTAAATTTCCCATTATTCTTCCTCCTTCTATCATCTATACACAAATACTGTCCCGGTTACATCCATTGTAGGATCCTTGTATTACATTTGTACAGTAATGTTACTTTTCACTTTTGAAATTCTAATCATATTTCAAAAGATTCCTTGCAGGATTCTGTTAACAGTGTGTTTCTGATCGCTAGAAATATCTTCAGTTAAAAAAAGGGACAAAAAAAATGAACATGCACTACTATTGCTTAATTTCTAAATGAAAGGGTAGAATATAAATGGCCCCAATTTATCGCTGGAAGCGTTTAACAGATTCAATATGACATTTTGAAGTGCTCCTGAGTAGATATCACGCAATCGTCACAAACTATCGTCAAACAGATATTTACTTTTGTAGTAATATTCATTTATAATATTGAATGATGGACTTAGGGTGCAAAGGAGGGTTACATATGGATCGTATGTACAGAGTTCTTGGATTCTGGACTGGAATTTTTGCTGTAATGTTTTATCTTGGCGATATGACAACGACATCATTAATCTTTTTAGGCCAAACAGGATTCTTCATTATGTTAAGCTACTTAAAACTTTCCGAACGTATGTATATTTACATTTTCGGTGCCTATCTAACTGTGTTCTTCGCTGGGTTTACTTACTGGACGACCTTTATGATGACTCCGGGTGCAGGAGGACACTAAAAAAATTCCCTTTAGCTTGTGCTAAAGGGAATTTTTTTAGTTTTTAAAAACCGTTTAAGAAGGGGTTGCCGTCCATTTCATGGCCTACCGTTGTGGTTGGACCGTGCCCGGGCAGGACCTTCGTTTCCTCAGGCAGTGTCAACAAGTGGTCATGTATACTTGAAAGTAATTGCTCATGGTTTCCTCCAGGCAGATCACTTCGTCCTATGCTCCCCATAAAAAGTGTATCCCCGGCAAATACTATTCCTTCACTTGGTACATAATAAGATAGACTTCCCGGAGAATGTCCCGGTGTTTCAAAAAGCACTAATGTGAAGCCTTCAATGACGATTTTCTTTTCGGATGATAGAAGGTAATCAGCAGGTTCGGCTTGTATCTTACCCATACCAAATAAACCAGAACCATTACGGCCAGGATCTATCAGCCAATCCGACTCTTTTTCATCGATATAAACCGGAATGCTAAATGTAGTTCGCACCTTTTCAACGGCTCCGATATGATCAAAATGAGCATGGGTCAGTAATATCGCAAGCGGCTGGAGATTATTTTCGTTCAGCCAGTTCACTAAGCTTTCACCTTCTGCACCAGGATCGATGATTAAGCATTTTTTTTGATCATTCCATAAGACATAACAATTTGTCTGCAACGGCCCTAAGGGTATCTGTTTCCAATTCATTCCATCATTCTCCTTTTTCAACATTATTAGCTATTTTCATTGTAGCAGAACCGGGAAGCAGAGAAAAATAAATCTGAATGCCGCCGCCATAGAAGTGTCAAATTTTTGACCTCGACAAACAGAGGAAAAAAATATAAAATGTTAATGAGTGCATTTATGTACATAATTTATTTGTATTTGTTGTAAATGGTTGGTAAAATGTATTTTCTAATGAAAGGGGTCATATAAATGGGTCTTGTAATTATTACAGCATTGGTTACATTATTAGCTTTATTCGCAGTGGTAAGCACATTCAAAAACAAAAATGCTCTTGGAATCGTATTTTCATTGGCAACCTTAGGTGTTTTTGGCTGGTTTACAATTATGACTGTCCTTCACTCTGGATACCCAGGTGGTCACTAAAAGAAATGTAAAAAAACCCTCCGGTTTCGGAGGTTTTTTTATTCACCGAAAAACAAAAGCGGGCACCTATATGGATGCCCGCCTCGCCTTTACCTTTATTTCTCCAATTGTCTCTGAACAGAGGAAAGCTTCCCTTCCATTGTTCCTTCTTTATCTCTCCGGTCATCGATTCTGATGTTCGTCGCGACCCGTTTGATCCCTTTTTGAAATGGTGCTTCGTGTATTTCCTGAACAACTCCGAGTAATTTAGAGAGTTCACCTTCAATGATGGTATTCATCGGAGTGAGCTGAAAGCGGATGCTGCCTTCGTCCTGATGCCTCTTAAGTATGTGCTGCAGGTCTGCAACATATGAACTCACACTTGGGGTATCTGTTCCGATTGGTATGACGGTAACGTCAATGATGGCCATGTCTATCTACCCTTCCTCTTTTAGTAGTCGAATGATAGCAGGATTTTTTAAATTGATTACCTTTTCAAGCTGGTTTCCATACAGGCAATACAGTCCCTGCGGTGAACACTGAATCGGTTCAAGTGGAAGATCTTCAAACAAAGTTTCTGCGCTTCCCTCGGGGACGTCCCATCTCTTCATTGAAAATGCGCCGGTATATGTATCGAATGAACCGGCATTGTCCGCTTGAAATGTAATCAATTCATCCTTCTTGTCTATCATATCATAATAGGGAATGAACCAATCAGAATAACGGCTTAACAGGTGAGTCTCAAATTGAGACAGGACTTCCCCGCTATCATTGATGAATTGATAACTGAAGGCAGGCTCTGATTCATCATCTGAATGAACTGAAAGCAAGAAGCCAGGGAATCGTTCAAAATGAATGCTTGATGAGTCGATTGTTTCCTTTTTTGCGTCAAGCAAATTTTTACTCACAAGGGGGGCAGAGACACTTAGTCTGTCATTGTCCCAGTCCTGGTAAAGAACGGACACATCTGAATTCCACTTTAAGAAGGGCTGCTGTACATCCACTTTTTGTAATTCAGGGTCCTTCAGGTCTAATTCGAATACATCAAAGCTCCAATCTTCAGCAAAGCTTGTTATAAGGAGTTTGTTCGTATCGAATTCATTCCACTCATATGATAATTCATATGAAGGGATCTCTCCATTGTATAACTCTTTCCCGTTAAGGTCTATAATCGTGATCTTGGCTGTATAGGTAGCGGGGGCTGAGTGGATCAATATTTTATCTCTGTCAGGAGAAACCATTGAGTGGACATATGAAAGAGGGATATCATAAACCTTTTCACTTTCCCCGGTATAGACGTCCGTAATATAAAGTGCAGTTGTCCCTTCATTTTCCTTAACAGTCAGTACCTCGGAGTCAGATATCCAGTCAACATTTTCTTTAAACGTCTTTGATGAGATGCTGCTTTCTTTAATATTCTTTGCCGGTTGATTTTGTCTGGTTTCTTCTGCAAGAGGTGTCTTGACTGGCTGGGACTGACAAGCCTGCATAAGAATCAGACTTATCATAATGAAGAAAGTCAGCCGCATACTTTTATTCAAATGGTCCTCCTCCTCTCCATAAATTCTCTTATAAATTAGTACGTATGAAAGACGAAAATGTTTCAAAAATGTGTTAAAAACATTACAAAAAATTCAAAAAGTGATGACCGACTGATTTAATGCTGATTGTACAGCCTTATCAAAGGGTCACCACCTGTCCTTTAGAAGGAATCTATTCATTTAGGTATCGGTAAACTTTCACAGAAAGAACTTGATGATTTATTTTACTCCTTTTCCCTTTAAAAATCTACTGCGTATTCTTACTGTGAGATAGGAAAATATCACCGACTGAAGACCCGTGATAATCATTTAATACCACCTGTACACTGCTACAAGAAAAATCCCCAATGTGTCCCTGTATATCTCATCGAACTGAGAAATGGGGAGAGGGTTTATCCCCTTACCCAGTTCTAATGTAAACGATGATTTCTGAAATTCTTTGATATACCAATCTTTATAACCTGCATAGCTGTCAACGTATCGAACGGACTCATACCCGCTTACCCTTTCAAAATCTTTTGCAAGCCTTTCTGCTTCAGGTGGTTCCAACCCTTCATATCCCCAGTAAAATTCTTTTCCCTGCGTATGCAAAGCCAGAAGGCGATCAAAAACCTCTTCCTTTGCAAGTTCTGCCATTGCGATGGTTTCCGGTTCAGAAAGAGGCTTATCTCCTGGGAAATCCCTCGGTGCAGGTTCCTTCTCCTCCTTTCTTTCCTTTTCCACCTCCCATTTTGCAGGGAATTGATTATTGAGATCGACTCCTCGGATATTTGCTTTCCATGCTGTAAAATCAGAGCTGCCCTTGTTGATTTTCACAAGTTGATCTTTCATATTATTTGGAGGTCCTTTCAGCACCAGGTCGACCCCATCAGGATTGACCATCGGGACAATAGAAAGTGTCACCCCGTTATATATCGGCAGTGTTTGAACACCTCGGATAGGTTTGACATTTGTTAACGACAATAAATAATCATTGATGAAGGTCATTAAGATCGACGTAGTGATCCATTCATTTGCATGAAATGATGCATCCATATGGACCTTTTTCCGACCATTCCCGATTTTCATCTGTATGATCGGCTTGCCCAGTACACTTTCACCGATCGAATTTAATTTCATGAATGGATATATTTCTTTTAATCTACTTATGTCTTTTTCCAGTACTGAGTAGCTGTACCCTTGTTTTCCATCCACCACAGGAGTTATGACCCTCGCAGGCAAGTGGATGCTGGTACCGATGCTTAACGAGTTAGGATTGATGTTTTCGTTAACCAGCAAAATGGCATCGACATTTATATTCCAAACGTTCGCGATATTCCAAAACGTATCTCCTTGTTTGATTATATAGCTTTCTTTAATAAAACCCGGAATTTCCACTTCTGCCCCAATCTTTAACCCATTGGGATCAAGAGAAGGATTGGAATCAATGATCAATCCGATAGGAATATAGAACAGTTGACTGTAATACCAAAAAGTATCTCCATTTCTCACCCTGATCTTCATTCTGCAGCCTCCCCGCTAATCATCTTTATTTACTCATATGAAAGACTGTTTATTTCATGACAAAAAAAGCTTGCGAATATGATTCGCAAGCTCTTGAAAATGTAATTGGGTGAATGATCGTTATTGATCTTCATCACGATACTCTGTTTCTTCATAAAAACGAAGGAGGTCTCCGTAAATGATCTTGTCAGAGTATTCGAGTTCTTCATTTGCACGGTCCTTGAACGGTTCACAGTATTTCATGTCCGTTTCTTTTTCAGTACCTTTATCCCAGCATTTTTCACCAGCATAGACATAATCTTTCGTAATGAAACGACCGTCCCGTAATATGGTGAAATCTTCATGCTGTCCGGAGAAAACATCTCCCCCGAATTGAATATCTTTCTTCGTATCGATTCCCATCAAATGTGAAATCGTCGGTTTCAGGTCAATCTGTCCAGACACTTTAGAAATTGTCTTTCCTTCTTGTCCTGGAACATGAATAATCAGTGGAACCCTCTGCAGCTGGGTGCTGACAAAAGGAGTCACTTCTTTCCCCAGGTATTGACTCATCGCCGTGTTATGGTTTTCTGAAATACCATAATGATCTCCATACATTACGATGACGGAATCTTCATATAAGCCTGATTCTTTCAGATCAGTGATGAAGTTCTTCAGCGCCTCATCCATGTAGCGTACCGTCTGGAAATAACGATTCACTGTACCGTCGTTAGATGTATAAGGGTCGATCAATTTATCCTCTTCATCAAGTGTGAATGGATAATGGTTTGTTAATGTAATCATTTTTGTACTGAAAGGTTTTGGCATTTCTTTCATATGTTCGACCGACTGTTCAAAGAATGGGATGTCTTTCATTCCCCAGTTAACGGAGTTTTCTTCCGTTACTTCATAATCCGGCAATGAGTAGAAACGCTCATACCCTAGTGAATCGTACATGATGTCACGATTCCAGAAGCTCCTATTATTCGCGTGCATAGCAGTTGTGAAATAACCATTTGCATCAAGCTTTTCTGTCAATGAATCAAACTGGTTCCCAGAATGGGTAAAGAAAACAGCGCCACGGTTCAATGGATAAAGGGAGTTATCCAAAAGGAACTCGGAATCCGACGTTTTCCCTTGCTGCGTCTGATGGTAGAAATTATCGAAGTAATAGCTTTCGCCGATGAAGTCATTCAAGAACGGTGTAACCTCTTCGCCATTCACCTTACTATTTATTGTGAAGTTTTGAAGTGATTCCATTGAAACAATAATCAAGTTCTTATCTTGCCCGATGCCGAACATTTCGTCATCAGGCTGGATGAAGTTAGCCCGGACGTAGTTATCAATATCGGCAAGCTCGCTGCCATCAGCAAGTGCTCTCTGAGCAGAAGACTTGGACTGCAGAAAAATATCATAGATGTGATAGTTGTATGTGCCGATGTTCTTCACAAGCATCTCACGGTCAAACGTTCTTGTCAGAAGCTGTGGTCTTTCCGATTCAGCCAGTCCAAGATTGAAGAATACGAGTGCAATCGCGACCAGGAAATAGGCTCTTCTGCTCGCACGGCTGTAATTTTTAAGAGAGAACCAACCAGGCATGAATTTAATGAATGCGATCAAAAGAATCACATCTGCGAAGTAAAATAAATCTTTCCATCCTATAATTGCACTGGCACTGCTGCCCAAATCGGAGAAGTTGCTTGTTTGGAACAGCACAGGCAGGGTCAGGAAATCATCGAAAAATCGATAGAAAACAACATTTCCGTAAAGGATAAAA
>NZ_JABMCR010000218.1 GCF_013179555.1 Bacillus haikouensis
CGTTGTCTGTTCAGTTGTAACCACATTTTCGCGGAATAAAATAACCCCGCCGAGATGATAGTCTTTCACAAGTTGCTCAATTTCAGGAAGCATTTCCGTTACATTTTCACCGTCCCAGTTTCTAAAGTCCGGCATGAGCATCTGACCGATCTTTTCCTCGATCGTCATGTTTGCGATGGCTTCATCAACGAGGTTGTAACGCTCTCCTTTTTGTTTCACGATCTTCGCTTCCGATGCCGGTTTGCCTTTCTCCCCTTTTTTAGGCGCAGGTTTCACTTGCACGGCAATGCGATCGGAAAATTCACCGTTCGTCAGTTTGATAAACGTTTTACCGTTCTTACCCGTCAATGTTACATTTCCGTCTTTATCTACCGATGCTACCTTCCTATTGGAAGAACTCCAGTCCAAGCCTTCCGACACTAGCGTGAAGTGTCCATCTTTATAGACATTCAATGCCTTAAGTCCGATTTCCTCACCGGCATTCGCAACTTCCACTTGCGGTGCATTCTGATAGATGATCAAGTCTTTCAGCGGATTTTCAGCCTTCACATTATTCATCGGCAGTCCCGAGATGATCAACGCAAGTACGAGAACAGATAAAGAAAAGATCTTGTACGCATGTTTCATGTGTGTCTTCCCCCTTATAATTAATAACTGCGTTCTGTCCATCCTCTAAAATGGGTTTTAAGTTTATCACCATTCCCCACTTTCAATTTAATATCTTTCACATACCAGCCGCGGTAATTAACGGATGCATCTGTATCGTAATTGAACCGGATGTATTTCGTACCTGCCGGGATTGATGCTTCCTCTTCTGACCAGTCTTCACTGCTTCCGGTAAAAGCATTTCCGGCTGCTGTCCATGTTTCCCCGTCAACTGATGTTTCTACATGTCCGAAATCAGAATCCTTTTCAATTCGGTACCAAGTAGTAAAGGATAAACGGGCATCCTCCTCTACATTCACTTCTGCTGTTAAACTCCGGTTCAGTTGATCGCCGTAGCCTGCAAACCAAGCTTTCTCTTTCTTGTGCCCCTGTATGTCTACCGGGATCGAATCTGCAACCAGCCGGGCAAATGGGCGTCTGACCGTGTTAGTCGAAACAGTACTTCGTGATGGATGGACACGGTTTGTCAGAAGAATGGCAATCGTGTCATTCTCCTGATTCACGACGATCGAGGTTCCTGTGTATCCTGTGTGACCGAGGGAATTCTCATCCGCTAAACCATCCATGAACCATCCCTGGTTCAGTTCCCAGCCAAGTCCATGGTCATCACCCGGGAATTCCGGAATTTGATTTTCAGAAAGCATTTGGATCGTTTCAGGTTTCAGTATCCGCTTGCCTCCGTAACGCCCTTCTTTCACAAACATGTGAGCAAATTTCGCCAGGTCTTCCGCAGTGGAGAATACACCTGCATGGCCAGCTACGCCGTCCAGTGACCAGGCATTTTCATCATGCACTTCGCCCCAAACGAGTCCCCGCCCGATTGCAGGCTGATATTCAGTCGCAGCAATCCTTTCTTTCATGGAAGCCGGCGGATTGTACATCGTATCTTCCATCCCGAGGGGTTCAGTTATATTTTCTTTCACAAATTCATCGAGACGCTGTCCTGATAATCTTTCGATAATGGCACCTAATGTTATCATGTTTAAATCGCTGTATGTATAGGCGGTGCCGGGTTCATTCGCAAGCGGATGATTAAACACAATCTGCATTCTGTCCTCTCTATCCTTCCCTTTATTATAAAGAGGAATCCATGCTGTGAATCCGGATGTGTGCGTCATCAGCTGCCGGATTGTGACATCTTCTTTACCGTTCGCAGCAAACTCAGGGATATACTCTGCAACCGGGTCGTCCAGTTCGAATGCGCCGTCCTCATAAAGGAACATCGCTGCTGTTGTAGTGAAGATCTTGCTGATGGAGGCGAGATCGAAAATCGTATCCTTTTCCATCGCGATCGGAGAGTCCGTTTCAGTGAAGTCACCATCCGTGTAACGGTACGCATCCCCGTAAGCATCATGTTTCACGATATGACCGCTTCTCGCTACAAGCGCAACGGCCCCCGGCATGACACCCTCGGTAATCTTCTCTTCCATCAATGGATCAATCATATCCAAAGTGGACTGCCTCATACCTGCTCCCCGTGCAGAACCGGGATGAAGGACAGGTGATGAAGGTGCCGGGTTCCCCCATGTAAAGGCAGGATGTGTCCGTACATTTTTCATTTCTGATGCTTCCCTGCCATTTTCCCCACCGTGAGCGAATACTGCGGGACTAAATAATGAGGTACACATCAAAACGGTTAATGCGATTGAAACTGGTTTCTTTTTCATCAATCTTTCCCTCCTTTTAGTTAAAATGTAAGGGTTTCCAATTACTCTACTACTCTAGTTTATGGAATTAAAAGTATAGATGTCTATACCACTTAAGTCCTGTTAATGTTTAGAATGCTGTGTTTAGGTATGACATATGAATCATTTTGAATATTTTGATTATTTTTGTCATGCAAGAGGGAAGTTCAGGAGGGCTGTTAGTTGAATAGTAGAGGAAGGAAAGTCTGTACGAAAATTCTTGATATACTGAGTGAAGCTTGATGCATACTTTATTTCTGCTATCGTTGATCATAAAACGTGAGGATCGGTTTATACAATAAAATAAGGAGAAAGGACCGCTTCACTAATTGAGCGGTCCTTCTCCTATGCTCCTACTCTACTCCATTGTCTTTTTCATCCGAAGAATCATATTAAAAATCACTCCGGTACTAAATGTGAGAATAATCAAGATGAGGATACTGGCAACGGGGGCAAGCCCTCTGCTTTCTTCAAAACCGTCTAATATCCCTGAATAGATCCCCGCCATAATGGCTGTGAGAATGATACTGCTCGTCCGCATACGGAATTCCCCCTAATTATTACTGACTTACTATCATAAAAAAGCGATAGCAAATGCTGCACTCCAGCTGCCTGCCAGAAAAATGAGACTCGAAAAAAAGTAGAGACTCATATCGTGCGAACCAGCTGCTTCGTACTGATGTTTATAAGCATTGTTCGTTATGAATTTTGCAGTGGTGCCTTCCGCATTCTTATTCGCTCGATTCGTAATGTTGGTAATCCAGCCCAAACCGAAGAAACAAAGGCTTGTTACAAATATAGTATCAATGAACATCCAGTTTCCAAGCGTACTTATAAGATAAGATCCGCTTACCATTAGTAGAAGTAGAATGAATATAACCGTTCCTTTAAGATATTTGGGATGGATGCGTTTTTGCAAAGATTTACTAATGAAGTCAATTGCAAAAGCCGCAAGCGTCAATAGGATTAACAGTACGATTGTAAAAACGATATTTATGTAATAGTTCATTCTTTCCTCCCTTACTCTTCAGTTTCACAGATAGGCTGTTCAACTCTCTTCTACGTACTATTATTGAAAAAGGTTTCAAACCACCCGAAAATATTTTCCACAAATTTCAAAACTTTCCCCCAACAGCGTTCGTCAAATTGGTAGAATGGAAAGGACGAAAGCGGGTGATTTTTTGCAGAAAAATCAGAACGGAGCCTTTCCTGACACATCAAAGGACCTCATTCTTGAGAAAGCAATGAGAGAGTATGGCAACGATATTTATTACATAGTGTATTCTTACGTAAAAGATCACTGCCTGGCTGAAGACCTGACGCAGGAAGTGTTTGTGAAATTTTATAAAAAAATGGATACCTTTCGGGAGGAATCTTCCCTTAAGACTTGGATCGTAAGGATGGCGATCAATCACTGCAAGGATTATTTGAGACGGTGGGATACCCGGATGATTTCCTTCACAAATACCATCAATGAGGTAGTGAAAGGGAAATTCGGCACGCCTGAGCAAGCTCTCATCCAAGAAGAAACCAACAGCGAACTCATACAGAAATTATTATCACTTCCAGTGAAATATCGGGAAATCATCTTCCTGTTTTATTTTGAAGAAATGAAGCTGGCCGAAATAGCAGATTGCATGGATCTGAACATCAACACAGTCAAGACACGTTTATCAAAAGGCCGGAAATTGCTGGGTGCTGCATACCAGGACAGTGAGGTGTATAACAATGGATGAATTGAGACGTCTTCGTGGCCTGATGAAGGAAAAAACGTTCAAGAATCACGGATTTTCCGAAGAAATGAGAAAGAATATTCTTGATGAAATACATACGGGAAAGAGGAGATCTTTCCATTGGAGGAAGCCCGCTGTTCAAACGGTTATGTCAGCTGTATTCGTGCTTGCCTGCCTTACCTTTTTTGTCTATTTAGGAGGCAGCCAAAGCGGACTGTTCAAAGACTGGAATAATACTACCCAGGCTGATTTTCATCAGTTGGAACTTACAGTAGAAGAAAATGATGACAAGAAGTGGAGTGAGGAAATCAAATTGCCTACAGTAGCTCCTTTTGAAGTGGTCGATCGAACCTATAAAAGTACTCACGAAGACGGATTCGACAACTTATCCATTAAACTGATCGGCCCCGAGAAGCAAACATTGACTATTAAAATGATGATTGGCCTTGAATCTGGCAGTCCAGAGATATATGAAGCCGCAAAGATCGGTGACCTCACCGGCAGTTATCGCGAAAACCGGGAATGGAGAACAAGCAACCTTACCTGGTTTAATGATGGCATCTTTTACTCCATGAACTACAATCCACGTAAATCCGATGTCATTCTGAGAAAGGAAGAAATGGTCAAGGTTGCGGAGTCCTTTGAGGACTGAACGTGAAAAATGATTATGTCCTTTGACATAATCATTTTTTATTTTATTGATAGTTTGTTTTAAGATATCGATTGTTTTTATCATAATATACCTTTTTGGTGTATTGTCCACTCGTATCTTTGTAATTATAAATATTGTAATAAGCGGTTCGGGTGATTCCTTCATATTCCCATGATAAACTGCCGAATCCACCTGGCGGCCCCTCTATGCTCCATGTAGAATCCCCGGCAGCGAAAGAAGAATTCACCCCGGCGGCAGCTGCCGCCGCCAAAATCAAACCCAGTGCCAATACACATTTCAACCCATTCTTCACTGTGTTTCCCATATTACTCCTCCACCCGCTTCTCATTTTCACATATAGTAATACTCTAATAGCATACTTCCATTTATTGTATTTTTCAACAGGAGTTTCATGCATTTTAGAAATTTACCGGGTTGTTTGTCATGGGAACTTGGTTGTTATTGGAGATTTGACTAAAGCATAAAGTTTTTTATTTTCAACTTTTGACCATTTATTATAATTTTACGTGTTTTATTTTCATCTTGTTCCCTGCAGTCTGCAGGTCTCATTTTTCACCCATAAAAAAAGACTGGTATTTAATCAGCCAGCCTTTCATCATTAACCTTTTTCTCCTGCCTGCCGCTCCCGATCAACCGCTCCCGCATTTCCTCATTCTCCACAAACAAGTGAACCACCAATACCTGCTCTTTAATATCTTGATTGGAATGGAGTACGGTTTCGAATGAAGTCTTAATGATTCTCCCTTCAATCCTACAGTTGTCTTCGCTTTCATTGGTGAATTTAATGAGCGTTCCAGCTTCCTTCATTTTAAGCAGGGGAGAGATATCTTCAAATGCCTGTCTATGAAAAATTTCAGAGGATCCCTCTACACAAAAATGAACATTCATTTCCCCACTCTCCTTTTCTGAGAACTATTCTTAAGCATATTTTACCCGGCACAGTGCAAGCCAAAACATGTTAAAAGCCCCCATTCGTATTTCCAGTGAAGGCAGCATGAAATCTGAAAAATCCGCGATTTACTTTTCGTAATTTTCCTTATTTTCTAATATACTCATGATATACTCTTTTTAAAGGAGAGATGAAGATGACAACGACAACTTATCCAATCTTTGAAACGGAACGCCTTATCTTGAGGCAGATCACAAATGAAGACGTCAATTTTTTATTTGAACACTACACTTCCAAAGAAGTCCTGCAGTATTTCGGCATGAGCCCAATCTCTTCTAAAGAAGTGGCCGAGAAAATGGTTGATAACTTCGAAAAACAGTTCGAAGTCGGCGGTCCGATGCGCTGGGCGGTCGTGGATAAAAACACGGATAAGATGATGGGGACGTGCGGATTTCATGGGATTGCGAAATCCTATAAACGATGCGAAATCGGGTATGATCTTCACCCGGATTACTGGGGGAACGGAATTATGGGCGAAGCGTTAAAGCCGCTCATTACATATCTTTTTATAGAGAGGGAAATGAATCGCATCGGAGCGGTCATTGTACCGAATAATCAAGCTTCATCAAGAGTCGTGGAAAAGCTCGGTTTCCGCCGCGAAGGATTGCTTCGTGAATACATTCTGCAGGAAGACACTATGTATGACGCTTATATGTATAGTTTGTTAAAGAAAGAATGGCTGGATTAGTTATGAGATATACCTAAATAGGTAATAATGGTCAGTGCAGATAGAAAAGGAGGCTGGATGAATGGTTCAGCAAATGTTTCATCAATTCCTGCGCTGGCCTTTATTAGTGCGGATTTTTCTTATAGCCATAAGTCTGATGACCATATTTGGCATACTCATACACTTTATCGAACCGGATACATTCCCTTCCTATTTTGATGGGATTTGGTGGGCAGTGATCACGATGTCGACTGTCGGGTATGGAGACTTTGTTCCTGTTTCAACCGAGGGCAGGATATTCGGAGTAGTGCTCATTCTTGTGGGTGCAGGTTTCCTATCTACCTATTTCATCACACTGGCTACTAATACAGTCATGTCGCAAAATGCTTATATAGAAGGAAAAGCAACGTTCAAAGGGAAGGATCATGTGGTGATCATCGGTTGGAATGAACGTGCAAGGGAAATCATCTCACAGTTGAGTTCACTTCATTTCCGCGGGCAGATCGTCCTCATTGACGAAACACTCCAACAGAATCCTTACCGCAATCATCATATCCATTTTATCAAAGGAACACCATTTAAGGATAAAGTGCTTCAGAAAGCAAGTATGCACGAAGCCTCGATCGCCATCATAACAGCGGATCAGAATCGCAATGAAGTGGAAGCC
>NZ_JABMCR010000219.1 GCF_013179555.1 Bacillus haikouensis
AGCAGCCTTGACTTCCTCAGAGACCAGGACAAACAATAACGCAAATACAAGCATATAATATATGTAATTTTTCATTTTTTTCTTGTACACACTCATCTACCCCTTTATCTTACTTTGAAGTGTTTGTACAAGTCTATGCAGGACAAGTATTAATATGAACGAAACCTGAACTTTCTCTTCCCGGCGCTGAGAAAACAAAGGATGCCTGTCCACGCTGCATTCTCCGGAAAGAAAGTTCAGGTTTCTCTCCAATAACAACAAAAAAACACGGCGGCCGCCGTGTTTTTGTTCATTCACCTGTATCCATCGTTTCCTGGAATTTTTCAAAGAACAAGTCTGCCTCGTCTTGAGCAAAATCCTCCTGAACGCTCTCCGGAAGCGGTGGCAGTTCTTCGAGGTTGTTCAGACCAAAGTAGTCGAGAAATTCCACTGTCGTCCCAAACAGATACGCCCGTCCGGTTCCTTCTGCTCTCCCGATTTCCTTCACAAGTCCCTTTGACATAAGGGTCTGAATGGGCCGTTCTGTTTTGACTCCCCTGATCTGTTCAATCTCCACCCTTGTTATCGGCTGTTTATACGCAATGATTGCCAGTGTTTCCAGTGCAGCCTGTGATAATGAGCTTACACTTGGTGACTCCACCAGCTTTTTCAGATAGTCGGCATTACACTTCTTCGTCACGAGCTGAAATGTCCCTGCGAGCTCAGTCATATAAATGCCCCGTTCATCACGATCATCATAATCTTTCTTTAGATCCTGCAGAAGCCCGCTCGCTTCCTCTTCGCTCAACTCCAGGACTGAACAGACTTGTTTTAAAGAAAGACCTTCATCTCCTGCTGCAAATAGTAAACTCTCCAAAATCCCTTTCCAATTATTGCTGCCCAACAAGACCTACCTCCTCACACGACTCAACGAAGATTTCCGTGAAATTATTTTGCTGATCCACGACAATCTGCTTTCTCTTCATTAATTCCAAAACAGCGAGAAAGGTAACAACTAAATGCTCTTTGTCATTGATGGGAAATAACGCTGTAAACGGCGTTCTTGCTTTCACCTTCTGCAAAGTGCTTACAATTTCATCCATTCTCTTCTCAATGGATATTTCCTGCCTGGTAATTCTCGTCTGAATCGGCTTCTGAATTTTCTTGCGTCTTAAAAGTTTATGAAATGCACCAAGCATATCATATAATGACACTTGAATATCTGTGTTTTTAACGTCTTCTTCCTCTGTATACTCCGTGAGATCACTTGGCGGCTTTGTAAAGACTTGGCCCCTTTCTTCCTCACGGGCTTTCAGTTCATTTGCTGCTTCTTTAAATTTTCTGTACTCTACGAGTCTTTCTACTAATTCATCCCGCGGATCTTCTTCTTCGAATTCTATGTCCTCATCCACTAATCCATCATCGTGCTTGGGAAGGAGCATCTTGCTTTTGATGGCTAGCAGCGTAGCAGCCATCACCAGATATTCACTGGCCACATCGAGCTGCAAGTCTTTCATTGTATGTACATATAATAAATACTGCTCTGTAATTTGAGCCATCGGTATATCATATATATCCACTTCTAACGAATTTATAAGATGCAAAAGAAGATCGAGTGGACCTTCGAACGCATCGATCTTTACATTGTATTCCACTTTATCACCAGTTTCTTTCCATTCATTCCTAAGAGCCGCTTTTATAAGTATAGTAGATTCAACTCTAATCTCCAATAGTAATTTTTTGAATCGCCTTACATTGTTTTGATACACTTTTTTCAGGAAAGAATATGATAAACTAGTTGAAAAGGAGGGATATCATGACTTATCCTCAGGCATACCTTCAATACCTCGTCCATTTCCATGGAAATCGCGATTATTTTGAATGCCACGAAGTGTTGGAGGAATACTGGAAAGAAGTTGATCCTGGTAATAGATCTTCACACTGGGTAGGCCTTATCCAAATAGCCGTAGGTTTGTACCATTACAGAAGAAACAATGTAAACGGGGCAAAAAGAATGCTCTCAAAATCTTTAATGAATCTGAAGCCAAATCAAACAGCACTTGACGAACTTGGATTGGACGCTTCTTCATTGTTCCGGATTCTTAATAATACCCTCAGGGACATCGAGGAACAAGTTCCTTACAAAAGCCTGGACCTTCCAATAAAAGATCCCGTCCTCTTAATCAAAGCCGCAGACTTATGCAGGAAAGAAGGATTTAAATGGTGTATGCCCAGTGACCTGTCAAATGAGCAGCTCATCCACCGTCATTCCTTACGCGATCGCACCCCGGTGATCGACGAGAGATTAAAAGCGCTAAATAAAAAGAGACTAACTTAGAATGTTGATTCCACTAGTTAGTCTCTTTTCTATAATTAAATGATATTTTCTTCGTCACATTTCTCAAAAAAAGAGGCCGTATCTGTATTCGGCTTTACCGATAACTCCGAATACATTTCTTTCAACTGTTTGATCATTGCTTTCCCAATACCTTCATGACGATGTGAAGGGTTAACCGATATATGCTGGACTTCCATCGTGCTATCTGTTTTATACACTCCGATTAAACCGACAATGTCCTCTTCTTTCCATAAAAAGAGCTGCCAATTGTCTTCCGTTTCATATTGTTTCATTGTTTGCTGAAGCTTTTTCAGATCTTTTTCATTTGGCATGAAAGATAATAGACCCATTGCAATCTTTTCAAATGCCTTTTTATACCGAATTAACATAATTACCCCTCGATTACGTTTTATACTATAATGGCGTTTATTCACATTATAGCCAAAAACAATAGTTTTTAAATCTCGATCACGAATTAAATTAATCACGTCAATAAGAAGAATGTTTTTATATCTTACTAAATTTGCTTTGTTTATTCAACCTAATTTTTACTAGTTTGCGGCCAGAACAAACCAGTAAACTATTCCTCCCAAGAGGCCAATCATCAATAATATCAAGAACAGCGGCCCATTTTTCAATTTCATGGCATTCTTCACCTTCAGTCGTTTCATTTTGATAACACTGTTATTGTATATAATATAAGCCGTGAATGAAAGTATCATATCTGGTGGTGCGGGAATATCATCTATATAATTCATGAAGTTTTGTAAAAGTGGAGTAAGCAGAGTGGCTGGCTTTCCTTCTTTTCAAACAGTTCCAATAGCAAGGGAAGAGGCTGGGACAAAATACTCTAAAGACGAACAGTGGCAGGTTACATCCTATTATACCCGCTAAAAACCGCTTTCGCTTTCAGCGGGCGGACGGTGAGCCTGCTAGTCGCTAAAGCTCCTGTATGATTCCACCTGCCTCGCTTCTCCCGCAGAATTTCTGCGTCTTGCACTCCAATCAACCGCTGGAACAAGCTAATACCTATTAAAAAATCCGAACAAATTCGAATTCTAAAGAAAGAATTTGAATTAAAGTTCGGATTTTCATTCGACTAAAACACATTTGGTACAGCCTGTTTTTCTTCTCTATATCAATGATTGGTCCAGTGTGATCAGGTCCTGGTAGGTTTCCCGGCGGACGACCAGTTTAGATTGGCCACCCTCTACGAATACGACAGGAGGACGGGGAATGCGGTTATAGTTATTTGCCATCGAGTAGCCGTATGCCCCTGTGCAGAACATAGCCAATACATCTCCAGGCTCAGATTCCTGAAGGGGAATATCCCAAATGAGCATGTCTCCCGATTCACAGCATTTACCTGCAATCGATACGGTCTCCTCCGGTTCTGCTCCCGCCTTATTGGCGATGACAGCTTCATATTTGGCTTTATATAAGGCAGGACGGATGTTATCACTCATCCCGCCATCCACAGCAAGGTATTTACGGATATTCGGCACCTCTTTATTTGATCCCACCGTATACAAGCTTGTTCCTGCATCTCCAACAAGCGAGCGACCTGGTTCTATCCAAATCTCAGGCATGTCCAGACTGACATTCGCTGCTTCCAGTTTGACTGCATTGATCATCTCCTTCACGTATTGTGATGGAGGAATAGGGTCATCCTCCTGAGTATATCGGATGCCGAATCCTCCCCCCAGGTTGATGACCCGAGGGATGAATCCATATGCCCCCTTCCAATCTGCAATGGTTTCAATGATTTTCTTTGCTGCAAGGATGAATCCCGTTGTTTCAAATATCTGTGATCCAATATGACAATGAAGACCCAGCAATTCTATGTATTCTGATTTCAGTGAATTCTTCATCGCTTCTTCAGCCTGTCCGTTTTGAAGATCAAATCCAAATTTCGAATCTTCCTGCCCTGTCAGAATATAATCATGGGTGTGTGCTTCAATGCCCGGAGTCACTCTCAATAAAATATTTATCTGCCGCTTCATATCATTGGTGATTTCCGAAATCAGCTCAAGTTCATGGAAATTATCAACGACAATACAGCCGATATTATAATTAATGGCCATCATGAGTTCTTCTCGTGACTTGTTATTCCCATTAAAGTGAATTCTTTCTGGAGGAAATTCAGCCTTCATAGCGGTATAAAGCTCTCCGCCTGATACTACATCCAGGGACAACCCTTCTTCCTTCATCAATTGGAAAATGCCAATGCTTGAAAATGCTTTGCTTGCATATGCTACTTCCGCTTTCACTCCAAGTTCCCTGAACGTCTCTTTGAAGCCCCTCGCTCTTTCTCTGATCAAGGCAACATCATAGACATATAGGGGGGTGCCGTACTGTTTGACAAGATCTGTCGTACTTACCCCGCCTATCATTAAATGTCCGTCATTATCGATTTCTGCTGAACCGTGAAGATGCATGAAACGACTCATTCCCCTCTTTGATCCTTTATTGATTAAACGTAATTTACCACAGATCAGGAGGTGTTGCAATATTCTTAAGATTTCATTGGCTGCTTATATTTATTACGCGGTTGTACGATACTTGGGCGAATCTTCGCACCCGGCATCGAACGTCTGATCAGAATCTGAATAAATGCCACCGGGCTGAAAGGGATCAGCGGCCATAAGTAAGGTGTATTAAGTGACTTGATATTTGCAATAAACAGGATATATAGTGTACACCCAATGACTAGACCTGGAATGTGGAAAAATGCCACTGCAACCAGCAGAAGCAGCCTTGCCATTTTATTGGCGACACTTAACTCATAGCTTGGTGTAGCAAAAGTTCCGATCGAGGCCACCGCTACATAAAGAATGACTTCAGGTTGAAACAAGCCGACATCAATCGCAATTTGTCCGATTAATACCGCAGCTATAAGACCCATCGCGGTCGATAGCGGTGTGGGGGTATGAATGGCGGCTATCCTGAACATCTCCACACCGATGTCAGCAATGAACAACTGAGCGATGATCGGGATGTTTGTCTGTTCATTCGGCCCGATAAATCCAATACCTTCAGGCAGCAGGGTGGGATCAAGGACAAACAAATACCAGAGGGGTAAAAGAAACAGCGACGCCAGCAACCCGAGAAACCTGGTCCATTTTACAAATGTCCCGACAGCAGGCGACTGTCTGTATTCCTCCGCATGCTGAAGATGGTGAAAATAAGTAGTCGGTGTGATGATGACACTTGGGGATGTATCAACAAAGATGAGTACATGGCCCTCCAATAAGTGAGTAGCTGCCACATCCGCCCTCTCTGTGTAGCGTACAAGGGGGTAAGGGTTATATCCCTGCTTCACAAGGAATTCTTCAACCGTTTTATCGGCCATCGTTAATCCATCGATCTTAATGGCTTTCAATTCATGTTTAATCACTTCTATCAGGCTGGGGTTTGCCACATCATCAATGTAGGCAATTGATATATCTGTTTTTGAACGCTCCCCGATTCGGAAGATTTCAAACCTCAATCTTGGGTCTCTGATTCTGCGCCTTGTCAATGCCGTGTTTATGATTATATTTTCTACAAATCCGTCCCGGGATCCCCGTACTACTTTTTCCGTATCCGGCTCCATCGGCTGCCGTCCGGGGTAGCTTCTTACATCAACGATCAGCGCTTCTGTATAACCTTCAACGACAACAGCAATCAAACCGGATAATACTTCATCTACCGCTTCCTCAATCGTATTTACAGGCTCAACTGATTGGTGGACCAACCGATTATGGACAATATCGAATAAATGGGTGGATAAGCGTTCATTATCGTTAATGCCAACAAGTTCTTCCACAAGCTCAATGATGTATCCAGCATCCGTCAACCCATTTATATAGTAAAAATGTACGTTTTTTCTAAGTATCTTTAACTTCCTGACGCCAAGATCAAAGCTCTTATTCAGACCGACGTTCTTTTGCATATATTCTTCTAACACAGCCACATCCTTGGGAATGGGTGTCTTTTTAATTTCAGGCATTATAACCGCTCCTTTCTAAGATGATTTCTACCGCTTTTTTTGTAATAGGAGCGCCATGTGAGGAGTCATCCCGTTTGGCCATCTTTCCTATATCACCGATTCCGACAATGACGGGAACGTCTAGTTCATCCAGACAATAAACAGTGTCACCGTTCATTCTCCCCATTTCAAGTTCGGGAACACCGAATTTATCCACCCCATATGGCGTTAGTTCACCAAACTTATCAATACAGACATCCACTCTTGTCCATTCTGCCTGCCGTGTTTTACTTGCCACTGCTATGATTCCGAGAACTTCAATGTCTTCGTGGTTGGCGACGTATTTTAATGCTGTTTCACCGGCACCTTCACCAATGAACCCGCTATCATCAAACATGACAAAGACAGGGTCATTCTTAGCTTTTTTTATGAGTTTCACAATTTCAGGGCCGGGGAGAATGGAAGGGTTCCCTTTAGAACTCGAAATACAGCGTCCTCCATAATCTGCCGCCACCCTCTCGATTGCTCTTTTTGCATATTCGTCACCATCCGTTATCAAAACTACTTTTCTTCTTTCACTCATAAAAAACCCCTGCCTCACACCTATTTATTGATGAACTAAGTACAGCCAATGAAATAGTGAACCGAAGATCTTACCTAATACAATGGCCATGATTAATACGACAATCTGCCCTTCAATTCCGATCCGCTTTGCAAGGATTGGAAAGACATTCAGCACTTCAGTCAAC
>NZ_JABMCR010000022.1 GCF_013179555.1 Bacillus haikouensis
TACTTTCTACGATCTTCCACTTTGCTAATGGCTTATGGTCATTCTGTGTAAGCTGGGGAATCACGGTATCACCACGTTCTCAATTAATAGCTACATATGTAACGATCGGAATTTTTGTTGCGTTATCGGTTGTTGGTATGCGCGCAATCTTTGCATTCGTATAAGAAAATAGCAGTCTGATAGAAAACAGCTGGCAACTTTGGCAGGAAAAGGAGTGAGTCACGATGAGTAAAGGCAAAATCATTGTAGTCGGCGGCGGATTAGCCGGCTTGATGGCCACAATCAAAGCAGCAGAAGTTGGAGCGGAAGTAGATTTATTCTCACTTGTACCCGTTAAACGTTCTCACTCTGTGTGTGCTCAGGGTGGTATAAATGGAGCCGTGAACACGAAAGGAGAAGGGGATTCTCCTTGGGAACATTTTGATGATACTGTATATGGAGGGGATTTCTTAGCGAATCAGCCTCCGGTTAAAGCGATGACAGAAGCAGCACCGGGCATTATCCACTTGTTGGATCGCATGGGGGTCATGTTTAATCGTACGCCTGAAGGTTTACTGGATTTTCGTCGTTTCGGCGGAACTCAGCATCACCGTACCGCATTTGCTGGTGCTACAACAGGACAGCAGCTTCTTTATGCATTGGACGAGCAAGTACGCCGTCATGAAGTAGCAGGTCTTGTTAACAAGTTCGAAGGATGGGAATTCCTGGGAGTGGTCGTGGATGACGAAGGAGTTGCACGCGGAATAGTTGCTCAGAACCTTCAAACAATGGAAATTAAATCGTTTGCGGCTGACGCTGTCATTATGGCAACCGGCGGACCTGGAATTATCTTCGGTAAGTCCACGAACTCAGTCATCAATACAGGTTCTGCAGCATCCATCGTTTATCAACAGGGAGCTTACTACGCGAATGGTGAATTCATCCAGATTCACCCTACTGCGATCCCGGGGGACGATAAGCTTCGTCTGATGAGTGAATCAGCACGCGGAGAAGGCGGACGTGTTTGGACGTATAAAGACGGCAAGCCTTGGTACTTCCTTGAAGAAAAGTATCCTGCATATGGTAACCTGGTACCGCGTGATATCGCAACGCGTGAAATATTCGACGTCTGCGTGAATCAGAAGCTTGGAATCAACGGTGAAAATATGGTCTACCTTGATTTATCTCATAAAGATTCTAAAGAACTTGACATTAAGCTTGGCGGAATCATAGAAATCTATGAGAAGTTCATGGGTGATGACCCTCGTAAAGTACCGATGAAAATTTTCCCTGCGGTCCACTATTCAATGGGCGGTCTATGGGTCGATTATGATCAAATGACGAATATCCCTGGTCTATTTGCAGCAGGGGAGTGCGATTATTCCCAGCACGGAGGTAACCGATTGGGAGCAAACTCATTATTATCTGCGATTTACGGCGGAATGGTTGCTGGTCCTAATGCGATTAAATATATCAGCGGGTTGGAAAAAACAGTTGAATCTGTACCATCTTCTGTCTTTGACCGCTATGTGGAGCAAGAAGAAGAAAAATGGAATAATATCATGTCCATGAATGGAACTGAAAACGCATATGTGATCCATAAAGAGCTTGGCGAATGGATGACAGACAACGTTACCGTTGTTCGTCATAATGATAAGCTGAAAGAAACAGATGCGAAAATTGTTGAACTAATGGAACGCTACAAAAATATCAATATCAACGATACAGCTAAATGGAGCAATCAGGGGGCAATGTTTACGCGTCAGCTGTGGAACATGCTTCAGCTTGCACGTGTAATCACAATCGGGGCTCTCAACCGTAACGAAAGCCGCGGGGCGCACTATAAGCCTGAATATCCTAAACGTAATGATGAGGAATTCTTAAAGACAACAATGGCGAAATTCAACGCAGCAACGAATTCACCTGAATTCCATTATGAAGAGGTGGATACATCACTGATCGCACCACGTGAGCGTGACTATTCTAAGAGCAAAGGGGGAAATAAGTGATGAGTGAAAACAAAAAAGTCCGTTTTATTATTACTCGTCAAGACAGCCCTGAAACAGCCTCTTATCAAGAAGAGTTCGAATTAGCTTATCGACCGAATATGAATGTAATATCGGCACTAATGGAGATCCGACGTAATCCAGTCAATGCAAAAGGTGAAGCGACTACTCCGATCAACTGGGATATGAACTGTCTTGAGGAAGTCTGCGGTGCCTGTTCGATGGTGATCAACGGGAAACCAAGACAATCATGTACGGCTCTTGTCGATCAGCTTGAACAGCCGATCCGCTTGGCACCGATGAAAACATTCCCGGTTGTACGCGACTTACAAGTCGACCGCAGCCGAATGTTTGACAGCCTGAAAAAAGTAAAAGCGTGGATTCCGATCGATGGCACATACGATCTTGGGCCTGGTCCGCGCATGCCGGAGAAAAAGCGTCAATGGGCGTACGAATTATCTAAATGCATGACGTGCGGTGTATGTTTGGAGGCGTGTCCTAACGTAAACAGCAAATCCGACTTCATCGGACCTGCTCCTCTTTCCCAAGTCCGTCTTTTCAATGCGCATCCAACTGGTGCCATGAACCAAGACGAACGTCTGGAGTCAATCATGGGAGACGGCGGCCTTGCAAACTGTGGTAACTCACAAAACTGCGTACAATCTTGTCCTAAAGGGATTCCTTTGACAACATCCATCGCAGCACTCAACCGCGAAACATCATTCCAAATGTTCAAAAACTTCTTCGGAAGCGACCATATGGTAGATTAATATCCAAAAAAGCACTTTCCTCCGGGGAAGTGCTTTTTCTTTCAACGGTTAAAATGTTGATAAATGATGTAAGTTCTATCCATGTCACGAGGTAAGAATCCTGGAAAAGCCATCACGGCAGTAGCGAGAGAATTGGCCGGTTTTATCTGGGCCGTTATGCAGGAAGTTGAAAACTCACCTAATTCTTATTGATGAATGTTTTCCAACGGTCTGTAAGGTTGTGTTTGATGAAATAAATAGAAATTAAATAGAAGCCTGAGAACAGGGCTCGAAGGCAAAGAGTAAAACCGGAAAGGAAAATCCATGTGCCTCCTCTGTGATATATCTATAGAGATTAACTCACGCGCCGAGTTAGTGGATCAGACCTTTATACGGAAAGATAAAATGTGAAAACCCACGAATATCAGAGTGCTAACCGCAGTAGAGATTTTTGCCTTCGTGCCGTGTTCTTACCTTCTATTCAATCAAAGAAGAAGGAGGATCAAGACAAACTAAAATAAGTTACACTCCATCCTCTCAGGGTGAAATTGTGTAAACTTATCCATATTCAAAACCGGTTCCAGCGATTGATTGGAGTGCAAAACGAAGACTCCTGCGGGACAAGCGTGTTAGGTGAGACTTGTCCAGCTCCGGCGGCTAGAGGCTCGAGACATAAGTCCTGCCATCCAAAAAGGCAAAAAGCGCCTTTATGGCTGCCCTGACTTATGCTTGTCGCCTCTGATCAGCCGCCTCCTCTTTTCTGCCCGCAGGGAGCTATTGCGACTGAGGAGGCTCACCAACCGCCCGCGGAAAGCGAAGTTTTGCATGGAAATCAATCGCGGTGATGCAAGGAGTCAATAAGTTGAGAAGTCGAAAATGAGCTTCTCTTTTTAAAGTTGCCTAAAATCAAAACCAAAATCAGTGTGGGGTGAGTGTCTTGACAGTTTCGTTCATATCAGGAGGCTCCCCGACCGCTCTCGGAAAGCGAGTGCCTGGAGCGGAAATCAACGGACCCTATTCGATGGATGATCCGCATTCAGTTGAAGATTTTGTTGCTTAACGGTTCCTATATGAAGAAAAAACGATTATAATAAACAAAAAAGAATGAACATTCATTCATTTTATTGACTACACAGAAGGAGGAGCCATTTTGAAACATATTACATACATTAAGGATATAGACACATGGCAAAAAGAATTTCATTTCTCCATAGAAGTAAAGGTTCGTTTTTCCGAAACGGATATGTTTGGACATTTAAATAACACGGTTCCATTTACATATTTTGAGGAAGCGAGAACCGACTTTTTTAAATACAAGGGATTCATGCAGGATTGGGTTAAGCCTGATCATGATACGATTCCGGTTGTAGCAGATCTGCAGTGCGATTATCTTAAACAGGTCTATTTTGGTGAACGCATTCATGTGTTTGTCAAAGCAGACAAAGTTGGCAAGTCTTCAGTCGATCTGCACTATATGGGCATGAATGAAAAGCAAGATGTCTGCTTCGTTGGCAGAGGAACAATGGTACAAATTTCGCGTAAGACGGGGAAAGGTGTTCCCTGGACGGAAGAAATGAGAAAGAAATTTGACTGCCCTTCAGTCATGTCCTCCTCAACCTAATCGTGTGTGAAAGAATCGCTGCCTATTTTTTAATTTACTTCTTCTCAATGTCACTCTAAACCGCACCTTCACATATGATATTCTGACGACCAACAATACCCATCCCCGCGGTTTAAAGCTGGCGAAGGCAAGGAGGGTTACCATAATTGAAGGACAATGATTTTACACACAAACCGTTGCTCACAAAGAGAGAAAAAGAAGTATTCGAGCTGTTAGTCCAGGATAAAACAACAAAGGAAATAGCTAGCGACTTATTCATTAGCGAAAAAACAGTTCGAAATCATATTTCCAACGCCATGCAAAAGCTTGGAGTGAAGGGGCGATCACAGGCAGTTGTAGAGCTTCTTCGCATGGGGGAACTCAAGCTTTAACAGTAAGGGACTGATTCTTATGACAATTACCCGGTTTCAAGTAAACCGTTTAATGTACAAATAAGAGTCAGTCTCTTTTAGTTTTCAGGGCAGATTGGCAAGTATCCCGAACTTTTCTTGAAATTTCACTGAAAAAAGGAGAAAATGCTAATAGGATCATTTAATATCTGATATTGAAAATGATTCATGTGAATGCCAAAATGACCGCTTTTAAAAAAACGCGATGATTCTAAATAAGTACTAGACAGTCAAAGGAGAATTATGATGAATAAAGAAGAAGTCCATCCTAAGGCAGATGCACAAATAGTGGCGGATATAGAGAAAGATTTAAGATACATATCTTCCATCATCAAACAGAAGGGACGCGAGATATTAAGTCAATATACCCTTACGCCACCTCAGTTCATTGCCCTTCAATGGCTATTTGAATATGGCGACATGACTATCGGAGATCTTTCGAATAGAATGTACCTCGCTTGCAGCACGACGACAGATCTCGTCGACCGTATGGAGAAAAATGAATTGGTTGAAAGAGTCAAGGATGAGAATGACAGACGGGTCGTCCGAATTCATATGTTAAAAGAGGGCGAAAGGATTATTGAAGAAGTAATTAAAAAAAGGCAGAATTATTTACAGTCCGTACTCGAAGATTTTTCAGAAGAAGAAGTACTCGGGTTAAAAGGGAACTTAGCTAAGCTGCATCAAGAAATGAAACCAGAGTGAGGGAATAATGTGATTCAACCTATTGGCATAATCGATTCAGGTGTTGGCGGCTTGACAGTTGCAAAGGAGGTCATGCGCCAATTGCCAAAAGAAACGATCTATTATCTCGGCGACACAGCCAGATGTCCATATGGCCCGCGGTCTTCAGAAGAAGTGAAGAAATTCACCTGGCAGATGACACAGTACCTCCTGCAGTATGACATGAAAATGCTCATCATCGCCTGCAATACCGCGACTGCTGTCGTGCTGGATGAGATACAGACGCAATTGGATATCCCAGTCATCGGGGTCATCCATCCCGGGGCAAGGGCTGCCATCAAGCATACGTATAATAGAAAGATCGGGGTGCTCGGAACCATCGGCACGATAAACAGCGGCGCCTATGAAGAAGCACTTCATGCTTTACATGGAAGTCTCGAGGTGAGCCCGCTGGCATGTCCTAAATTTGTCCCATTAGTGGAAAGCGGCGAATATAACAGTGCAACAGCAGACTCAATCGTGGAGGAGACGCTTGCTTCAATAAAAGAAACTGATATTGATACGCTGATCCTCGGGTGTACCCACTATCCTCTCCTGCAATCGAAAATACAGAATTTTATGGGGGCAGGGGTAAGTGTTATCAGTTCAGGCGATGAAACGGCCAGGGAAATCAGTACGATCCTGGACTATTATAATCTGCTGTATCGTGGGATCAGGGTGCCTGAGCATCGTTTCTTTACAACGGGATCGTCTCTTTTGTTTTCTCAGATCGCATCAGATTGGCTGAACATCGGGAAGATCCATACAGAAACCATCCGGCTTTAAGACTGATTGTCTCTGCCGGGTGGTTTTATTTTATTTTCTCTTAAAAATGTTTGTCTGCATTTCTTGAAAGTTTCGGTCTATTTTGTAATTGAGGCTCGTATACATGTAGTACAAACTGTCTTTTAGGAGGATTCGCGATGTCAAAAAAAGCGAAAGTGTCAATTGCGGTAACGGTGTTAGCATCTTCTGTATATCTTTCAGGTTGCGGGCTGTTAAGTTTCGGAGATAAAGAAAAGATCGATCCGCCGCAGGATGTATCATACTTAAAAGAAGGTGAAAAAGTAGATACAGCGAAGAAAGAAGGAGAAGATAAAGAGACGGCGAGCAAAGAAGAAGCAGTTGAAAAAACAGTGATGACAGAACTGTATCTGATCGATAAAAACGGTTACGTAGTTTCACAGTCCCTACCTCTTCCGAACAATGAGAGTGTCGCCAAACAGGCACTTGAATATCTGGTCGTAAACGGTCCGGTGCAGAATGTCCTTCCAAATGGATTCCGAGCAGTACTGCCTGCAGATACACAAGTGACAGTCAATATAAAGGATGGTAAAGCAATCGCAGATTTTTCACCGGAGTTCAATAACTATCAGCCTGAAGATGAACAGAAGATCCTTCAATCGGTCACATGGACGCTGACTCAATTTGAGTCGGTAGAACAAGTGGAGCTGCGAGTAAACGGGTATCCGTTAACAGAAATGCCTGTTAATGGTACGCCGATCGATGAAACCGGGTTATCCAGAAACATGGGTATCAATGTCGATACGAGCGGAGTGGCGGACCTTACAAGCACAAAACCTGTAACGGTTTACTACGTTTCACAGACTGATTCCGAGACGTACTATGTACCTGTAACCAAGCGGGTAAATTCAAGCGAGGCGGATGAAGTGAAAGCCGTTGTACAGGAACTCATCGAAGGACCTGGGTACAGTTCGTCTCTTGCCAGTGATTTCACTGGAGCAAAACTCCTGGATGATCCGTCCCTTAAAGACGGTACAGTTACCCTGAATTTCAATGAAGCGGTGTACGGAAGCCTGGAAGAGAAAATGGTATCCGAGCATATGCTGAATTCCCTGGTCCTATCCTTGACTGAGCAAAAAGGTATTAAAGGGGTATCCGTCCTGGTGAATGGAGAAGCGACCGCTGTAAGCAAAGATGGAGAAGCGGTCACTGAACCCGTCACCCGTCCGGAAAATGTGAATGCAATTAGTTTTTAAATGACCATTTTTTGATATACTATTATAGAATGCTGAAAAAGAGGTTGGCTGATGCCGCCTCTTCTCTTTTTGGGATGAACTTTTTACATATGAGTTTAAAATGATCACTACAGGAGGAAAAAATATGAGATATGATGGAAGAGAAAAGAATCAACTGAGGAAAGTAAGTATCGAAACCGGATATGTGATGCATCCGGAGGGGTCTGTATTGATCACAGTGGGGAATACAAAAGTGATTTGTAATGCAAGCATTGAAGACCGCGTACCGCCGTTTTTGAGAAACAGCGGAAAAGGATGGATTACTGCAGAGTATTCCATGCTGCCGAGGGCAACAGAATCGAGAAATATCCGTGAATCTTCGAAAGGGAAGATTTCAGGGAGAACAATGGAAATCCAGCGATTGATCGGGCGTGCTCTCAGAGCAGTTGTGAATTTGGATGCAATTGGTGAACGGACAATCTGGATAGATTGTGATGTCATTCAGGCGGACGGCGGCACAAGAACGGCTTCTATCACAGGTGCCTTTGTGGCCATGGCGCTTGCTCTTGGGAAGTTACAAGACAGCAAGAAGATTTCCTCTTTTCCTCTTAAGAGTTATTTAGCTGCTACAAGCGTAGGGATAGTAGAGGGTCACGGCGCGGTGCTCGACCTGAATTATATTGAAGACAGCAAAGCTTTGGTGGATATGAACATCATCATGACAGGTGAAGGGGAATTTGTCGAACTGCAGGGCACAGGGGAAGAAGCAACCTTCACGATGAATCAGCTTCACGAAATGCTCGGATTAGGACAAGCTGGAATTCAGGAACTATTCGACATGCAAAAACGGGCGCTTGGTGAAGTGGCGCAAAGAATTCAGTAAAGGGATGAGGCAGTGATGACGAAACGCGTAATAATTGCGACAAAGAATCAGGGGAAAGCAAAGGAATTTCGAAATATGTTTGCTCCCTACGGATATGAGGTACAAACATTACTAGACTTGCCTCATATTGAAGATGTGGAAGAAACAGGCTCGACATTTGAGGAAAATGCCATCCTGAAAGCTGAAACCGTAGCAGAAGAATTGGGTGAAATGGTGATTGCTGATGATTCAGGTCTGTCGATCGATGCATTGGACGGTCGTCCGGGAGTTTATTCCGCCCGCTATGCAGGGTTAGAAAAAAGCGATGAGGCAAATATAGACAAGGTATTGGATGAATTGAAGGATATACCCAATGGAGACCGCAGTTCAAGGTTTCACTGTGTACTGGCTGTAGCCGGACCAGGAATGGAAACCCGCACTGTAACCGGGACCTGTGAAGGCCAGATTCTTCAGGAAAGACGAGGTACAAACGGATTTGGTTATGATCCGATCTTCTTTGTTCCATCTCTCGGAAAGTCGATGGCGGAACTTTCGCCTGAAGAAAAGAGCAGCATCAGTCACCGCGGAAACGCTCTCGAAAAATTAGGGGCACTGATCACAGACTTAGTTTAAAAGGGTGAGAAATAAATGAAGCTGTTAATTGTGAGTGACAGCCATGGTTCGAAAAACGAAATCCAGGAACTGGCTGAAAAATATGAAGGGGAAGTAAACGCGATGATTCATTGCGGTGATTCCGAGCTGAGTGCCGACGATAATGTGTTGTCATCCTTCTTAGCGGTACGGGGAAACTGTGACATGGATGCCAGGCTCCCCGATGACCTGATAGAAGAAGTGGATGGGAATACCATCATGATTACTCATGGACACTTATATGGCATAAAGATGTCCTTGATGAAACTTCGCTATCGAGCAGAGGAAACAGGAGCCGGGTTCGTTTTCTTCGGGCATTCCCATACACTTGGGGCAGAGATGGACAGGGGTACTCTATTTCTGAATCCGGGAAGCATCCTTCTGCCCCGAGGCAGAAGTGAACGCACGTATGCGATTGTGGATACTTCCGAAGAAATGATCAATGTCCAGTTCTTGACTCATGAGCATGAGGTTCTGGTAGAGCAGGAGTTTACATTTTAATGTAGATTATGAAAAGAAGAACTTTAGATGGAGGTTCTTCTTTTCAATTTCCTGTATTCAGTTTATAATTTTGATATCGGGAACCCGCCGATTCACGAGCAAAAAGAATTTTAATAAACTTTTCATAAAATGTATTGACTTATGTATGCTATGTGAATATAATAAATATTGTCCTTAACAAAATATGTCCCAGTAGCTCAGCAGGATAGAGCAACGGCCTTCTAAGCCGTCGGTCGGGAGTTCGAATCTCTCCTGGGACGCCACTATATTACATACTTACCTTGATATAACAGGGTTTTGACAAATAAGGGATACTGACACAGACTAGAACACTGTGGGAGTATCTTTTTTATATCCCTCCCTCGAAGCTGTTTAATAGCAAGATAAAGAATTCGGGAAAGGTTGGATAAGTAGAATAATATGCTTGATAACTTATAATGACTCAGTTATCCTCTTATTTAGAAAATGTCCCAGTAGCTCAGCAGGATAGAGCAACAGTTTCCTAAACTGTAGGTCGGGAGTTCGAATCTCTTCTGGGACGCCATTAATCTTACATACATTAAGCTTGCCAATAGGCAGGCTTTTTTTTGTATTCAGGATGGTTTCTAAACAAAAGGGGACTGGATGAAAAAGAAGAGCCTTGAATAGTGATTCTAACGGCACGCTGTCAGTTAAACCGGATTTAATCCTGCCGGTATCAGTAGTATTTCTGCCGATATGAGGCAGAATCCTGTCGAAATGACCCATTTTCCTGCGGGTATCAATTAATTCTGCCAAAACCAACATTCATCCTGCTTTATAACATATTATTCCACATCACCTGGACACGACCACAAATGAAGCAGGACTCCTGCCCATCCCGCTTCAGTCCCACCCTCTTGATAATCTTTGTTTTCTATAACCTCTCATGCTACACTATTACCATCTTTAATACGTATAGGCAGGTACAAAACATGAAGAAGAAACACAATGAGGGAAAAGGAAAAATCGTACAGTTTCCCGGTCTGAAGGAAAAGCTCCTTGAGAAAGGGGTGCAAGCCTTGGAGAGCGGTGATATCCAGGAATCGGCCGATCTTTTGACCCAGGCTTATGAAATCGACCCGGAGAATCCCGATATCAATACAGCATTGATACTGGCTCTTTATGAGAATAAACAATATGATGATGCGAAAGTGATTTGCAGAGAAATGCTGCTTGAAGGGATCGGGGAGTATTTCGAGGTAGTCGACATGTATTTGATGATACTCATTCAGCTCCATCAGCATCAGGATGTCGTGGACACGATCCACGCTTTATTTGATGAAAAAGAAGTGCCCTTTGATAAGGAAGAACATTTTAAGAAGCTGCTGCATTTCAGTGAAAGAATAGTGGAGGGAAATGAGCCGGATACCCAGGCACGGCAAGATCGTGAGGAAGCGCAGGAGACTTCCATCCTGAAAGATAAGAGTCTTGAGGAACAGACTATGATCGCGGCCCAGCTGGTCCATAGAAATGTTCGGCCATATCTGGCAGAACTGCAAGCGTATTTGAATGACGGGGAGTCGCATCCGTTTCTGCAGTCAATGGTCCTGAACGTTCTACGGGAACATGGATTCGATAAGGAAATACCGGTTAACAAACTGAATGAAGAAGCGATGATAATACCTTCAGAGCTTCCGGATGTATTTGAAACGGACAAGTTTATCTCAGTATCTGAAGAACTTGAAGATCTTCTGGCTCAGCGCAATCCATCACTTTTTCAGCATGCACTTGAATTAGTGAAGAGACATTTTTTTATAATGTATCCTTTTGATATACAGGCTGACCCTGTGAATACGGCTGTTGTTTACGCAAGCTACACAGCTGAAATGTTTGCCGACACCATTCTGGGGGAAGAACTTAAAGGGAAAATGGAAGAATGCGGGGAGTGCAGATACCTGTTGGAGCAGCTTCATGAGCTTGAGAGAATTTCTTCACCGATAATTTAAATGCTCTCTGTTGAAAGAATGAAGCTGTATGTTATAATGTAATGGTTGCAATAGAATAGATTTTTATATATTTACGATGATAGTGCTAGATTCATACACGGGACTATCTACTACTATGCGTAAAAAAATCAGAATCAAATATAGATTGTTGGAGGGAACAGTATGTCTGCAAAATGGGAAAAGCAAGAAGGTAACCAAGGAGTACTTACAATTGAAGTGGAAGCTGCTAAAGTAAACGAAGGTTTGGACGCTGCTTTCAAAAAAGTTGTAAAGCAAGTAAATGTACCCGGATTCCGTAAAGGGAAGATGCCCCGCGGTATGTTCGAAAAACGTTTCGGTGTAGAATCACTTTATCAGGATGCATTAGATGTTATCCTGCCTGAAGCCTATGCAAAAGCAATCGAAGAAACTGGTATCGATCCAATCGATCGTCCGGAAATCGATGTTGAGCAAATGGAAAAAGGAAAAGAACTGATCTTCACTGCGAAAGTACAAGTGAAGCCGGAAGTGAAACTTGGAGACTACAAAGGTCTTGAAGTTGAAAAAATGGAAACTGAAGTAACAGCCGAAGATGTTGAAGCTGAACTTACTTCTCTTCAAGAAAAACAAGCTGAACTTGTTGTGAAAGAAGAAGGGCAAGCTGAAGATGGCGATACAGTAACAATGGACTTTGAAGGCTTCGTTGATGGTGAAGCGTTTGAAGGCGGCCAAGCTGAAAACTATTCCCTTGAACTTGGTTCAGGTCAATTCATTCCAGGATTCGAAGAGCAACTGGTTGGTGCAGCCACTGGAGAAGAAAAAGATGTTGAAGTGAACTTCCCGGATGAGTACCATGCAGCTGAACTTGCTGGAAAACCTGCAACATTCAAAGTGAAAATCCATGAAATCAAAACAAAAGAACTGCCTGCACTTGACGATGAATTCGCAAAAGATGCAGACGAAGAAGTAGAAACACTGGCAGAGCTTAAAGAAAAAATCGAGAAGCGTCTTCAAGAAGCCAAAAAGACCGAAGCTGAAACAGCAGTTCGTGAAACACTTGTAGAAAAAGCTTCTGAAAATGCAGAAGTTGAAATTCCTGAAGTAATGGTAAACAGTGAAGTTGACCGTATGATGCAGGAATTCGAACAGCGTCTTCAAATGCAAGGGATGAACCTTGAGCTTTACTTCCAATTCTCTGGTCAATCAGAAGAAGATCTTAAAGGTCAAATGAAAGAAGATGCAGGCAAGCGCGTACGCACAAACCTTACACTGGAAGCAATCGCTGCAGCTGAAAATCTTGAAGTGACTGATGAGGAAGCAGAAGAAGAAGTAAATAAGATGGCTGAGCAGTACAATATGTCTGCTGACAACATCAAGCAGGCCCTTGGCGGACTTGATACACTTAAAGCGGACCTTAAAGTTCGTAAAGCATTAGAATTTCTTGTTGATAACAGCAAAGAAGCATAATAATAAATAAGAACAAGGCGCGATTCGCGCCTTGTTTTGTACAATAAAAGAAGTCAGCTGCAAAAAATGAGGCAAAAAACGCCTCCGGAAAGCGAACACTTGCATGGAAAGCAACAGCAGTAGTAAGAAGGCAATATCTTTTAAAGATTTCAACCGTTCAGAAAGAATAATAACCTGCATTTTTGGATAAACCTTAATAAGCAGGGATAAAAAATATTGGGAACATACTTGCTGTCTTCTTCCATATGAATACCATAAAACATTTAAGTAAAATATTTGCTAAAATGTCCGATACATAATAAGATGATTCTTAAGAATCGTATAATTTTTTTACGAACATATACTATGCTAAAATGCAATACATAACTTAGTGGTGTGAAGACAGCAAGTCCTCGGTCTTTCGTAATATTTTTATGATTGATTGAAGAAGTAATAATGAAGGGGTGAACCACATTGTTTAAATTCAATGACGAAAAAGGACAGCTGAAATGTTCTTTTTGCGGTAAAACGCAAGATCAAGTGCGTAAATTAGTAGCGGGACCTGGTGTTTATATATGTGATGAATGTATCGAACTGTGTACGGAAATCGTAGAAGAAGAGCTGGGTACTGAAGAGGAAGTCGAATTCAAGGATGTTCCGAAACCGAAGGAAATCCGTGAAATCCTTGATGAATATGTAATCGGACAGGATCAGGCAAAAAAATCCCTTGCTGTAGCTGTTTATAATCACTATAAACGTATCAATTCAAGCAGCAAAGTGGATGATGTCGAACTGTCAAAAAGTAATATTGCGATGATCGGACCTACAGGAAGCGGTAAAACCTTACTTGCACAGACACTTGCACGCATTCTGAACGTGCCATTCGCGATTGCGGATGCTACATCGCTTACAGAAGCAGGTTATGTTGGTGAAGACGTCGAAAACATACTGTTAAAGCTGATTCAGGCTGCCGACTATGATGTGGAAAAAGCTGAAAAAGGCATCATCTACATCGATGAAATCGATAAAGTGGCTAGAAAATCAGAAAATCCATCCATCACAAGAGACGTATCCGGAGAAGGTGTACAGCAGGCATTGTTGAAAATCCTTGAAGGAACCGTAGCAAGCGTACCTCCACAAGGCGGGCGTAAGCATCCTCATCAGGAGTTCATACAGATCGATACGTCGAATGTCCTGTTCATTTGTGGTGGTGCATTTGATGGAATCGAGCAAATCATCAAGCGCCGTCTGGGCCAAAAGGTGATCGGTTTCGGTTCTGATCCTAAAAATGCCGAATTAAAAGAAGATAAGTCACTTCTTTCAAAAGTAGTACCTGAAGATTTATTGAAGTTCGGCCTGATCCCTGAATTCATTGGGCGTCTGCCTGTGATTTCAAGTCTTGAGCCTCTTGATGAAGAAGCACTCGTCGAAATTCTGACAAAACCTAAAAATGCATTAGTGAAGCAATATCAAAAAATGCTGGAGCTTGATGATGTGGAGTTGGAGTTCACCGACGATGCCCTTCTTGAAATTTCGAAAAAAGCAATCGAGCGTAAAACCGGTGCACGTGGTCTTCGTTCGATCATCGAAACGATGATGCTCGATGTGATGTTCGATCTTCCTTCCCGTGACGATATCAAGAAATGTATCATCACGAAAGAAACAATCATTGAAGATGCAGCACCTCAGCTCATCCTTGAGGACGGTACAGTGATAGATCCAAACGAAGAAAAAACTTCAGCTTAACAGCTGATCAGCCCGGAATAATAATTATTATTCCGGGCTTTTTTTGTGTATTAGTATGTTCAACACCGTTTTTTATCCATCATAAAACAATTCACTTTCCGCAGAAATCACCGGCCGATCAGCCCTGCAATTTCCTATTGACAGACCCTCAGTCGAAATATATTTTTTTGTTTATTCCCACTTCCTCAAGGAGATACTAACCCGTAACAACTTGTATCTACTTGGAGGGAGACGAATGAGCTTTACTAGCATTGCTTTGTTTATACAATTATTCTTCGGGATTATCATTGGCTTGTATTTCTGGAACCTGCTGAAAAATCAACGGAATCAAAAAGTGACGATCGACCGTGAGTCAAAAAAGGAAATGGAGGAACTCAGAAAAATGAGGTCCATTGCCTTAACAGAGCCCCTTGCGGAAAAAGTAAGACCGTCAAGTTTTGATGATATTATCGGTCAGGAAGATGGAATAAAAGCTTTAAAGGCAGCCTTATGCAGTCCCAATCCTCAGCATGTCATCATTTACGGGCCACCCGGGGTAGGAAAAACGGCAGCTGCACGGCTCGTGTTGGAAGAAGCGAAGAAGAATGTTAAATCCCCCTTTAAATCCAGTGCGGTATTTGTGGAGCTGGATGCCACAACCGCTCGTTTTGATGAAAGAGGGATTGCCGACCCATTGATCGGTTCTGTTCATGATCCCATCTATCAGGGTGCCGGAGCCATGGGACAGGCAGGAATCCCGCAGCCGAAACAAGGGGCTGTCACTAATGCCCATGGAGGCGTATTATTTATCGATGAAATAGGAGAATTGCATCCTATTCAAATGAATAAACTATTAAAGGTGTTGGAGGATCGTAAAGTTTTCCTGGAAAGTGCTTATTATAATGAAGAAAATCAACAAATCCCCACACACATACATGATATTTTCAAAAACGGACTTCCAGCCGACTTTAGATTGATCGGAGCAACTACCCGTACACCAAATGATATTCCCCCTGCCATTCGTTCACGCTGTATGGAAGTATTTTTCAGGGAGCTTGAGCAGGATGAAGTAAAGAAAGTGGCTGCCCGTGCTGTTAATAAGATCAATATGAAAATCAGTGATGAAGGTCTTGAAACACTTGCTTCCTACTCCCGAAACGGACGTGAGGCGGTGAATATGGTCCAGATCGCTGCGGGTGTTGCGATCAATGAAAATAGAGCTGAAATCTTTGATCATGAGCTGGAATGGATCATTCAATCAAGTCAGCTATCGCCGAGATATCAAAAGAAAATAAACGAAGAAGCATCCATTGGCGTGGTAAACGGTCTTGCAGTGACCGGCCCGAATACAGGTTCACTGCTGGAAATCGAGGTCACCGTGATTCCTGCACCGGACAAGGGGCAGATTAATGTCACTGGAATCGTAGAAGAAGAGAGCATCGGGGACCGAAGTAAATCAATACGGCGAAAAAGCATGGCGAAGGGATCAATTGAAAATGTCATCACGGTCCTCCGTTCAATGGGAGTACCAGCCGACCAGTATGACATACATGTTAACTTTCCCGGGGGCATCCCGGTGGATGGGCCTTCAGCCGGCATTGCCATGGCACTCGGTATTTACTCTGCCATTTATCGGATACCGATCAAGCATAATCTGGCTTTAACCGGCGAAATCAGTATCCATGGATTTGTTAAACCTGTCGGTGGCGTTTATCCGAAGGTGAAAGGAGCGAGACTGGCTGGAGCGGAGATTGCAATCATTCCGTTTGAAAATCAGCAATCGCTGATGAATGGAATCGATGGAATTGAAGTCATTCCGGTCAAACACTTGAAAGAAGTCCTGGACCTTGCTTTATTAAAAGACCAATTAAGCACTAGTGAATCTGCATTGTTAAATGAATCAAATAAAAAAAGCGTATAGACTTTTGGCCGGTTCGGGTCTATCCGAATCGGTTTGTTTTTGATGACCCGCCCTGTACCTATTTAATAGACACTACCTAGTAAATAAGTTAGAATTGTACAAAGGCTAAGAGCCTAATTTTGGAGGTGTTAGATTTGTCAAAACAAAATAAAATAACGGTTCCCCTCCTTCCATTAAGAGGCTTACTCGTTTATCCGACAATGGTCTTGCATTTAGATGTTGGCCGTGAGCGCTCCGTACAGGCTTTGGAAAAAGCCATGATGGATAACCACCTGATTTTCCTGACTACACAAAAAGACATGAATATAGATGAGCCTGAACAAGAAGACTTTTATGAAATGGGAACTCTGACCAAGGTGAAACAGATGCTTAAGCTGCCTAACGGAACAATCCGGGTACTGGTGGAAGGAATGAATCGTGCATCGATTACCGCTTTCACTGCAGAAGAAGAATATTATGAAGTGGAAGTGGAAGAGCTGCATGATTCCCTCGAGAAGGAATCGGAAACAGATGCATTGATGAGAACACTCTTGAATTATTTTGAGCAATACATAAAGTTATCCAAGAAAGTATCAGCCGAAACATATTCAACTGTCTCCGATATTGATGAGCCGGGGAGACTGGCCGATATCGTGGCATCTCATCTTCCTTTAAAGATGAAGGAAAAGCAATCAGTACTGGAAACGCTGGATATCAAGAAGCGTTTGCAGATGGTGATTGAAACCATTAACAATGAAAAAGAAGTATTGAGCCTGGAAAAGAAGATAGGACAGCGGGTAAAGCGTTCTATGGAAAGGACTCAAAAGGAATACTATCTTAGGGAGCAAATGAAAGCAATCCAAAAAGAGCTTGGAGATAAGGAAGGAAAAGCCGGTGAAATCGATGACTTGACCTCGAAGATCGAACAGGCAGATATGCCTGAAGATGTGGAAAAAAACGCCCTTAAAGAGCTGGCCCGCTATGAAAAAGTCCCATCCAGCTCAGCGGAAAGCTCTGTTATCAGAAACTACATTGAATGGCTGGTTTCACTTCCTTGGTCAACTGAGACAAAAGATCAGCTTGACATTAAACGATCAGAGGCAATTCTAAACCGCGATCATTATGGACTGGAAAAAGTAAAAGAGAGAGTACTGGAATACTTGGCGGTTCAGCAGCTGACGAAATCGCTGAAGGGCCCGATACTCTGTCTTGCCGGACCTCCCGGAGTGGGAAAAACAAGTCTGGCACGGTCTGTTGCTGAGTCACTCGGCAGAAACTTCGTCCGGGTTTCTCTTGGCGGAGTAAGGGACGAGTCTGAAATAAGAGGCCACAGACGTACGTATGTTGGAGCGATGCCTGGAAGAATCATCCAGGGGATGAAGAAGGCGGGCACTGTCAATCCGGTATTCCTGCTGGATGAAATCGATAAAATGTCCAGTGACTTCAGGGGAGATCCGTCATCCGCCATGCTCGAGGTCCTCGATCCGGAGCAGAACTCCAATTTCAGTGATCATTACATCGAAGAGACATATGATCTGTCCAAGGTCATGTTCCTTGCAACGGCAAATGACCTGTCCACAATCCCGGGACCATTAAGAGACCGTATGGAAATTATCACGATAGCAGGATATACTGAGCTTGAAAAAATGAATATCGCCAAGCATCACTTGTTGACGAAACAGATCAAAGATCACGGGCTGACAAAAAATCAGCTGCAGGTAAGGGATGAAGCAATCATCGATATCGTCCGCTACTATACGCGTGAAGCAGGTGTCAGAAGTCTTGAGCGTCAACTGGCTTCTCTATGCAGAAAAACGGCGAAAATCATTGTATCCGGCGAGAAGAAAAGGGTCGTGATTACAAGCAGCAATATCGAAGACTTTTTGGGTAAGAAGAAATTCAGATACGGACAGGCGGAAGTCGAAAATCAAATCGGGGTTTCGACCGGCCTTGCATATACATCGGTCGGAGGAGATACGCTTCAAATCGAAGTTTCGCTTGCTCCCGGAAAAGGAAAGCTTGTCTTGACCGGAAAGCTTGGAGATGTCATGAAGGAGTCTGCTCAGACAGCCTTCAGTTATGTTCGCTCCAAAGCGAAAGACCTGGGAATTGATGAACAATTCCATGAAAAATGGGATATTCATATCCATGTCCCTGAAGGTGCGGTGCCGAAGGACGGCCCATCAGCCGGAATCACGATCACCACTGCCCTCGTTTCTGCCCTTACAGGCAAATTTGTAAACAGGGAAGTCGGAATGACAGGCGAAATTACACTCCGCGGAAGAGTCCTTCCTATCGGAGGTTTGAAAGAGAAATCATTAAGCGCTCATCGTGCTGGAATCAAAACGATTATCCTGCCGAAGGATAATGAAAAGGACATTGATGATATTCCTGTAAGTGTACGGGAAGATCTGACTTTCATTCTTGTATCCCACATAGATGAAGTTTTAGAGAAAGCATTAGTAGGTGAAGAGAAGTGAAAGTAAATCAAGTTGAATTAGTAATCAGTGCCGTCAGGCCGGAACAGTACCCGGAAGGTGACCTGCCTGAATTTGCACTCGCTGGCCGTTCAAACGTGGGGAAATCATCCTTTATCAATAAAATGATCGGACGCAACAGCATGGCAAGGATTTCATCCAAACCGGGTAAGACCCAGACACTGAACTTTTATAAAATAGAAGAAACGCTTTATTATGTAGATGTACCTGGGTACGGCTATGCGAAGGTTTCCAAGAAAGAACGTGAAGCATGGGGGAAGATGATCGAAACTTATATTACCTCCCGTGAACAGCTGAAAGCCGTCGTCCTGATCGTCGATCTCCGTCATCCGCCGACAAACGATGATGCCGTCATGTATGAATTTCTGAAGCATTATGGTATCCCTTGCATTGTGATTGCGACAAAAGCAGATAAAATACCGAAAGGCAAATGGCAAAAGCATCTTAAGGTCACAAAAGAAACCCTTGAAATGGATGAAGAGGACGAATTGGTCTTATTCTCCTCCGAAACAGGCTTGGGAAAAGACAAAGCATGGTCGGCGATTAAATCCTTTTATTAATAATTTCAGATTTCTAATAAAAAAGAACTGCTTCAATAGGGAAAGACAAACTATTGAAGCAGTTCTTTTATGTATAAAGGGTTTTAAAAGGGAGTAAGTACCTAAGTGTATCGAGAAATACACAGGATATGAAAGGAATGTGCCGTATCCCTGTCCATATGCAAGGTCAATAACTCTCACCTTTAATTATGCGTAATTATAAATAATTATAAGTGTATTTGAATTTTGAGAATTTTCTCTTTTGTTGGTACAATTATGAAAGATATATGCTACATAAAAAAGGGGGACTTCAAAGAGTGAAGAAATTGACAGGTTTAATGGTATTGCTATTCGTGATGATCCTTTCCGGATGCGGAGGCAAAGCGGAAACAGAAAGCGGAGCAAAGCTTGTAGAGGAAGGAAAGCTGATTTATGCAGCCTCCGGTGAGTTTAAGCCATTCAGTGTAACCGAGGGCGATGGTACGATGTCAGGATTTGATATCGAGGTCGCTGAAGCTGTTGCCAAGGAACTCGGACTTGAACCCGAACAAAAGAAATTTAAGTTTGCAGGAATCGTGGAAGGAGTTAAGTCGGGGCGCTTCGATGCAGCCGTGGCAAGTCACACGATTACGGAAGACCGTTTGAAGGAAGTGGACTTCTCGACTCCGTATTACTATTCGGGACCTCAAATTTTTGTCCGTCCCGACAGCGATGTACAAACATTGGCAGACCTTGAAGGGAAAGAGATTGCCGTTTCAAAAGGATCTACTTATGCAGATACTGCAAGTGAGGTGACAGACAGCATCCAGCAATATGATAGTGATGTAGTCGCACTTGAAGCATTGAACAAAGGAAAGCATGATGCAGTCATCACAGACTTCATCACAGGTAAAGAGGCGATTGCTTCGGACTTGAAGATTGAAGCGCGCGAACTGATCGGGCGCAGCGAGCAGGCAATCGCAGTAGGGAAAGAAAATGAACAGCTTCTGAAAGATATCAATAAAGCACTGGAGAAGCTGAAAGAAGACGGCACATTAAAGAAAATCAGCGAAAAGTATTTCAATACAGACATCACAACAGACCCGGAAGAGTAAGCGCAGCATGATGAAAAGCGAATGTGCTTCGTGTGCACATTCGCTTTTTTTATCGATGGACACTTTTTCCAGACAAAAGCAAATAGTTGAATGGAGGGACATTCATGCATTTTCTCGAAACCTTTGCAGATACATATGACATATTTTTAAAAGGGATGCTTCTGACATTCCAGTTGACGGTTGTATCCGTATTGATCGCCATAGTAATCGGACTATTTTTTGCATTCTTAAAGATTTCCAAAGTAAAACCGCTGGAACTTTTGGCAGACTTATATATCTTTGTCGTCCGGGGGACACCGTTGATCGTACAGATCTTTATTTTCTATTTTGGGTTGACGGCCCTGAATATTTCAGGATTCTGGTCGGTCGTTCTCGGTCTTGCTTTCCATAATGGGGCCTATATTGCTGAAATCTTCAGAGGCGCCATCCAATCCATCGACCGCGGTCAAATGGAAGCCGGCCGCTCACTTGGGATGTCAAATGGATTGACCATGAGAAGGATCATATTGCCGCAGGCATTCCGCAGAGCCCTGCCGCCCCTGGGAAATCAGTTTATCATCGCCTTAAAGGATTCATCTCTTGCTTCCTTTATCGGTATGTTTGAGCTCTTCAGCGTCGCCACGACCTTGGGATCAAATAACTTCGACTATATGACATACCTGTTAATCGTTGCAATCTATTACCTGGTACTTGTCCTGGTGTTCTCAACGATTGTCAACATTATTGAAAAACGTATGTCTGTCAGTGATTAACGATACGGGAGGGATGAAAAATGAGTCAGGAAATGATAAAGGTTGAAAAGTTGAATAAATCCTTCGGGGACTTGCATGTACTGAAGGATATCGATATGAACGTGAGGGAAAGTGAGGTTGTCTGCTTAATAGGTGCCAGCGGATCTGGTAAAAGCACATTGCTTCGCTGCCTGAACTTCCTGGAATTAAAAGATAACGGCAAGGTGATTTTTGAAGGAGAGGTAGTGAATCAGGAAACACATGATTTAAATAAAATCCGTCAAAAAGTGGGGATGGTTTTTCAGCACTTCTACCTTTTCCCGCATATGACAGTATTAGAGAACGTCTTGGAAGCACCAGTACATGTAAAACATGTCCCGAAAGCACAAGCCAGGAAAGATGCACAGGAGCTATTGAAAAAAGTAGGACTGGCTGAAAAAGAAAACGTCTATCCTTCGAAACTTTCAGGCGGACAGAAGCAGCGTGTTGCAATCGCGAGGGCACTTGCCATGAAACCGGATATCATGCTGTTCGATGAGCCTACATCCGCACTCGATCCCGAGCTGGTCGGAGAGGTCCTGTCTACAATGAAGGAGCTTGCTCTCGAAGGAATGACGATGGTCGTGGTCACGCATGAAATGGGGTTTGCGCGGGAAGTGGGAGACCGCGTGGTTTATATGCATGACGGAAGAATCGTGGAGGAAGGATATCCGAAAGAAATGTTCTCCAATCCTAAACAGCAAAGAACCAAGGAATTCCTTGATTCTGTCTTATAAGAGATTGAATGGAGCGCCTCAATGTAATTGAGGCGTTTTTTTACTGTGCTTTGGTAAATGTTTATCTAAGGCTGCCGTACATTCCTTCAAAGTTTCTTCTGTCCTCTTTCATGTTCTGGTTGGACATGCATATTATGGTAGAAAGCACGGAAAGGAATACATGGATATGAGTAAGAATAAGGTAACCATGGCCGCCTCTATTTATGCTGCCATGTCAATTAGTTTTTGGGGAATCTCATTTGTATCGACCAAGGCGGTTGTTGATAAAATCGATCCCTATACTCTTCTCGTACTGAGATTTGCAATAGGTGCACTATTTCTCTTAACGGTACTCGTGTTAAAACGATATCCACTTTATTTCCCCTTTCGCTATATCCCTCATCTGATTATTCTTGCTGTACTGGGAGTATTCGTGCATCAGGTCATTCAAGCAACGGCATTGATCACCATTGATGCATCTGCTGCAGGCTGGATGATATCCTTCTCACCTGTGTTCACGGTCATTCTATCCATGATTTTTTTACATGAGAAAATGACTTCCTTTCGTGCGGCAGGCATGCTTCTGGCCATTGCCGGAGTGATGATGGTGACGAGTGCCGGTAGTGGGAAGAGACCGGATTTTGCTATAAGCATCGGGTTTATATTGATGCTTCTCAGTACTTTGAATTGGGCAGTATATTCCGTTTTGCTGAAGAGATTGAGTATTCCACTCCCTTCTCTTGTCGTCACCTTTTATATGAGCATGTTCGGGTGTTTCCTGACCCTGCCGTTTATGCTCAGAAATAAGGGGTGGGAAAACTTGCCCCTGCTGGCTCAGGTAGAATGGGCACATATATTGTTTCTTGGCGTATTTGTCTCAGGTGTCGGATATTGGTATTGGGGAAAAGCGCTTGAAATGATGGATGCTTCCAAAGTATCAATGTTCCTTTACCTGGAGCCCTTAGTGACGCTCATTGCTGCTATCCTGCTTCTTCATGAGAAGATTTTTCTCATCAGTATTCTGGGCGGGGGCATCATCATCATAGGGGTCACTATGGTGAACGAGCAATCAGTGTCGTTTTTTCAACGCTTGTTATGGAGAAGGAAATAATACATGGAATGTGAGTGGGTAAAACCTTGAGACCGAAGTCAGGTGCTCTGTAAAAAACAAATGGAAAGGAAGAGTTATTATGACATTGTTTGAACGGATCAAGAAAATACTGGACGGGCTCGCAGCTCCGTCTGCACTTGAGTTGAGGGATGCATTGGAATCACTGGGGATTGGATATGAGGAGCTGGTTCCTTTCCTTCAAACACCGGGAGGTCACCCGTATTACCGCCGGCTATTATATCAAAATGAAGAAGTGGAACTTCTCATGATGAATTGGTCTGATATTGAATGTTCACCACATGATCATGGTCATTCAAAAGGTTGGATTCAAGTCATGGAAGGAAATTCTTTGAACACGGTTTATGAAGTGGAAAATGGACAATTGCCGAGACAATTGTTTAATCGGATTCATCGTAAAGGTTCATTTTTCTTTGCTCCGAAGAAAGGGGTTCACAAAATGAAAAGGGAAGGACAAGATTCTCTTGTCACCCTTCATTTGTATTCACCGCCCATAGAAGGGATGAAGGTTTATGATCTGAAAAAATGCGCTGCATGTATTGTTTCCAAGGAGTGCGGAGCATGGTGGCCGGAACATCAGAAGCAGAAACTAAAAGAAATAACCTTTGAGCGGGAGTGAGGGAAGGTGACAATGAAGGACGTCCCCTTCCCAGCAAACTGAATGGTTTCCCATCATAACTTTGGAGAAGCCTATTTTTTTCTTATAAATAACAGGTAAACACCGATTACAATGATGACGATCGGCCAGAATTCCCAGGCAGATCCTACTTGTCCTTCAATTAATCCGAGATACCCGCCAACTTTATCATAGAATAATAGAATGATAGAAAGAGTGAGAAATAGTATTCCCTGAAACAATCCATTCCTTGTTTTTTGATATCTCAACAGGAAACCTAATGAAATGATCAGGATGAAAGTCCCCATGTGATCCGGCCAAATCTCAAGCTTGTTGACCACATGAAAATGGAGTCCGAAGCCGACAAGGATCGTACCCGGCAAAATCGCTTCATAATCACGGGCACCATAACCCTGACCCAAAAAGGCAGTGCCGACAATCATCAGCAGGGTGGGCCAAGTAAAGAATTCCTGAAATAAAACGATGTTTTTCTGCTGCAGATAAAAATAAAGTCCAAAGCCAATCAATATAAATCCCGGAAATATTCTTTGCTGTTTCATGATCGTCCTCCAATAAAATTTGGCGATAAAATTAGTAAATCATATTCCTATACTATACGAGTGAGGATTAAGGTTTATTTTCACGCATTTAAGGAAAAATGGTATAGAGAAGCTTTTTATATACTATATACGCCGAAAATAGAGTGAATCCTTTCCATTACTTGATTCTTTCAGCTTGTTTTGATAACCTACATTAGTAGGAAATGTCGAAATTTAAGAGAAATGAAACGGTTTTCAGGTGTTGTCCCTATAAACACTCTACAAACATTGTTGATTTTTATATGGTACATCATATCATAGCCAGGTTTCAATTTCTGTTCACATTTACGGGCAAAGGATACTTAACGGACATGTTATACTTAGGTTAATGATTTTATTGGGGGTGTAATGCATAGCATGTATACGATTGTCGTTGGTTTAAACTATAAAACGGCCCCTGTTGAGATTCGTGAGCGTTTATCATTCATTGAAACTGATCTTCCATTTGCTATGAGAGCATTGCAGGAAAAGAAAAGCATTCTGGAGAATGTCATCGTTTCCACTTGTAACAGAACGGAAGTATATGCAGTAGTCGATCAGCTTCACACAGGTCGTTATTATATAAAAGATTTTTTATCTCAATGGTTCGATATAGATAAAGAGGAGTTCACCCCGTATTTGTTCATTTATGAACAAGAAGGAGCGGTCGAACACCTTTTTAAAGTGTCTTGCGGTTTGAATTCAATGGTACTTGGTGAAACTCAGATACTTGGACAGGTCCGCACAAGCTTTTTCACTGCACAGGAAGCCGGAACAACTGGAACGGTATTCAATCATTTGTTCAAGCAGGCTGTGACAGTGGCGAAAAAAGCCCATTCAGAGACCGAAATCGGTTCAAATGCCGTTTCGGTCAGCTACGCAGCGGTCGAGCTTGCCAAAAAGGTATTTGGCAGCCTTGAAAACAAGCACGTATTGATTCTGGGTGCAGGTAAAATGGGAGAACTTGCAATTAAGAACTTACACGGAAGCGGTGCAACAAAGGTAACCGTCATCAACCGTACGTTTGAAAAAGCACAGACCCTTGCCGAGCGTTTCGAAGGAAATGCAAAGACGCTTCAGGAGCTGCAGTGTGCACTCATTGAAGCCGATATTATGATCAGTTCCACAGGTGCAAAGGACTTTGTCCTTTCGAAAGAGACCATGTCGTTTGTTGAACGCATGAGAAAAGGGCGTCCGCTTTTCATGGTGGATATTGCCGTGCCTCGTGACCTGGATCCTTCCATAGGCGAATTGGAAAGTGTGTTCCTCTATGACATTGATGATTTGGAGGGAATTGTACAGGCAAATCTGGCTGAGCGTAAGAAAGCAGCTGAACACATCGAATTGATGATCGAAGCGGAGATCGTTGATTTTAAAGACTGGTTGAACATGCTCGGAGTTGTGCCTGTCATTTCAGCTCTGCGACAAAAAGCGTTATCGATTCAGGCTGAAACGATGGAAAGCATCGAACGTAAAATGCC
>NZ_JABMCR010000220.1 GCF_013179555.1 Bacillus haikouensis
AGAACTTAAATAAAACTGACAATACCATTCCACCAGAGGAGTGTTCGCTTTGGAACAACGCTACAGATGGAAGAATAAACAACTTCGGGAACATGTACAAGTTCTCGATGGAGAGCGATCTCCAACCATCCTTTTGAAAAATGCAACATACCTTCATTCAACATTAAAGAAATGGGTTAAGGGACATATCTGGGTGTATGAAGACCGTATTATTTACACAGGTGACAGGCTCCCGGATGTTGTCGGGGATTGTGAAATTGTAGACTGTACATTACAATACCTGGTTCCCGGATATATAGAACCGCATGTCCATCCATTTCAGCTTTATAATCCCCAATCTTTTTCCAAGTATGCATCCCAAACAGGTACAACTACATTTGTGAACGATAATCTTATGATGTTTTTACAGTTGGAAAAAAAGAAAGCGTTTTCTTTATTGAGGGATTTCAATAAACTGCCTTATTCGATGTATTGGTGGACACGGTTTGATTCGCAGACTGAAATGGTGCACGAAGAAACAACGTTTTCTAACGGGGATGTGAAGTCGTGGCTTGAACATGACGCTGTCGTACAGGGCGGGGAACTGACAGCATGGCCGAGGCTCCTGGAAGGCGATGACCTGATTCTTCATTGGATGCAGGAAGCCAAGAGAATGGGAAAAATCGTTGAGGGGCATCTCCCTGGATCATCCGATAAGACCATCGCCAAGCTCGGACTGCTTGGGATTGACGGAGATCATGAATCGATGACCGGTGAGGACGTATATAAGAGGCTGATCCAGGGGCTGACGGTGACGCTCCGTCATTCATCGATCCGTCCCGATCTTCCCATCTTGCTTGATGGTCTTCAAAAAATGGGCATCGATCATTATGATTCGATCCTCCTTACAACAGATGGTTCGACACCTGCCTTTCATGAAGAAGGTGTCTTGAATGTTTTGATAAAGATGATCATAGACAAAGGCATTCCACCGGTCGAGGCATATAATATGGCCAGCTATAATGCTGCGAACTACTATAATCTCACACATCTGCATGGATTGATTGCAACAGGGAGAGTGGCCAATATCAACTTCCTGAGAAGTAAAGATGATCCGACACCGGTTTCGGTCCTGTCAAAAGGCAAGTGGGTATGGAGAAACAGCAATCCTGTCGACCATGATCAGAAGATTCACTGGGAAGAGAATGGGTTTGCTCCGTTATCTCTCGACTGGGATGTCACGTATGATGATCTTCAATTCTCCATGCCTTTTGGGATCGAAATGGTAAACGATGTGATCACCAAGCCGTATTCAATCACCATCAATCCGTCCACTGACGAACTTTCGGAAGACCATGATCAATCGTTCCTTATGCTGTTGGACCGTGACGGGAAATGGAGAATCAGCACTATGCTGAAAGGTTTTTCAAATAGAGTGAAAGGATTTGCATCCTCATATTCCAACACGGGAGACATCATCTTGATTGGAAAAAGCAAACCCGACATGATTGCGGCGTTCAATCGGATGAAAGAGTTAGGGGGAGGGATTGTCCTCACTGAGAACGGGGAGGTCCTGCAAGAAATTCCGCTACCTCTCAGCGGCCTTCTTTCGGATAAAGAAATGCCGGAGCTGATTGAAGAAGAGAAGCGGATGAAGACTTTACTGTCAGAAAGAGGATATCGGTTCTCAGATCCCATCTACACTTTGCTTTTTTTACAGTCCACGCACTTACCTTATATCCGGGTGACGCAAAAAGGAATCTATGATGTAATGAAGAAAACGGTACTCTTTCCAACGATAATGCGTTAAAATATGAAAGTATAGAAACAGATCAAATAGGGGTGTTACGATTCATGCTTAAAAAGCCGCTTATTATTTTATTAAGTGCACTGACCCTTGCTGCGTGCAGCTCTGATAAAGAAGAAGCAGAGAAGACACCTGTAAAAGAAGAGAATGCTGCGCCTGCGTCCACGGAAAATGAAATGAAGTTCCAGTCGCCGCTCACCGGTGAAGAAATGAAGGAAGAGTCAAAGGACCGATCGGTTGCTGTCATGGTGAACAATCATCCTAAAGCAAGACCGCAGTCAGGTCTTTCCAAAGCGGATATCGTGTATGAAGTGCTCGCTGAAGGAGATGTGACCCGATTCCTGGCCATTTATCAAAGTCAGCAGCCTGAGCAGATCGGACCGGTCCGAAGTGCAAGGGACTATTATATTGACCTTGCCAAAGGTTATGACAGTGTCTACATCGCCCATGGCTACAGCCCGGATGCCGAAGCCAAGCTTGACAGCGGGGAAATCGATCATTTAAACGGCATGGAGTACGATGGTACGTTATTCAAGCGGGCAAAATTCAGGAAAGCGCCGCATAATTCATATATTTCTTTCGAACATATCCAAAAAGGGGCAGAGCAGAGCGATTTCGTGATGAATCAACCGCCAAAGTCGTTAAGGTTCTTAACCAAAGAAGAATCCATTAATGGGGAAAAAGCGAATTCCATCATGATTTCTTACTTTAATAACCCGCTTTTTGATGTCGTCTATGAATACAATCAGGACGAAGGTAAATACGAACGTTACTCAAATGGGGAACAGACCGTCGATTATGATACCGAAGACCCCGTTTTACTCGAGAATATCTTTATTGTCGAAACATCTCATCGAATCATAGACAGTGCAGGAAGACGGGATATCGATTTTCAATCCGGCGGCAATGCTTACCTCATTCAGGAAGGAAAGCTCCGGGAGGTTCAGTGGAAGAATGATGAAGGAAGAATCCTTCCTTTTGAAAACGGCAAACAAATCCCGCTGAGAAAAGGGGCTACCTGGATCAACATTATACCGAGCTCTCCAGGGTTATCAGGAACTGTCTCGTATCAAGAATAGTGAAGGAAAAGGAGACTACTTATGCAAATAAATAAACTAAGAGGGAAAGAACTGGATCAGCTCTTTAACGCGATTCTTTCCCTGCAGGATATGGAAGAATGCTATCGATTCTTCGATGATTTATGTACAATCAATGAAATTCAATCCCTGGCGCAACGGCTGGAAGTGGCGAGAATGCTGCAGGAAGGGAAGACATACCATAAGATTGAAACCGAAACGGGAGCAAGCACCGCAACAATTTCCCGTGTCAAACGCTGTTTGAATTACGGAAACGATACGTATCAGCTTGTTCTGGACCGTGTTCACGAAAAAGAAGAAAAATAATGATTGGACCGTTATCCATTTGGGTAGCGGTTTTATTTTGTATGGGGTGAACGATTCTTAGATTCTACCACCATAATGTTTCCTTCACCGATGTTCAGGCACTGATCAAATTTCAATTTTTGACAAAAGGCGAGGTAATGCGGCTCCCTTCCTCACATGATATAATACGTTAGATGGATGTATGAATGGAGGAACGATGAATGTATGATGTCCAAAACTGGAGCCATGTGTTCAAGCTGGATCCGAATAAACACATAGATGATGAAGAGCTGGAAGCTGTATGCGAATCTGGAACCGATGCGATCATTGTCGGGGGAACGGACGGTGTAACCCTCGAACAGGTCCTTGATTTGATGGCACGGATAAGACGCTACACAGTTCCTTGTATACTGGAAGTTTCGAATTTAGAGTCGATCACTCCCGGATTTGATTTATATTTTATTCCGATGGTGTTGAACAGCCCGAATACCGCTTGGGTAACGGGACTTCACCATCAGGCGGTAAAGGAATACGGGGAGATCATGAATTGGGATGAAATCCTTGTTGAAGGATATTGTATATTGAATAGTAATTGTAAAGCGGCGAAGGTAACGGAAGCGAACACGGAGCTGGCAAGTGAAGATGTCGCTGCGTATGCCATGATGGCCGAGAAAATGTTTAACCTCCCCATTTTTTATTTGGAATACAGCGGTACCTATGGGGATCTTGAAACAGTGAGAGAAGTGAAAGATTCACTTGAGAATACGAAGCTGTTTTACGGCGGCGGCATTAAGACGGCTGAACAGGCGAAGGAAATGGCCGGAGTATCAGATGTGATTGTCGTGGGGAATAGTGTTTATGAAGACTTGAAAGAAGCATTGAAAACGGTCAATGCAGTCAAACGATAGAATCGTACTGGAGGTTTCTTTCTCCTTGAGATATAATAGAAGACAAATATAGAACGTATGTTCGTTATGGTGGTGTGAATGTTATGCAATTTTTGACTGATCGGTTATTGAACGGAATGAACCCGGAGCAGGCAGAGGCTGTGAAGGCAACGGAGGGTCCTCTTTTGATCATGGCAGGCGCAGGATCCGGTAAGACTAGAGTGCTGACGCACCGGATTGCGTATCTTATGGTGGAAAAAGGGGTCAATCCCTATAATATCCTGGCGATTACTTTTACGAATAAAGCGGCCAGGGAGATGAAAGATCGTATTAATAACATCCTCGGGGGAGCATCCGAGAATATCTGGATTTCGACATTCCACAGCATGTGTGTGCGTATCCTCCGAAGGGATATAGACCGAATTGGAATGAATCGCAATTTTACCATTTTGGATTCTACGGATCAGCAGTCTGTAATCAAATCCATCTTAAAAGATCGAAACATCGACCCGAAGAAATTCGATGCACGTTCCATTCTCGGCTCAATCAGTTCGGCGAAGAACGAACTGATCAATCCCGAAGAGTTCTCCAAAACAGCGGGAGGGTACTATGACCAGGTAGTATCGGACGTCTATACAGAATACCAGAAGCGTCTCCGTAAGAATCAGGCACTCGACTTCGATGACCTGATCATGACGACGATCCAGCTTTTTCAGCGTGTACCTGAAGTGCTGGAATTCTATCAGCGTAAGTTTCAATATATTCATGTGGATGAGTATCAGGATACGAACAGAGCCCAGTATATGCTCGTCAAATTGCTCGCTTCCCGCTTTCAAAACCTTTGCGTGGTAGGGGATTCAGATCAATCGATCTATCGCTGGCGCGGAGCGGATATTGCGAATATCCTTTCATTTGAAAAAGATTATCCGCGGGCAAATGTCATCCTTCTTGAACAGAATTACCGCTCAACAAAGCGAATTCTACAAGCAGCGAACGAAGTCATCCAGAAGAACTCGAACCGTAAGCCGAAGAATCTTTGGACAGAAAATCATGACGGCGAAAAGATATCTTATTACAGAGCGGATACCGAGCAGTCGGAAGCCCAGTTTGTCACAGGGAAAATAAAAGAGATGGTGGAAAGCGGGAAACGCAAGTACTCGGACTTTGCCATCCTTTATCGTACAAATGCACAGTCCCGTGTGATGGAGGAAGTACTGCTTAAATCGAATATTGAATACTCCATCGTCGGCGGGATCAAATTCTACGATCGTAAAGAAATCAAGGATATTCTTGCTTACCTTCGCCTGATTGCGAATCCGGATGACGATATCAGCCTTCAGCGTGTCATCAATGTACCGAAACGGGGAGTCGGGGCTACTTCGATTGATAAGATCGCACGTTATGCAGGGGATCATGACATTTCGATGTTCGCTGCGCTCGAGGAAGCTGATTTTATCGGGCTGAGTCCGAAAATCACCAAAGCTGTGATTGAATTTAAAGAGATGGTAAAAGGCTATACTGGAATGCAGGAGTACTTATCGGTAACAGAGCTTGTGGAAGAAATCCTTGAGAAATCAGGCTACACCGATATGCTGAAAGCTGAAAAATCGATCGAATCCCAGAGCCGACTGGAAAACCTGGACGAGTTCCTGTCCGTTACAAAAAGCTTTGAACAGTCAAACGACGATAAGAGTCTGGTTGCATTCTTGACGGATCTTGCGCTGGTTGCAGATATCGATAAACTGGATGAAGATGATCAGCCGAAAGAATCCGTGATCCTGATGACACTTCACGCGGCGAAAGGACTTGAGTTTCCTGTCGTGTTTCTTATGGGTATGGAGGAAGGCGTGTTTCCTCACAGCCGTTCCCTTATGGAAGAAGACGAAATGGAGGAAGAACGCCGCCTTGCCTATGTCGGGATTACGAGGGCCGAAGAAGAGCTCTATATGACCAATGCCCAAATGAGGACTCTTTTTGGACAGACGAAAATGAATCCTGTATCACGGTTCATCGGGGAAATCCCTGCTGATCTCCTGGATGATGTTATGGCTGAAAGCAAAAGCAACAGCCCATTCTCCCCTTCCTATGGCAGATCCGCCGGAGGATCGCCTTCGCGTCCTGCACCGAGGAAACCTGTCACCCGTCCTGTTGTACAAAAAACAACCGGCGGTGAAGCAGTATCCTGGCAGGTGGGAGACAAGGCTGCCCACAAAAAATGGGGCACAGGTACCGTCGTAAGTGTAAAAGGCTCTGGCGACAGTGTCGAACTCGATATCGCATTCCCAAGCCCGACAGGAATCAAACGTCTATTGGCAAAGTTTGCTCCGATAGAAAAAGCATAATCAAGCTATGTAATAGATTATTTGTTGATTTAATTATTAGAGTTGACTCTGGCTGCTGATTGGAGTGGAAGACGAAGACTCCTGCGGGCGAAGTGACTAATGTGAGACCCTACAGGAATGACCGAGGAAGCTCACGAGTCACCCGCGGAAAGCGAAGTCTTCCACGGAATCGGGCAGCGGTGTTTAAAGGACAATTAAAATGTGGATGAACTCACTGCATCCAGTTAAACAAACGTTTGGTTAACAGCTCAAACCGTTGTTAAATCAACGTTCAAAGATTTAAACACTTGTTTAATAAGCGATGAAGATTAGCAAGAAAGGGTTGTTAGAATGGATCAACAATCAGCTGAAAAACGAATACAGGAACTACATGAATTGTTAAATCTATATAATTATGAATATCATGTCCTTGATAAACCTTCAGTGCCCGATTCAGAATATGACCAGCTGTTAAGAGAGCTGATTGATCTCGAGGATCAGTACCCTGAATTCAAGACCTCAGACTCGCCTTCTCAAAGGGTGGGCGGGGCGATTCTCGACGCGTTTGAAAAAGTTGAGCACAGGAGTCAGATGCTGAGCTTGG
>NZ_JABMCR010000221.1 GCF_013179555.1 Bacillus haikouensis
TTACAATGTTGATAAAGAATGGAAGGAGGTCGAGGGCCATTCTAAATTTACTATTGGGGTATATCATTTTATCCATTCCCGCGTTGCTCGTGGTACTATTTTTCAAACATAAATCAAAGAAAGAATTAGAGAAATTTGATGAAAATGAGTATACCTCGAATCAATGATTAGAAAAACATGCCCGGGGCTGCGGTTCCAGGCATGTTTTTTTGTTGGTATATATAGGTTTAACTGACGATGTGATCTACTCAGAATCGACAGAAATATCAGGATCACCATACAATTTGAAGTGAGCATAAGCCCTAAATTTAATTCAATGTTAAGAAGGGATTATCTTTATTGGTCAGAATATATAAAATGTGAAAATATTTTTAGGAGGAGAGTTAACGTGGAAGAATGGAGATACGACATCATTGAGCTTCAGCCATACCGTGCCATCGGTTTGAAATGGGACGGAGCATACACTGAGATTCCTGAACTGAAGAAAATCATTCACAACATGCAAGAACGCGTAAATGAACTGGAACATGCAGTAAATCCCAAGCTGCAATTAGGTTTATCTTATCATCTCCGCCCGGATGGATTCATTCACTACTCAGTATATGAAGTGAGTGCAGAACAGAAGATACCAGAAGGCATGGAAGAAGTATTGGTGCCAGGGATGCATTATTTCAGGACCCATCATCCAAAAGGGAGCGACATCGGCAGAACTTACATGAACATTTATCAGTGGATGAAAGAAAAAGGTAAGTATAAACCTTATGTTGAGAATGGACTTGAGTATTATGACGACTTGCCTATCAAACACGAACAGTATCCTTTTGATCGTGATTTAAGTGACCCTCATTTTGAAATACTAATTCCGGTTAAGAAGGAGAAATAAACGATTTAAAGAAAAGCAGAATAAGATGCTTTCCCATTGGAAAGAAGTTGAGAAAGGCATTTTATTTCAGAAGAGCAATGCTTGTCCTATTAAAGGTTATCCTGCTGTGGCAATTCCCCTGGAGTTCTCTATACCGCCCCTGATTGTACCAATCACATTTGTACTGATATATGCGGAGTTTGAAGCCTATTGTCCAGACTTAAGAGAACGACTGACTTTCATTTCATGGGAATGTCATACTGCAAAAAATGAACCCATCCGATTTGGGATGGGCCCTGATATTATCTGCCGCAGTTACATTTTTCACTGTGATGTCCCCGGTGATTGTGACAGTTGCATTTTGAATGATTCTTACAGCCGCATGAATGATGATCTTTCTTGCAACCGCAATTGCTGTGTGCTGTTTTACAGCTGCAATTGTTCCAATCCCTATGTTCGTTATCATTGTGTTTACACTTACAGGAATGGTCGTCCTTAATTTTAAAGCACTTTTGTTCAACGGCTTCTTTTCTTCTGGAGTCTCTGCAGACAGGATGGTCGTAATCGTCATCATAGCAAGAGCAGTGTCCGAACATCAAGTTGTCCCAGAAATTGCAGCGATTATGACATTTTTTATCGCAGCCATGAGAGTTTGCAAACCACATACTTCTTCCCCCTAACTCCGCGTATTTGCCGAAGGTAATATTTCGACTTAATACATTGTATGTATTTTTGTCCATTCGGTATGGACGTGCACCTATTTCTGAGGTTTTTCCATGAATGGCACGGGGGAAGTGGTGTATATTTTACTTAATGCTGCAAAAAATCGCTCAGAAATTCTGAACGTTTTGGTTCCTTGCTATTCATATATTCAAAATAGACGGCAGTTATTTAGACTACATTTTCCTTTCCCATTCATCATGAAGCATCCCGTAAACGACATGGTCGACAAAATGGTCATACAGCCATTCAGCCTGTCTGATTGTGCCTTCTTGCACGAAGCCCAGCCGCTCGGGAATACTTCTGCTTTTTTTGTTTCCGACAGCTGCTCTGATATCCACTTTGTTTAGTTTATAATATTCAAATGCATAGTCAGTTAACGCTTTTGCGACCCTCGTCATAATTCCATTCCCTTGGTAATCCTTATGCAGCCAATACCCGATATAAGCTGTTTTGTTGGACCAATCAATCGTGTTATATCCGGCAGTTCCAACTGCGTTTCCTTTATAGAATATGACTGTGGTCATACTTTTATTTTCAGCATAGCTGCGCATGCATCCTTGAATGAACTCCTTCGAATCCTCGATTTTTTTCGTAAAGTCCACCCAGCCGAGCCACTCTTTCAGATGCTCACGTGAGGTATCCACTAGAAGGAACATGTCTTCTGCATCCTCCAAGTCAACTAATTTCAAATATAAATCATCATCAATCTTATGTATAAACATCAAAAACACCCCTTTCATTAATATTGTATAATTTTACTATATAAATAGATATAATTCTCATAATATTATAAAATGTTTAATTACCAGGGATTTTTACGGGAAAAGGGGAGTCATTAACATGCGCATCTATGAATTAAAGGAGAGAACCGACATATTCGAAGAATCAGTAAATGCCTTTTGGAATTAGTGGGGCAGTGAAGAAAACTACATGTTTTATAAAGACTGCATGCTTCGTTCATGTAAGACCGAAGAAGACGTACCCAGATTCTACGTGGCAATAGAGAACGAGAAAATCATTGGTACGTTTGCCATCCTCCGAAATGATATTAACAGCCGTCAGGATTTGACTCCCTGGCTTGCATGTGTATATGTCGATCCTGCATTCAGGGGCAGAGGGCTCGGCGGACAATTCCTCCAGACCGCTTTATAGAAAGCCACAGAAAAAGGCTATAAAAAACTTTATCTGGCAACCGACCTGGAAAAATATTATGAAAAATATGGGTGGATTCATTCGACCGAAGCTTTCGGATTAGGAGGAAATTCATTAAAAATATATGAAAAAACGACAGTGAATTCAGAGAACTAAAATGAAGAGCGTGATAATAAAGCAATCACACTTAGTTCATTTGGAATAGAGCCTTGAAAAAGAACCCTGAAATTATTTATAGAAGGATGATGGCTTTGTGATACAAAAGATTGACATTACTCAAGAGGCTGAGGCATTAAAGGTATTACGCCTCCAATATCAGTCATATAGAATTGAAGCTGAAATGATTGGATTCGATCAATTGCCTCCACTTAAGGAGACATCGGCTGACTTACAGCAATCAAGGGAAACGTTTTACGGTTATTATGAACAAAATGAATTATCTGGCGTCATTTCTTTTAAGCATGATCAGGGTGTTATCGATATTCACAGATTGATGGTTCATCCCAGTCATTTCAGAAAAGGCATCGCTAATAAACTGCTCTGCGAACTTGAAATGAATGAGAAGGATGTGAAATCATTGGTTGTATCCACAGGATCAAAAAACCTTCCCGCCATTGATCTTTATATAAAATTCGGTTTTGAAGTTATTGCGGAAAAGGAAATAACACAGGGATTACGGCTGACTTTTTTCAAGAAAGAGCTGTTTTAAACTAGGAGGGGTAACAATGGACAGTATCATTTTCGATTTGGACGGGACCCTATGGGATTCCAGGAAAACTGTTGTAAATGCATGGAATAAGATCATTAGAAGTCATGATAAAGTGCAAGAGGAAATTACCACACAACAGCTGAAGGAAACAATGGGGCTGCAGATGCATGAAATTGGCAGAATATTGTTTCCCAAACTTAATGAAGAAGAGAGGGAGCACTTTATGAACGAATGCTCCGATGTTGAGACCAGGCTACTCAGTGAAAGAGGCGGAACACTCTATAACCAGGTGGAAGAAGTACTTGTAGCCTTGGCGAAAAAGTACAAATTATTTATTGTAAGCAATTGCCAGCACGGTTACATAGAAGCTTTTTATAACTATCATAGATTGGAAAAGCATTTCATCGATTATGAAAACCCTGGTAGAACCGGCCTGTCAAAAGGGGAAAATATTAAACTGATTATGGAACGAAACCATTTAAGGGAGCCTGTTTACGTTGGTGATACAGAAGGTGACCGGAAAGCTGCCCTTGATGCAGATATTCCATTTGTTTATGCAAAATATGGATTCGGGGAAGTAAAGAAGCACGATTATGTGATCAAATCTTTCGAGGAATTATTAGATATATTTTAAAAATGAGCAGTATAAAATTTGATACTCGTTTTCTTTCAAGGCGGCATACTGGAGATGAAGAACATCCAATGGAGCAAATTCAGAAGGCACAAGAGTAGAAGTGAACCGGATATTTTCAGATAAAGGTCAGCATGCTCAGGGATATCCAATCATTTGATTCAACATACAATACCTATCATTAAGTAGGTTGAATTTGGGTAAATACTAAATATAGACCGATTTGAGGAGGAACTGGATTGCAAAAGCTATCAAATCAATTCATGGAAGAAGTGGTAAAAGCATGCAGACCATTTACCTCCCATGGAGAAGTTGTCGATCATATACCGGGGCTGGATCAATCCCATGCCACCGACCTGGGGGTAACCATCATCACGCAAAAAGGGGAAATCTATTCGGCAGGTGAGGATGAATGCCGCTTTTCTCTTCAAAGTATTTCAAAAGTCATCATCTTGTTAATGGCTTTGGAAGACTTCGGTAAGGAAGTGGTCTTTCAAAAAGTAGGAATGGAACCTACCGATGATTTCTTCAATTCGATATCCAATCTTGAAGACTATGAAGGACACAGGCCATTTAATCCACTCATCAATTCCGGAGCCATTGCCACAGCAAGTCTTATCAATGGGTCATCAGTTGAGGAACGTTTTGAACGAATCTGTTCGTTCCTTCAAACGATCACAAGTGACGATAGAGTCAAATTTAACGAAGAGGTATATCAATCTGAAGTGAAAAACGGTGCCCGTAATCGAAGCCTGGCGTATTTCATGGAAAGTACAGGCGTTCTCTCAAACAAAGACGCGGAAGAGGCTCTCGACCTTTATTATCGGTTAAATTCAATTGACGTAAATTCACTTGCTCTTGCTAAGCTCGGTTGTTTTCTGATCAATCACGGAAGACATATCGAAACAGGTGAACAGTTGATCCAGGCGCACCACGTCCGAACCGTGAAAGCCATCATGCTTACTTCTGGTATGTATAATGAGTCCGGTACATATGCTGTCGAAGTAGGCTTCCCTTTGAAAAGCGGAGTTTCCGGAAGCATAGTCGGAGCTGTGCCTGGACGGATGGGCATAGGAATAATCGGTCCTGCCATCAATAAAAAGGGAAACAGCGTTGCCGGCGGACAAGTATTACGATTGCTTTCCGAAAAACTGAAGCTTAATATTTTTCACGATTAGTTTCTCGGTAAAGATCAAAGCAGCTTATGGCGTGTTTATTTTTATTTTCATCAAAAAGGATAGTAATCATTCAATATCGAATATACCAACCGAGGTGATAATAAAATGAGTTGGAGAAATGATTTTAAAACAAATACGGGGAAGAGGAAATGATCATTATGATCAATGGCGCTTTCGGTGCGGGAAAAACGACTATAGCAAGTGAGCTTATAACTAAACTGGATAACAGCATGCTTTTCGATCCTGAACTAGTGGGATACATGGTTAGGGAGATCCTGCCCGATAAGATCAAAAAAGCTGAGTCGAAAAGTGGAGATTTTCAACACTTCGAGCTTTGGAGAATCCTCACTGTAGAAACAGCCCGAACCCTTAAAAGAAAGTATGGGAAGAACCTTATTGTACCTATGACGATAAGGGTTCCGGAATACTTCACTTACATAGTCAGCGGTTTCAAAGATATTGATGAACATACTCTCCATTTTTGTCTGCAGGCAAGCAGGGAAACGATTTTTTCCAGGCTGCGAAACAGGGGAGAAGAGGAAGGGAATTGGTGTTTCCAGCAAACGATTAAGTGCATCGACGCATTCGCAGAGTATAATTTTGGTGAATATATAGATACGGAGAATGTAGGAATTGATTCTGTGGTAACGGAGATTTTGGGCAAGTTAGACCAACTAAAAACATACAAAGTAATGTCTTGATATAAAGAAAACGCCCATGTCGGGCGTTTTCTTTAGTTGAGCTAGGCAATGACCGTTATCCAATCCTCATCCAGGCTCTCAACTCCTTTATCAAAAGTAAGTTTTGTTTTAAAGAGATAGCGGATACCCTTCTCATTGACCCTTAATTGTTTGGGTATTCTATAAACAAAATTCAGTTTATTGGTTTCATCCGGCTCAAGTTCCTCTGACTTATAGATCGTGGTGGAATCGATCGTTTTCTCAATTGAATGTTTATCGACCATGACTAAATCACAGTCGATCCGCCTCAGTTTTTGTTTTACTATCCCGCCTTCCAGCAGAAAATAACCGTTCAATGACTCACCTGGGTGAAAGGATGTCTTCGGTAATACTAAATCAATTTTTGCAGCGCCGACACCAAACATTGAGACATATTTTCTAAGCAGCATTCAGGCATCCTCCTTCATATTTTTTATATATTTCAGATCTATTTTCCTTTCGATTCTTTCCATTTCATTTTTATCATGTAATATTTGTTCTTTATTCTTATTAATTAATTGTTGTAAATTTTTCTTAATCAAGATGATCGCATCCTTTCAAGTTTAGGCTGGGTATACAAAAAGACCTTTACCAATTTGGTAAAGGTCTTTTTCTGCATATATCAACCTTCACCAGCTGGTAAAGGTCTCGCTAACAACATTGTTGTCAATAAAGCCGAGAGCTGTTAACTCTGTAATGACGACTTTATTGTAAAAGCTACTCCCCTTTAGGAGAATATGAATTTATATTTTTATATTAAAGCCTGCAGATTAAATTGTCAATCGAAAAACATTTTGCAGCAGAGGCAGAGAGAGAAAGTAAGCTAGAACCTATTGCCCACAGATCTCTCAATATGTTAAACTTTATTTACACGGTAAAATAAAGTTTACTGAGTAAAATTAGTTACAGGGGATGTTCTTATGAAATCGATGTTTATCATCAAG
>NZ_JABMCR010000222.1 GCF_013179555.1 Bacillus haikouensis
AACGGCCGAAGATTTCGACGAAGCGATGAAGAATGCGATTGAATCGATTTATGATGCTTCTGTTAATAAAAAATAAAGAGGGTTGGCCTTCTGCTTCCGTTTGGAAGTGGGAGGCTTTTTTGAATGGATTAAAGGAAATCAACCGTCTTACTAGAATTTATATATAGGTAATAAATAGAAAAGGAGAATAATAGATGTGAGTGATCAAATCATCCCGGCAATCATTGCGTTTATAGTAGTCGCTGTTTTATCCCCGCTTTTCATTGCTCTATTAAAAAAATTAAAGCTGCTTCAGCCGATCAGGAAAGAGCTTCCTTCCAATCATCAAATGAAAAAGGGCACCCCGTTAATGTTTGGGATTATTCTTTTAACAGGTATTATCGTATCCATATTCTTTTCACCAACGCCATTCATGTATTTCCTGGCTGTCACGTACATTCTATTTGGATTTATTGGGTTTTTGGATGACTTTTGGAAAGCTTCACGCCAGGATCCTCTAGGGGTATCGGGCCGGACCAAGCTTGTGCTGCAATTTCTGTTTACGGGTTCACTGCTTTTCTACGTGATTAGCGAACTGGGAATAGATACCGGGATTCGAATTTCTGAAAATGTCTCCTTTGATCTTCCGATGGCAGTCTATATCATTGTGATCGCTTTATTTGTTGTTGGTTCTGCCAATGCCATTAATTTTACGGATGGCCTGGACGGGCTTCTAGGCGTGGTTGCCATCCCTACATATTTTTTCTTCTTTGTGATTTCAGACACAGCAGAAGTGAAGCTTTTCTGTTTGATCATGATTGGATGCTTGCTCGGTTTTCTCATCTATAATCTATTTCCTGCCAAAGCGTTTATGGGGGATACGGGATCATTGGCGATAGGCGGATCCCTTTCATTTCTTGCCATTATAGAGAAAGTGGAGATTCTCATTCCCCTGTTATTCATTATCTATTTTGCCGAACAGCTTTCGGTCATCCTGCAGGTTGCCTCATTTAAAATGACAGGGAAGAGGATCTTCAGGATGACACCGATTCACTTTCACTACGGCTTGAAATACGGGTGGTCTGAAAATACCATTGTCACGGTGTTTGGGTTTGTTTCTTGGGTATGTACATTTATTTGTCTGGCTTATTGGAAGTTTGTACTTCATCCGTGATGAAGGGCAGAGGGGGGAATGAAAGATGAGTGAGCAAGTTCAATCGATACACGACGGTATTGATTTAGAAGATGGGTTGAGATTGGTTTATCAGGAACCGAAAGAATTCAATCGATATTATTCCATTTATTATGGTCAAAAATATGCAGACTACTTTTTTAGAAGGTCCCCGGCGGCAATGATTGAAATTGCATCCATTTTTGACTGCGGATATGTCATCATGAAAGATGAAAATATGGTGGGCGGTGTATTCCTGAAACCTAATTTCATGGCAGATTTATTTGTTATACCGCCTTATGAAGACTATGAAGGGTTGGTACACAAGCTTGTAAACTATTTAATAAAGATATCGAAGACTGAAGATGAGATTACCTTTAGAGACATTATAGAAGAACACGTTCCAGCTTATGAACAACAAGGATGCCAGGTTCGGGAAGTCAATTATTGGATGATCCGTCCAACACAGTCAATGAAGGCAGTGCTGCCTGAAGGATATAGCTCCAGATCGATTTCAAGTGAAGATACGAATGATATCGCCCGTTTAATCATGAAATCCTATAAAGCGAATTCAGTGTATAAACAAATCGGAACCAAAGAGGATTATGTGAATCACGTAGAGGAGTTCATAGAAAAATATCAAAACAATATAATCATGGATGAGTGTTCAAGAGTAATCGCAGATAAGAGCACGAACACCATTGTTGGTGTATGCCTGCATATGGAATTTGAAGACTATCCTCTCATCATGAGCTTAGCCGTGGACCCTGATCATCAACAGAGGGGTATCGGACGATTTCTGTTAACCCATTCGATAAACATCTCGAGTAAAGAGTACCCGGCTGCCCGCTTAGCTGTACTCCAAGATAATCCGGCGATTAAGCTGTATGAGGACCTTGGGTTTATTCGGAATAAATCTGTAGCGGATATGTATTTGGTTAAAATCGATTAATTAACTTGCGGCCTCTTAAGTGTTCGATAAAAAGAAACGGAACGTCTCACCCTTAGTAAAATATCACATCTGAAAATAACAGGGACACAGGAGGTAGAGATATGAAGATCAATAGAATCGATCATGTGAGTATAAACGTACATGATCTTTCGGAGGCGAAAGAATTTTTTCTTGATTTAGGACTTGAAGTGCAGGCGGAATGGGAATTGGATGGAGAACAGCTGGATAGAATAGTTGGGCTTAAGGATGTTAAAACGGAATGTGTAGGATTGGGGATGCCGGATGGTCAGGTATGGATAGAGTTAGTCAAATTTCACAGCCCATCAGATGAAAAAGATATTCAGCAGCCTTCAGCCAATACGCTGGGTATCCGACATATTTGTTTTGCTGTTGAAGATATTGAAACCATTGTCGCAAATTTGAAAAAGAAGGACACGGAAATCTTTAGTGAGATCCAGCAATACGAAGGAAGTTATAGGCTATGTTACGTTCGTGGTCCAGAGGGGATTATTTTAGAGTTGGCGGAGAAAATCAATTAAGAAGGGGACTTTAAATGATTTAATTCTCTACTTTAAACAAAACACTGCAATCGGCTTACCAGTCGATTACAGGGGAGGAACCGGCACGTTTAACATCGGGCGTGGAAACATAAGCATCGTCGATGAAAAATGCAGTGCCTTACAGTGCGCTTTTCCCTGGTAAGGCAGACAGCTCTCACCAAATCTATGAATTAATCAAAGCGACAGCCATCTACGCCAAAGTATTGTATGAATTAAGCCACTTATAAATGGTTTTTCCCTTTTTAGGACCAATTGATATAGCCAGATTTTGGCTTTTACTTTTGAAAGATTACACTAAATAGCGAGGAGACTGGTTTGTATGCAAGTTGTAACCAAAATGTTTAGAGAACAACTCGAGATGCATTGTCATGAGAATGATTGGTTTGCATCCATGGAACAGGCGCTTCATGGAGTTACCGCCGCTGAGGCAGCATGGACAAGTTCGGGAGTCACCAATTCGATTTGGCAGATTGTCAACCACTTGATATTTTGGAATGAAGACGTAATCCATCGAATGAAGGGTACAGAGAATCCTCATAAGGCAGAAGACAATGAAGAAACCTTTGGAAATCCGGGGGATCCTGAAGACGAAAGCGGGTGGGCCCAGACGGTGCAGCGCCTAAATGAAGTCATGAAGAAATTAAAAACGGTGATTGCGGACCTTGACGATGAAAAGTTAAAAGCTCCGTATGCAGCTGACAGGTACTCTATTGAGCGTTTACTCAGCAGTATTATGATGCACGATACGTATCATGTCGGCCAAATTGTTCTGTTGCGAAAGCTGCAATCCTCTTGGAGCGGCGTTGATTGGTCCTGAAGAATCATACTTATGCGGCCTTCCTTGCTCCGTGGGGGAACGGCCATAAGGTAAGCAAGCCCAAAAGGGAAAGTGCGCCTTTCAAGCCTGCCTGACTTATGCGCCGCCTCCGCTCATCTTAATGAGGATTCATTGGCTGCCCGCGGAGAGCGAAGTCTTCATAGTGTATTTAAAGTCTGTTCTACTATGTTCATTCTTAGAAAGTGGTTTCTAAGTTTTGCCCCAGCAGATTCATTGCAATTTATATAGAAATAGATTTAGTCGTTGTCAGTGGAACCTTCGTCCTTCATAATCCGACCTTCACAAACTTCCTCTTCCCAACCTGCACAATCATCCCGTCCGTTATGGGAACAACCATATCGGTATCCAGCACTTTCTCACCGTCGATCCGGATGCCGCCGTTCTTGATCATTCTTCCAGCCTCGCTCTTTGAACTCTGCATTCCCAGTCCAACCAGCAGTTCGATGATGGAAATGGACGGGTCGCCTTTCCACTCGATTGAAGGAATATCATCGGGGAGGGCTCCTTTTTGGAAGACGTTTTGGAAGTGCCGGACTGCCGATTCGGCTGCTTTTTCCCCGTAGAACATGGAAACGATAGTGCGGGCCAGGCGGATTTTGGCGTCCCTTGGATGGAGGGTGCCGTCTGTTAAGCCTGCCGAGATCGTTTGCTTTTCTTCAACCGGCAAGTCTGTTGCCAGGTCGAAGTATTTGCCGATCAGCTCATCCGGTATCGACATCGTTTTTCCAAAGATCTGATTTGGAGGTTCGTCGATTCCGATGTAGTTGTGTTTGGATTTGGACATTTTGTCCACGCCGTCCAGTCCTTCGAGCAGCGGAAGCAGCATGACCACCTGTTTTTCTTTCCCGTAGTGCTCCTGAACATGCCTGCCCATCAGGACGTTGAAATGCTGGTCGGTGCCGCCGAGCTCGATGTCGCTTTCGAGTGCGACGGAATCATAGCCCTGCATCAGCGGGTAGAAGAACTCGTGCAGGGAAATGGGTTTCCCTGCTGCGATCCTGTTGGAAAAGTCGTTCCGCTCGATCAGGCGTGCGACTGTGATACTGGAAGATAATCGTATGACGTCCTCGAGGTTCAACTGCGTCAGCCATTCGGAGTTGTAGAAGAGCTCCACTTTCTCCATATCGAGCACGCGGCCGAATTGTTCAAAGTATGTCTTGGCATTCCGTTTCACATCTTCATCCGTCAGTTGTTTACGAACGGCTGATTTTCCGGTCGGATCGCCAATCTTCCCGGTGAAGTCCCCGATGATCAGCTGAATGATATGGCCGTTTTCCTGGAATTGCTTCAGCTTATTCAAGACCACGGTATGCCCTAAATGGACGTCCGGTGCCGTCGGATCGAGACCGAGCTTGATTTTCAACGGCTTGCCGGTCTGAATGGAACGGGCCACTTTGTTTCTTAATTCACCCTCCGGAATGGTCTCCACAACCCCGCTCAGATAAATGCTGATCTGCCTCTCCACTTCTGCGTGCTGCTCTTTTGTCAGTTCCTTCATCCCTTTCTCCTCCTTATAAAATAATAAAAACCACGCCCCCTGATAAAAGGGGCGTGGTTAACGCGGTACCACCCTTGCTTGAAGAATCACTCTTCCACTCAATCAGATAACGGTCCGGCCGTTTCCTGCTGTTCACAGGAAAAGTTCAAGGGGGTAATTCGCCATTATCTTTGTTCTGATTTTCACCGTCCATCAGATCTCTTCGACAGGGAGATAATTGACTACTGAATCCTATCATTACTTATAGTGTATTGGAATTATTTTCATTAGTTTACTCGAGGAGGGGTGTAAAGGCAAGTGTTTTTAAAAAATTCCCTTAAACCTGCCCGCAACATTTTTTATGGAATGAATGAAAACGAACGGAATAGAATCGAATAGTAAATGCACTTACTAAATGAGGTGTTAGGATGGCTGAACCAGCGAGGATATTCATAAGTTCTGCTGCCGATCCCGGGTTGAGCCTGCTGAGGGAGCAGGTATATTCAGAATTGAAAGCGATGGAACATGAGCCGCTGATGTATGAGAAAGACTTTGGTCCCTGGCCGCCGCAGCATTTGGTTGAAAATTGCCTGGAACACGTTGGGAAGAGCGATGTGTTCTTATTATTCGTTGCCCAAAAGGCCGGCAGTTATATCGAATCGTTTAAAGCAACCGTCACGCACTGTGAATTTCAAGCGGCGCACCAACTGAACAAGCACATTATCGTGTTTGTACAAGAAGAAATCTACCGGTTGTTCTGGGATGACCTGAGGATGATGATCGCTGAGATGGTGGAAGAATATAAGAGAGACCACGATGGCGTGGAGCCTGATACGTATAAGGATATTGCCGAAGCAGCCTGGAATAAACATCCTGGGAAGACGGATCAGATTGATTCATATGTATGGGGATTTCTATATGACGTCTATCAAAAAGGCCATTATCTGGAACAAATGGCGCTTGGTGTCGATACAATAAAGGGAATGAAAAGATACTTCAGTGATTTATTTCGAAAAGGCAGCAGGTACCTTGCGTTGAAAGACGAAATCGATGAACAGATTTCAGAGGGCCCCGCCTATCGAAAACATGCAGAATTCACCTCTAAACTAATTGAATACCTGAATAATGGAGAAATACACAATCCACGAATGTTTCTCGAATACCTGCAGCGCTTCCTGACAAAGGGAATCATTTATACAAAGCCGGGAACCGTGTTTGAAAGAGTAATCGGTGAATATGAATCCTGCTCGGGCATCACGCTTTATCGAAAGGCAGCTGGACAACTTCAATTCATTGCTGCTTCCGGTATGGCGGGTGACGATCCTTCATTCCACAGCCTGAAGGATCCGGCTTCTTTTGTAGTAAAAGCGTTCGAGAGCGGAAATCCCGAGTTGTTCTATAGTGAAAAAAAGCGACAGTTATATCTGTGGATCAAGTCAGGACACTATGTGATTTGTTTTCATTATCCTGTTGATCGATTCACGACGGAACAGAACGTGCGGCGTTTTAGAGAAGACATCTTGCGAGACATCATCGAATCGGAATCCGCCTTATTTCGTAACTTTGCCATCAAATTACTTGGAGGGATCAAATAATGAGCAAACAGGGAAAGCAGAATGAAGACGAAAAAATTATTCACGTAGCCTCAGGTAAAGAAAAAGCGGATGAAAAATACATCGAGGCAAAGGGAAAGAGATTTGATGAAACGAATAAACGGCTGAGAGAAGCTTTTGGGGAAAATAAAAGTCGGAAGATATGAAGGAACAAGAGACTAATAATTTGTTCTTGTGGAAAGGT
>NZ_JABMCR010000223.1 GCF_013179555.1 Bacillus haikouensis
AGCCGGAAAGATGAGGACTGCAGGATATGCGGGAAACCAATCGAGAAAAAGGTATCGGCAGGAAGGGGGACCCATTATTGTCCCCGCTGCCAGAAATTATGAACGAGCCTGAACACATTTAACATCTGATAAGCCCTTGCCATATAGTATTGTAATGATTTTTGGGAGGGCTATTAGATGACTGAAACCTTCGCCTTATTACTGCTTGCATTTGCGGTAAGTCTTGACAGCTTTAGTACCGGTTTGACGTACGGATTACGAGAAGTGAAAATTCCTTTAAAATCAATCAGTATCATATCGGTTTGCTCGGCAAGCTCGCTGCTTGCCGCGATGATGGTAGGAGATACGATTCAATCCATTTTATCCCCGGTTTGGGCAGGCCGTATTGGCGGGCTGATCCTCGTCTTGATCGGTGCCGTTGTTCTTTATCAGTTCTTCAGACCGGAAAAAGGTTCAGAAGTGAACCAGTCAGAAGAGAAAACACTGATCAATTTTGAAATCAAGTCTATCGGATTAGTTATTCAAATCCTCAGGAGACCGCTGACAGCAGATTTTGACAGGTCGGGAACGATTACAGGAATTGAAGCGTTCATGCTCGGGATCGCCTTATCGCTCGATGCTTTTGGGGCAGGGATCGGAGCAGCGCTGCTGAATTTCTCCCCGCTTCTACTGGCACTGGCCATTCTTTTTATGAGCTTTATCTTTTTATTATCAGGCTTGAAGATGGGGCAGTTCTTCTCCCATTTGAAATGGATCCACCGTGTTTCCTTCCTGCCGGGCGTATTGTTGATACTTATAGGAATTCTGCGTTTTTAATTGAAAAGGCAATGTAGAAAGGAATTGACATATGGCTATTATTCTAGGATTGACAGGCGGTATCGCAAGCGGTAAAAGTACTGTCTCAAACATGCTTGAGCAGAAAGGGTATACGGTTATAGACGCTGATCTTGCTGCAAGGAAAGTCGTGGAGACAGGGCAGCCGGCTTACCTTGCGATTGTTGAGGAATTCGGCAAAGGCATCCTGCATGAGGAGAGTGAAACGATAGACCGTGCAAAGCTCGGAACTATTGTATTCCGCAATGAAGAAATGAGAAAAAAACTGAATGGCATCGTTCATCCTGCCGTGCGCGGACTGATGCTGTCAGAGAAGGATCAAGCCGCCGCTTCGGGAAAAAACACGATCATCATGGACATTCCGCTTCTGTTTGAAAGTGAACTGACTTGGATGGTCGACCGGACGATCGTCGTATATGTAGATGAAGAAACGCAATTGTCAAGGCTGATGAAACGAAATCAATTCACCAAACAAGAAGCATCTTCACGAATCGCTTCCCAGTTTCCACTGAAAGATAAAGTCGGACTCGCTGATGCTGTTATCAACAATAATGGAACGATTGAGGAATCGGAAAAACAGCTCGACATGATAATAAATGACTGGAATCTAAGACCATAATGCTTAACAAGAGGCTGGGACAACAGTGTTTTAGTCTAAGTAAAACCCGAACTAATTTGAATTCAAGGATTCATATTAGTTCGGGTATTTTTTTAGATTTATAAAATGTCCATTTAGTTTTTAGCTTGTTCCAGCGGTTGATTGGAGCTGAACATGTGAGCCCCCCAGGAGCGACCGAGGAGGTTTGCGGGCGCAAAGTCTTGCCCAGAAATCTTTAGAGTCAACACTGAAATGTTCACCTTTAAATAGGTGTTTATTCTTGCCTCTTTATGTACTTGAATGCGTTTCATAAATATGTTTAAGAGCAATTAACCGAGGAATTTATTAATGTATCCATCATTTTTCACATGAACGTAGAATATAATTTGTCAGAATAATAAAACATTAAAAATCAGCAAATTACTTATTAACTATTTCTCTGAATATGTTATACTATTTTTAGTTAATAAACATATAAGTATAACATTAATATAGAGGGGAGCCGGATTTATGAAGGCGAAAATTGCGATTAACGGTTTTGGACGCATTGGAAGAATGGTTTTCAGAAAAGCGATTATGGAAGAGAACTTAGAGGTTGTTGCTATTAATGCAAGTTATCCAGCGACAACATTGGCACATCTGATTAAGTATGACACAAATCACGGTACATTCGATGCCGAAGTACTGACTGAAGAGAATGCCATTATCGTAAACGGGAAACGAGTTCAATTATTAAGTGATCGTGATCCGAAAGCATTACCTTGGAAAGCATTAGGCATTGATATTGTAATCGAGGCGACAGGTAAATTTAATTCCAAGGATAAAGCAAGTCTTCACATGGAAGCCGGCGCTAAGAAAGTCATCCTCACAGCACCAGGAAAAAATGAAGATATCACGATTGTCATGGGTGTAAATGAAAGCGCATTAAATATCGAAGAGCATTCCATTATTTCAAATGCATCCTGTACGACAAACTGCCTGGCTCCTGTAGCTAAAGTGCTGGATGAACAATTTGGAATTGAGAACGGTCTGATGACGACGGTTCATGCATATACAAATGATCAGAAGAACATTGATAATCCTCACAAAGACTTGAGAAGGGCAAGAGCATGCGGGCAATCGATCATTCCTACAACAACAGGAGCCGCTAAAGCGCTGTCTCTCGTGCTTCCTCAATTAAAAGGCAAGCTGCACGGTATGGCCCTTCGCGTACCTACCCCAAATGTGTCACTTGTCGACCTTGTGGTAGACGTGAAAAGAGATGTTACAGCTGAAGAAATCAATGAGGCATTCATTACAGCGTCATTGGGTTCTTTAAACGGGATCGTCGAATATACAACTGAACCGTTAGTTTCCATTGACTTCAATACAAATCCGCATTCGGCTATCATCGACGGATTATCGACAATGGTAATGGGAGACCGTAAAGTGAAAGTGCTTGCGTGGTATGACAATGAGTGGGGTTACTCCTGCCGTGTAGTCGACCTGGCAAAATTTGTCGCCTCAAAAATGGATGCCAAAACAGAAGTGAATGTTTGAAAGAATCAACAAAAACGATAAGGTATACCAATAGAACGTCCCCGCCGGGCGTTCTTTCTTTTGCCTTTCTACATAAGCAATGATCGTAACCTGATTTGATCACCCAGGAAGGATGCGCATGAAACTAAAACAACTGCTGTAAACCCGATAGAGTTTGAAAAAGTTTTTAAAAATTTATTGCAAAAGAATATTAAACAAAGTATACTATTTTTCGTGAACTTCTTAAAAGCAGATGAATACTGATTTAGCTACTTAAAGGGTTAGGACCTCTTCGGACTAACTTTCCCCCGTGGTAGTTAAGATTTTGCCGAGGGATTTGTTCATTTTGACGAAAAAAATTATGTCAAAGGGGGAAACGATCAATGGAAACAATGGGTCGTCACGTAATCTCGGAACTGTGGGGTTGCGATTTCGAAAAACTTAACGATGTTATTGGAATTGAAAAAACGTTTGTAGATGCTGCACTTAAATCAGGTGCTGAAGTCCGGGAGGTAGCCTTTCATAAATTTGCTCCTCAAGGTGTGAGCGGTGTTGTGATCATCTCAGAATCACACTTGACCATTCACAGTTTTCCTGAACATGGTTATGCAAGTATTGATGTATATACGTGCGGTGATTTAGATCCTAATATTGCTGCTGAATATATTGCAGATGCTCTTGGTGCAGATACTCGTGAAACAATCGAGCTGCCTAGGGGAATGGGTCCTGTACAAGTGAAAAAATCACAGGCTCAAGCACTTTAATAGTGATTAATGTAAGGGATGCATGATGATGCATCTCTTTTTCATGTCAAAGTGACTTTGGTGCGGTTCTGAAGGGTGGTAAGGGGGATTCGCCCATTTTGAATACCTGACAACTGCTTGTATCGTCCGTTTTTTCAGAATATCGTCCATTTTTACGTTTTATCATCCAAAAACCCAATATATCGCCCATTATCCAAAATACGACAAATTTTGCCGCCCAAACCACCCACCAGCCATTCAACCAACTCCAATTCCAATTCCCTCCTATCAAGCACTTATCCCCGTGTTTCACAATCATCAATTTCCAACTCTGCCTTTTTCGTGTAAAATAAAGATAAATAAAGGGAGGCAGGAAAATGAGTGGACTACGAACCCTGTTAAGAAGATTTCAATCAGAATGTGAAACGTCGGATAAGAATGAAGATCCCGGCTTGCGTTCAGAGTATTATAAATCGATGCATGGAGCAGCATACAATGCCGTACTTGACTTATTCTCTTCTTCAGAATATGAGGTCATTTCAGAATCCAAGGAACGAGGGGAAATCACGGTACGGAAAAACGGGACTCCGCGGCTATTTATCGTTGCAACTGTGATCACCGTCCGTCCCCTGGAAACGGCAGTCGATTTCAAGGTCAGTGCGGATAAGGGGAAGATCTTCGGTACATATAGTGTGTTGAAAGGGCAGATCAGGCATTATTATCAAGCACTGGGCGGTCAATTGACAAAGGTAAAATAACGGGAAATCCTTATTATGCTTGTGTATGCGGCAGCTTTTTTATATGATTGAAGTAATAGTTATTTAAAACGGAGCTGATAATATGAAATGCCCGTCATGCCAGCATAATGGGACTCGGGTAGTCGATTCCCGTCCCGCTGATGAAGGACGCTCAATCAGAAGGCGAAGAGAATGCGAAGAGTGCAACTACCGGTTTACGACATTCGAAAAAGTGGAGGAACTTCCGTTGATTGTCGTGAAAAAAGAAGGTGTTCGTGAGGAATTCAGCCGTGAAAAGATTCTGCGTGGATTGATCAAAGCCTGCGAGAAGAGGCCGGTCCCGCTTGAACGCCTGGAGAAAATCTCGATGGATATCGAAAAAGAGCTCAGAAATCAGGGGACCTCTGAAATTGAATCCGTCAAAATCGGCGAAATGGTCATGGACGAGCTTGCGAAGGTAGACGAAGTGGCGTACGTACGGTTTGCATCCGTCTATCGACAATTCAAGGATATCAATGTATTTATAGATGAATTAAAAGAATTAATAAAAAAAGAGTAAAGTCGTGAGCTGAAGAGACATTCTTTAGCTCTTTTTCTCTTTATATTTTTGAAAGGTAGAATCAGACTATGAAGAAGCATTGGAATGAAATACAGCCGATCGATCACTACATCGCAGCGACAAACGGGATGCTTCAGGAATATGACCGTAAGATTATCACATTCCTTTATCAGCCTCTGATCGGGTCAGCACCTTATAGTTTATACATGAGTCTATGGGGGGAAGTGGAGGAAAACAGGCTCTGGTCATCAGAATCCGCTCATTACCATTTAATGAACGTTCTTTCTGCAAATCTGCAGGAAGTATACGAAGCGAGATTGAAGCTTGAAGGAATTGGTCTTTTAAAAGTCTATGAGAATAAAAACGAAGGGGAACGAAGCTTTCTGTATGAATTGCAAAGACCCCTTCTTCCCCAAGAGTTCTTTCATGACGGTATGCTGAATGTGTATCTTTATCAGAAAATTGGCAGGACACATTATATGCGTCTAAAGCAATTCTTTACCGATAAGGCTGTTGACAAGGTGCAATACAGGGACATTACCCGCTCATTTCAAGATGTTTTCACATCGGAACAGAACATCAATTTCCTGAATCATGATGCAAATACTGAATCGGAAACCGATGCAGGCAGGAAATTCATTCACTATCAGAACGGTTCCGGGCTCCCCCTTGACGAGGTGGATTTTGATTTTCAACTGCTGCTTTCCGGGCTGTCAGAGGTAATGGTACCGAGAAAGGCTTTCACGATGAAGGTGAAGGAAACGGTTAAGAAGCTGAGTTATTTATACGGGATCGAACCTCTGCAAATGAAGAATCTGGTCTTGAGCTCTATTGATTCGGAGGATGAAATCGACCTCGAAATGCTGAGAAAAGCAGCACGGGACTGGTACCAGCTGCAAACCGGGGATAAGCTGCCGGATTTAGCTGCACGGGTATCCCCCGATAGGGAAGTGAAAAGAACGGACAAACCGCTTACCAAGGAAGATGAACTGCTGGAATATCTCGAAACGACTTCTCCGAAGGATGTACTTTCGGATATCTCTAATGGAAGCAACCCTTCTAAATCAGATCTTCAGGCTGTCGAAGAAGTACTGCTGTCCCAGAAGCTCCCGGTCGGTGTCATGAACGTGCTCATTCAATATGTCCTTTTGAAGACAGATATGAAACTCACGAAAGGTTATATGGAAAAAATAGCTTCACATTGGGCGCGCAAAAAAGTGGAGACAGCCGGACAAGCGATGGAGCTTGCTAAAAAAGAACATCAGCAATACCTCGAGTGGGCACAAGGTAAAAAAGAAAATAAAACCACCAGAAGAAAACCGGTACGGACGGAGAAGCTGCCCGAATGGTTTAAAGAGGGAGTCATCATGGATGAAAAACCCGCTTCTTCTGAAAGTGATGATTACGACTTTGAAGCAGAAAAGAAAAAACTTGAAGAAGAACTGAAAAAATTCAGGAAGTAGGTGAATGATAAGTGGAAAGAATCAACAACACCCTAAAAAAACTGGCTGCATCGGGCTCATTTCAGCAACGCTATGAAAAAATGAAAAAAGAAATTCTTGAAAATCGCGATGTAAGAGACTTCATCAATAAGAATCGTGATCAAGTCACTTCTGAAATGGTGAACGAAAGTCTGATGAAGCTTTATGAATATATTTCCCAAAGCAAGGAATGCAGGGAATGCCCTTCTCTTCAGGAGTGCAGGAATATGATGAAGGGGTTTGACCCACACTTGGTCATCCGCGGAAACACGATTGATATCGAATATCACCGG